>JBDLJW010000206.1:0-2643 GCA_039714135.1 Verrucomicrobiota bacterium
AAGCCGAGCTCGTCCATCTTCGCCACCATGTTCAGCGCGCGCTGCGTGCGCTCGGGATGGCCCTGCGGCAGGAGGGCATATTGGCTGACCTTCGCCGCCGTAAAGAGCATGGCCGCACCATTCGGGCAGGCCGCAACACATGCACCGCAACCGATGCACTCGGCCGCATCCATCGCCGCCTCGGCCAGCTCTTTTTTAACCGGGGTCGTCGAGGCCTCCGGTGCGTTGCCGGTCTTGACCGAAACATAACCACCCTCGCAGATAATCGCGTCGAGGCCCGTGCGGTCGACAATCAAATCCTTGATCACCTGAAACGGCTTGGCGCGGAAAGGTTCGATTACAATCTGGTCGTTGTTTTCAAACTTGCGCATATGCAGCTGGCAGAGCGTGGTGCGCTCATGCGAGCCGTGCGTCTTGCCATTGACCACCGCGCCGCAACAGCCGCAGATGCCCTCGCGACAATCGTGCTCGAAGGCAATCGGCTCCACGCCGTTGAGGGTGAGCTGCTCGTTCACGATGTCGAGCATTTCAAGGAACGAGGCATCGGTGTCGATATCCTGCGCCTGATAGATTTCAAACCGCCCCTTTTCGTCCTGGTTCTGGCGCCAGACCTTCAGCGTTACATTGATTTTTTCCGCCATGCCCAATTCCTCTTTTTTAAACACCCGCTTCGCTCAAGGCACGAAGACCACGAAGTCTTTGTGCTCTTGGTGCCTTTGTGTTTAATCCCTATTTATACGACCTTTGGCTTAGTTTCACCTCTTCAAATTCCAGCTCTTCCCTGTGGAGCACCGGCTCGTTATCGAGCCCCTGGAACTCCCACGCGGCAACATGGCAAAAGTCTTCATCGTCACGCAGGGCTTCGCCCTCTTCCGTTTGACTCTCCTCCCGGAAATGACCGCCGCACGATTCGGCGCGGTGCAACGCGTCCTTCACCATCAGCTCGGCAAACTCCATGAAGTCGGCCACGCGGTTGGCTTTTTCCAGCGCCTGGTTCAGATCATCGGCGGAGCCGGGCACATTGACATCCTGCCAGAAGGCCTCGCGGATCTGCGGGATCTTTTCGAGCGCCGCCTTCAGCCCCGCCTCGTTGCGCGCCATGCCGCAGTTTTCCCAGAGCAGGAGACCGAGTTCGCGGTGGAAGTCGTCGACCGTGCGGCCGCCGTTGACGGAAAGCAACCTGTCGAGCTTGTCCTGCACGGCCTTTTCGGCGGCGACAAAGGCTTCGTGGTCGGTTCCAACCTCTGTGATTTCGGCGCCGGCAAGATAGTCGTTGATGGTGTTCGGCAGCACAAAATAGCCATCGGCCAGCCCCTGCATGAGCGCGGATGCGCCGAGGCGGTTGGCGCCGTGGTCGGAAAAGTTGACTTCGCCGATGGCGTAGAGGCCGGGCAGCGAGGTCATTAGGTTATAGTCCACCCAAAGGCCGCCCATCGTGTAGTGAACGGCGGGGAAGATCCGCATCGGCACGGTGTATGGATCTTCGTCGGTAATGCGGTTGTACATCTCGAACAGGTTGCCGTACTTGGCTTCGATATTGTCGCGGCCAAGGCGCTCGATGGCGTCGGCAAAATCGAGATAGACCGCGTTGCCGGTCGGGCCGACGCCGCGCCCTTCGTCGCAGACCATCTTGGCATTGCGCGAGGCGAGGTCGCGCGGAACAAGGTTGCCGAAGCTGGGGTATTTGCGTTCGAGATAATAGTCGCGTTCATCCTCGGGGATCTCATTGGGTGGCCGTTTGTCGCCCGCCTTTTTCGGAACCCAGATGCGACCGTCGTTGCGGAGGCTTTCGGACATGAGCGTGAGCTTGGATTGGTATTCGCCGTGCATCGGAATGCAGGTCGGGTGGATCTGCGTGTAGCACGGGTTGGCGAAGGCCGCCCCCTTTTTATACGCGCGCCACGCGGCGCTGGCGTTGCAGTTCATGGCGTTGGTTGAAAGAAAGAAAACATTGCCGTAGCCGCCGGTGGCCAGCACGACGGCGTCGGCTTCGTGGCGGGTCAGCTCGCCGGTAACGAGGTCGCGGGCAATAATGCCGCGCGACTGTCCGTCGATCACCACAACGTCGACCACCTCGGTGCGGGTATGCATCGTGACGCCGCCCGTTTTGATCTCCTTTGAGAGTGCGCCGTAGGCACCGATCAGCAATTGCTGGCCGGTCTGGCCGCGGGCGTAGAAGGTGCGCGAAACCTGCGCGCCGCCGAAGGAGCGGTTGGCAAAATAGCCGCCGTATTCGCGCGCAAACGGAACGCCCTGCGCAACGCAATGATCGATGATCTGGTTGCTGACCTCGGCCAGGCGGTAGACGTTGGCCTCGCGCGAGCGGAAATCGCCGCCCTTGACGGTGTCGTAGAAGAGGCGGTAGACGGAGTCGCCGTCGTTGGGATAGTTCTTGGCGGCGTTGATGCCGCCCTGCGCGGCGATGGAGTGCGCGCGGCGCGGGCTGTCGGAATAGGTGAAGCAGTGGACGGGATAGCCCAGCTCGGAAAGGCTTGCGGCAGCCGATGCCCCGGCAAGGCCGGTGCCGACCACAATGACCTTGTGCTTCCGCTTGTTGGCCGGGTTGACCAGCTTGACGTTGAACTTGTGGTTCGTCCACTTTTCGGCCATCGCCCCGGCGGGAATTTTGGAATCAAGTTTCAT
>JBDLJW010000207.1:0-2622 GCA_039714135.1 Verrucomicrobiota bacterium
TGTTTTTCGGGGAGCATGCCTTTGATCAGAATAACGATCAGTGCGGCGGTGCAGAGGTATTCGAACCATCCGGCGTGTGCATCGGTTTTGCAGGCATGTTCGATGACGTTTTGCTGGAGCCCGACGGAGTTTATGATGAATCCGGCGGACAGTGCGCATAGTGAGAGTGTGACGAGAAAAACAACCAGCTGTTTGCGTCCGATTATTTTCCAAAGGGTGGTCAGTGTTGCCGCGTTGGTGGCGGGGCCGGTGATAAGGAAAATGAGTGCGGCGCCGGGCGATATTCCTGCTTTGATGAATGCGAGGGCGATGGGGACCGAGCCGGAGGAGCAGACATAGAGCGGGATCCCGATGAGCAGCATGAGGAACATGGCGGCGACGGAATCTCCCATGCGGTCGGCAAAGAAGTTTTCGGGAACCAGTCCGCTGATGATGCCGGAGGCAATGATGCCGATTACCATGGCCCGGGCGATATCGCGGGGCAGGGAGATGAAGCCGTAGGAGAGCATGCGTTTGACGATATGGGTGTTGTTTGGCTGGCAGCATTCGTCGGTGCAGTCGGGGGCCTCCGGCTCTTTTTCGGGAGAGACGGCGCCAACCGCCGTGCCGCAGGCAATGCCGGAGAGGAATGCAACCGCCGCGCGGAATATGGCGTAGACCCACCCGAGCAGGGCGTAGGTGATCATCAGGCTGTCTACGCCGGTCTGGGGGGTTGAGGCCAGGAAGGAGGCGGTTGCCGCTCGGCTGGCGCCGTGTTTCCGCAGCGATGCCGCCAGTGGAATCACGCCGCAGGAGCAGATGGGCAGGGGGACGCCCAGCAGGGCCGCCTTCAGCGATTGCAGCCAGCCGCCTTCGCCGAGATGGCGCCGTACATAGTTTTGGGAAATCAGGACGGACAGGATGCCGGCCATCAGGAAGCCAAAAAGGAGATAGGGTGCCATTGCGGTGGTAACAATCCAGATCTCTTTTAGGATGTTCAGTAGCATGTCCATGAGCCTCTCTTGGCTGAGGTCTTCATGGTTGTGCTTCGCTTGGGGAGGCTCAAGCCTAATTTCTACCTAAAACGGATTGAAACTGGGCTTTGTGCCATGGGGTCGGCATGCTTAAATCCATGGCCATGGAATTTTCCAAAACCATCAGGGAAAAGCTGAAAAACCTGCCGGACGAGCCGGGTTGCTATTTGATGCGCGACCGCGACGGTAAGATTATCTACATCGGCAAGGCCGCCTCGTTGCGCAAGCGGGTGCAGAGCTATTTCCGGAGCCACACCCGCCGCACCGCCCAGCCGAAGATCCGCAGCCTGATCAGTTCCATTGTCGATTTTGATATTGTAGTGCTTAAGTCCGAGGCGGAGGCGATTTTGACGGAGGGTCGGCTGATTAAGGAATATCGGCCGCACTACAATACCTTGTGGAAGGACGATAAGCGCTTCGTGATGATCCGCGTTGATGTGCAGCATCCGTTTCCTTCCCTTGGGAAATGCCGGATCAAAAAAAGTGACGGAGCACTCTATTTCGGCCCCTATACCTCCGGCATGGCGGCCAAGGTGGCGATTGAGTTTCTGGAGCGGCGCTTTGGTCTTCGGCGTTGCAGGCCGCGTGTGCCGGATGCGGATACCTACAAGCATTGCAGCAACGACATCATTGCCAACTGCTCGGCGCCCTGCATTGGAAAGGTTTCGGCGGAGGAATATCGGAAGAGGGTGGAGGAGGCCTGTGCATTTTTGCGGGGCGAGCGCATGGAAATGCTCAAGGAGTTGCGCGTCGAGATGGAATCTGCCGCCGCCGAACAACGGTTCGAGGAGGCCGCCGCCTTGCGCGACATGCTGCTGCATCTGCACAATGCCGTGAAGGAACGGGCCAGGGTGCGCAAGACGCCGAAGATGAAGCAGGACGAGGCGCGGCTTGGGTTGAAGGAGCTGCAAAAGCAATTGAAACTGCCGCTGGAACCGCGTGTGATTGAATGCTTCGATATCTCCAATATTTCCGGCACCAGTTCGGTGGCGAGTATGGTTTGTTCGCTCGACGGCGTGCCGTATCCAAACCGCTACCGGCGTTTCCGCATCAAGACCGTGGAGGGGGCGGACGATCCCCGATCAATGGCGGAGGTGGTGCGGCGTCGCTATTCGCGCCTCCTGCACGAAAAGAAGCCGCTGCCGGGGATTGTGATGGTCGACGGCGGCATTACACAGCTTCGCGCCGCCAAGGCTGAACTGGTGGAGCTGGGCCTCGGCGATCTACCGGTTGTCGGGTTGGCGAAACGCTATGAAGAGATTGTTTGGGACTATGAAAACAACAGCGGCAACCTTGTTCTCCCACGCTATTCGGCGGGGCTGGCGGTGGTGACGCGACTGCGCGACGAGGCACACCGCTTTGCCATCACCTATCACCGCGACCTGCGCCGCCAACGCATTATGGAGTCGCGCCTCGATGAAATTCCAGGGATAGGCGCGGCGAAAAAGGAGACGCTGTTGAAATATTTCGGCTCGATTGCCCGGCTTGGTCGTGCAACTATTGAGCAGATTGCCGAAGCGCCGGGCATTGGAAAGAAAACGGCGGAGCTGATCCGCAACGAACTTGATAGAAAATGAAACACAAAGACACTAAGAGCACAAAGTTATAA
>JBDLJW010000208.1:0-2608 GCA_039714135.1 Verrucomicrobiota bacterium
TGTCAGCGGTCACTTAAAATGCACCACCCCTGGTCGAATCAAAATGCACCACCTTGAGGAATAAATGTTTTTATTTCCGGCTTTCTAAAACGAAAGCAATGGAGACGGAAATATGAGCAATATCCTTGAGGACAGTATGATTGAGACAATAAAGGAACTGGGCAGGCGCGGATGGAGTATTCGGCGCATTGCAAAAAAACTGAAAGTTAACCGAAGAACAGTCAGCAAGTATTTGGCGCAGGATTCAAAATGCACCATTTCGACCACCGGGAATAACGAGGGCGAAGAACCAAAGTGCACCATTTCGACCGCCGGGCGGCGGAGCAAGTGCGTGCTATACGACGAGTATATCCTGGAGCGGATGAAACTCGGCCTGAGCGCCCAGCGGATTTTTCAGGATCTGCAATCGGACAGGGGCTTTGAAGGCGGCTACGAATCGGTTAAACGGTATGTGCGGAAGCTCCAGGAGTGCGACGAGATTCCCTTCCGCCGCATGGAGGTGTTGCCGGGGACGGAGTGCCAGGTGGACTATGGAACGGGGGCATGGATCGTCGGAGAAGACGGGAAGCGCCGGAAGACCCATCTGTTCCGCGTGGTACTCAGTTGCAGCCGCAAGGCCTATTCCGAGGTCTCCTTCACGCAGGAGACCGAGTGTTTCCTCAGGGCTCTGGAGAATGCGTTCCGCCATTTTGGCGGCGTACCCGAAACGGTGGTGATCGACAACCTCAAGGCGGGGGTGATCAAGCCGTGCGTGTACGACCCGGAGCTCAACCCGAAGCTGCGCGACTTTGCTGCGCACTACGGCACATGCATCCTGCCCTCGCGGGTGCGCACGCCGCGCCACAAAGGCAAGGTGGAGCGTCAGGTCGGCTATGCGCAGGACAATGCACTCAAGGGCCGCAGCTTTAAATCCCTCGCCGAACAGAACGCCCACCTGCGCGACTGGGAGATTAATGTGGCCGACAAGCGCATCCACGGCACCACCCGACGCCAGGTGCAGCAAATGTTCAACGAAGAGAAGCCGCATCTGGGCGTCCTGCCGCCGGATCTGTTTCCCGCGTTTCAGGAGGGGCGTCGGAAGGTGCACCGCGACGGCCATGTGGAGGTGGCCAGAGCCTACTATTCGGTTCCGCCCGAATATACCCGCCGCGAAGTCTGGGTGCGCCACGACGGGCGCCTTGTTCAGATCTTCAACAATGCCATGGAGCGTCTCTGCGTTCATGCACACAAAGAACCCGGCCAGCGCAGTACGCGGCGCGAACACATCCCGCCCGAAAAGATCTCCAACCCCGAACTCGGCAACGAATGGATGCTGAGGAAGGCGTGGAACATCGGCGACGGGGCGCACGCCTGGGCCAAGGCCATGCTCGCCGAGCGCGGCGTTCCCGGCACCCGCGTGCTCAACGGACTGCTCTCCATGCGGAAAAAGCATCCCTGCTCAGCCATCAACATCGGATGCGCCCAGGCCCTCGAAGCCCAGGAGTTCAGTCTCAAAGGGCTTAAAAGGCACATTGAATCCCGGTCGATCGAACAACAGAGCTTCGCCTTCATAGAAGACCATCCCCTCATTCGTGCAACTTCAGAATACGAACAAATCACCAACAGCAAAGGACTATTCCAATGAACACACACCTCGATGCCAACCTCAAACGACTCCGGCTTCCCGGCATACGCGAAAACCTCGCCATCCGGCTGCAGGAGGCCCAGGCCGCCGGTCTCGGCCACGAACAGTTCCTCGAACTGCTTGTGGATGACGAGCTGGCCCTGCGCACCGACCGGAAAACCGCCCGGGCCCTCAAGGCCGCCCGCTTCGTAAACATGAAGCCCTTGGACCACTTCGACTGGCAGTTCAATCCCAATCTCGACCGCCGCCGCATCCTTGAACTCGCCACCTGCGCCTTCATTCGCCGGCACACGGATCTGCTTATGGTCGGTCCGCCCGGCACCGGCAAAACCCACCTCGCGCAGGCCATCGGCTACGAAGCCATCAAACGCGGCCACACCGTGCGCTACATCTCCATCTTCGACCTGGTGCGCGAACTCATGGACGAAGAAGCCCTCGCATCCGGAAAGCTGCTTAGTAAATACCTCAAGCCCGACCTGCTCATCATCGACGACATGGGGCTTAAACAACTGCCCGCCCGGGCCGGCGAACATCTGTTCGAAGTCATCATGCGCCGCTACGAGCTTCGCTCCACACTGATGACCAGCAACCGGCCCATCGAAGACTGGGGACACCTGATCGGTGACGTGCCTGCCGCGGGGGCGATCCTCGACCGGCTCCTTCAGAGCGCCGAGGTCATCCCCTTCAAAGGGCGCAGCTACCGGTTGCGCAACGAAAGCCCATCAAGCAAGGAGGTTGCCTGCTGATGCCAAAGCCTCCGCCAGAACACCAACCCGATTCCGGCATAACTCCGCTGCGCTCCGGCCCTGCGGGCACTTATACGGAATCGGGTTGGTCTTTGGCTCCGTTTTGGCCGACGGGAATTATCTTCCTTTCGGAAGAAAATGAAAAAGGGAAAGGTCACTTGACCGGACAGAAATTAACAGTTAACAAAAAGCCTCTTGGGTGGTGCATTTTGAATCGACCACAAGTGGTGTATTTTAA
>JBDLJW010000209.1:0-2603 GCA_039714135.1 Verrucomicrobiota bacterium
GCTCTCGCGGATTAGCCCGAAAACAGTGAGGCCACCACCCAAAGAGAGCCTTCAAAACCTGTTGCCGGGATTCAGCTGAAAAAAGTGGGGAATGTCCTGATTGAAAAAAGGTTGACGCGCTGGTTGTGTCGAGTATGTATAGATGGATGACAGCAATAGAAAACAAAAAGACAGCGGGTCGTGGAAAGTGTCTGGATGATTCCGCTAGGCCGGTCGAACATATTCGGATCCAACCCGGACTGGTCGTGAGGGATTCGGGGAGGAAGAAAAACGCTCGCCGGAATTCTACGGGCTACCAGATCTAGACTGGATAGATCACCCAAATGAATCCTGTCGATCCTGTTATCCAGTCTAAAATATCCTGAAAACGGAGGCTGATATGGCGCGAAGGAATGGAAAAACAAAAAAAATAACCAAGGGGATGCCGAGCGCGGTGCTGCTGAGCATTGCGATCCATGCCGCGCTGTTCTTCCTTGCCGGACTGCTGGTGGTCTTCACGGTGGTGAAGAAGAAGGAGATCGAGTTCGAGCCGCCCAAGGCGGTCGAGCGGCCAAAGATGAAGCTCAAGAAGCCGAAGCCGAGGATCAAGAAATCTTCCCGGCCCAAGAAGGCCCAGCATATCCTGGCCAAGGTCAACCCCGTCAATATGCCCGAGATCCAGCTTCCGGAACTGTCCGGAATGGGAGGCGAAGGGCTGGGCGAAGGGATCGTCGGTGGTTTTGATACGATGCCGGACTTGGAGACCGTCAGCATATATGGCAGTGGGCGGAGCATCGGGAATGATCTGGAGGGAATCCTCTATGACTTTAAGCGCAACCGCCAAGGCAAGCCGCTCTCCGTGGCGCCTGGCGACGATGGAATGAGGCGGCAAATAGAAAAATTCATCCGAAGCGGGTGGAAGACCTCGACATTCGCGCGTTTCTATCGTTCTCCGAACAAGCTCTATTCCCCGACGATCATGATTAGCACCTGCCTGTCCCATTTTGCCCCGTTGGCCTTCAATGAACGGGATATGGCCGCCTATGATTATTTGCTGCACTACAAGGGCCAGCTCGTGCATCCGGAGGGCGGGCGTTTCCGTTTCTGGTGCATGGGGGACAACTTCATGGTGGTTCGTGTGGATGGACGCGTGGTGTTGGATTTCTACAACCTGTTCGCCCATTGCTGGGATGGGAAAGATTCGAAGCGCACCAACTACCATTTGGGGCAGTGGCCGGCCTATGCCGGCCAATGGATGGATCTCGAACCCGGGGTGCCGCTGGACATGGAGGTGATTTTCGGGGAATACGGCGGCGGGCTTACCGCAGCCATGCTGGTGATCGAGGAGGAAGGGGTGGACTATCCCACAAATTTTGAAGGCGGGCCAATGTTGCCGATCTTCAAGACCGCCGAACTCTCCCGCGACCAGGTCGATGCCATTTACGAGTTCCTCTACGAAGACCACTATTCCGTCACCAACGGGCCGGTTTTTTGCGACTACGTGGTTCCAAAAAGCGAACCGGTGCCGGAAGAGAAGGAAGCGCCCGCCATCCCGGAACCCGCATCTCGTATCCCGGAACCCGCATCCGCCCTCCGCCAATGGACCCTAAGCAGCGGCAAGGTCGTTGAAGCAGAGCTTGTGATGGAGTTCGGGGACAAGGTGGTGCTCAAGACCCCGCGCGGCAGGCAGGTTAAGGTTCCGCTTAGCGAGTTTTCAGGGGAGGATCTCGACTATCTGGAACTGGCATCCCCGCCGCCGCTGAAGATCACCTTCCTGAAGGAGACGGATATATTCCGTTTCAAGGATCTTCCATACGTAATGAGGGGGCCTACCATGCGTGAACTCACCGCCGGGGTGAAGATCGAGAAGACCAACCAGAAACCCTATACGAAAGAGTTGAAGGTGGAACTCTTCTCCATTGCCGACGAGATCGATGGCGACAACTATATCCTGCTCGATCGGCAGGAGGGAACATTCGTTCCGTCGGAGGAACCTGAAGAACGCTATGAACTCTGGGGAAAGAAAACCTATTTGAGGGATTATATCGATGTTCCCATCGCCGCCGCGGCTTCAAACCGGCGCGGGGAGAGATTCAAGGGCCACATGGTGGTGGTGACCGACGAGCGCGGCGTAATCATTGCCCAGAGCATTTCAAACGACTGGATGCTGGAAATCATCGATTTCCTGCGGACATTCCCTGTTGGCCGCCATTTCAGCAAGGCAGGCGAACGGGTCTATCCGCCCCGCGCCAAGGTCATAAGGGTACTTTGGAATAATCGGTAGCATGGCCTGTAGCTCCATCCGCTCTTGATCAAGTTGTAGAGGATTTAAAAACGATGAATGCAGGATTGTTTTCCATTGGGCTGGATACGTATTGGGCGCAGTTTGATGGGTTGCTCGACAACCTCAACGGATATCATGCGCAGATCCGCGACCGCATTGCCGCACTGGGACCGGATGTGGTCGATGGCGGCATGGTCGATAACGAATTCAAGGCGCGGGATGCCGCGAAAAAGGGGTCAGTCCGGAATGGCACTAAGTTAAGCCGTTTTAGCACAGTATTTGCTCCGGTGAAGCGTCTCTTTCATTTTGTGTCTTGCAGCGGTCAGAAGCTGGTAGGGTT
>JBDLJW010000210.1:0-2594 GCA_039714135.1 Verrucomicrobiota bacterium
CCTTTTGCCTAGTGCCTATATTTCATTGGTGGCTCTGAAAATATCGTTGTGCTGCAGCACAATGTTAAGACCGCTCTCTTCCCCGAAAGCGGAAAGCTCGGATTTGAAGCTTTCGAGGGACTGTATGTTCGAGAGGTCAATCTGAAGCATCATGGTATATTGGTCGCCCTCGACATGCGAAGCGAGATCGAGAATATTCACCCCCCGGTCAAAACAGAAGCGCGAAATCTGCGCCACCAGCCCGACGCGGTCGCGCCCGATGGCGGAAAGCACATAAGCGTGCTCCGTGTCTGCGGCATCCGTCAGCGACCCCTCGGCCAACGCCACCGATACGCACGCAGCGGTTTCCCCGGCAAGGGTCTCCTCCACCTGCTTCGCAGATACCGCCGAAGGGAATCCTGCAATGACGATCATTGTAAAATAACCGCACAAGACCGACTCGCGCAGATCGGCCAGGTTGCCCCCCAGCGCACTGATCCCCTCCGTCACTTCCGCCACAATTCCCGGGCGATCCTTCGCCATCACCGAAATCACCATGATCTGCCTATCCGCCATTCAAGCCATCCTTCCCTAAAGATTGGCAAGGAGTCTATCTCTGAATTTCCTCCCATTGGAACAAGAAAACATGCATTTATCCGGATTATACATGGGTTCATTCCCTGAACTCGGCACCTCCGCAAGCGGCGTGCGGTCTCGCGCCTGTATCCCCGATAAACATCGCATTTTCATTGCAACGCCAATGCCTTCGGAATAGCCTGTGTTGTCTAGGGGAGGAAAGGAAATGACGGCAAAAACCAGCTCTATTCTGATTGCAACCTTACTGGCGACTGTTTTTTACGCAAACGCCTCCACGGAAACAGACTACCTCGACGACCAACTGGCACAGATCCAGGCGGAATTCAACGTGCAGGTGCATTACCGGTATGACGCCAATCTGTTTTTCCCGCCGGAATGGCATCTTCAAAACCTCGCCCTTTCCGCCAGCGAAATCGAGATAGGCGAAGCCACCCGAATGATTGCCGTCATCCGGCAATTTCTCGCCGCACACCCGGCTTCCGTTATTCACACCGAACTTGAACACATCTATCTACTGAAGGAGCTCAACTTCGGCGGAAAATCCTACGGCGGCACCCATCAGAAAAAGAGCATGTACATTACCTGCAACGGCATCGAAAACGGCTACGTCGATGATTTCATGCTCTGTCGCCTCCAGTCCGAGTTTTCCAGCATTCTCTTTGAGAACCATTCCTTTCCCACCAACAACTGGATCCTGCTCAACCCCCAAGGCTTTACCTACTCAGGCAGCGGGTTCGAAGTACTGGGCAATCCCTGCCTATACGACTATAGCGACCACCTCCGCGCGGAAGGCTTCCTTCTCATCTACAGCCAATCCAGTCTGGAAAACGACTTCAACATGATCTCGTCATGGCTGTTCACAAAGAAGGGCGAGCTGGACGCCGTCTCTCAGCAGCATGCTAAAATCCAACAGAAGCAGGATCTTGTGGAACAATTCTATAAATCGCTCAACGCACAATACAACTTTTAGCCCGCCGCCCAAAACCAACATGCCTGGTCCCTTTTCCAAACAACTCCTTATCGTAGCGGCATTTTGCGCCGGCATGGCAACGAGCGCGGGGCCGGCGCAATGCGATGTCTGCAACGGAAAACTCCAGCGGCAAGCCTGGACGTACGATGGACGAACATGCTGCTCCCAGAGGTGCGTCGATGCGCTCCGGCCAAAATGCTCCGTTTGCAACAACACTATCCCGGGCAACTACCACAAGGCGGACGGGAAAATCTACTGCAGCAAAACATGCTTCCACACCACATTGCCCAAATGCGAAATCTGTAAAAGCCCCATCGAAAAAGGCTTCGCCATCACACGGCATCGCTATTGCACCGACTGCAAGGAAAAGCAGCCGCCCTGCTTTTCATGCGGCCTTCCGGCGGCACACCCCACCCGGCTGGCGGACGGCCGCGAAATCTGCATCTCCTGCATGCGCTGGGCCGTGAAGAAGCAAACCATGGCGCAAAAATACTACGACCGCGCCCGACGGCAACTCGAGGCATGGACCTCGCTCCAGCTCGAAACCGTTCCGGAGCTAACGCTCGTTGATAAAACCGAAATGCAGAAACTCTCGAGCAAAATCCGGAAAAGCGATTCACCGGTTTCAGTGCGCGGCCTCTACAGCCGCCAAACCATGCAGGCCAGACACGGCCTCTTCGGGGCATGGAAAAAAGCCCCGGAACTCGACAAGGAAAAAATCTACATCGTCGACCACCTCAACGACGAGGTCTTCCGGGTGGCCGCCACACACGAACTGATGCACGACCTCATCCACGAACACTTCCCGCGGCTGAAGGATGCGCCGCTATGGGTGCACGAAGGAATCTGCCAGCAGGCCGCCGCCGAGTTTTGCCGCCGCCGAAACTATGCCGACACCCTTTATGCCATCGAGAACTGCCCCGACCCGGACTATGGCGACGGCTACCGCTACATCAACCGCCTGATGGGATTTGACGGCTGGCACGCCCTCCGCCGCTGGATGGAAACCGTCGATGTGAATGCACTGCCAAAAACCGCACCGAAGTAG
>JBDLJW010000211.1:0-2577 GCA_039714135.1 Verrucomicrobiota bacterium
TGCTGTTTACAACAACAGAGGGAAAAGATGACTTTTCATTACAGGTTACCGGGGGCATTCCTGCTGCCCGCGATGCTCGCTGCATCACCGCTGCACGCCGAGCCTCAGGCGAGCATCATCGTCGACGGCGTCATTTCGAATTATTCACAGGATCCCGAAGAGTACCGCCTGCCTGGATTCCAGCTCGGCGGTGAGGCCGGGTTGCATGACGAGGGCTGGTCATTCGGCCATAACGAGTTTGCCTTCTCAACCGAGATCGGCGGCTTCCTCGAGGGGCGTTTCACCGGCGTCGCTCATCAGCACGAGAACGAGATGGAGTTCGAACTCGAGGAGCTGTGGCTGCAGACCCTCGGTCTGGGGCATGGCGTGACCCTCAAGGGTGGGCGCTTTTTCTCTGATATCGGCTATCTGAACAACATCCATCCCCACGCATGGGATTTCGTCGATGCGCCGCTGGTTTACCGTGGCATGCTGGGCAGCCAATACAAGGACGACGGTCTGCAGGCAGCCTGGATCGCACCGACGGACCTCTACCTGCGGCTCGGCGCGGAGGCCTTTACCGGTGACGGGTTTCCCTTCGCCTATGATGGCGGCGGCATTGGATCCTGGAGCCTGTTCGCCGATATCGGCGGCGATATCAACGACAGTCACAGCTGGCAGCTGGGCTTCTCCTATCTGGGGGGAGAGAGCGGCGAGCGGTTCGGCGGCCATGGTCATGATCATGGCGGCGGACATCATGAGGACCATGCAGTCGAGGAGGAGCATGGCCTTGACGAGCACGGTGATGAAACGCATCTGCCGGCATTCAGCGGCGACAACGACATCTACGCTCTCGACCTCGTCTACAAGTGGGCGCCGCAGGGCAACTACAAGGAGCGTTTTTTCAAGCTGCAGATGGAGTATATGTACCGCCGCGAGGATGGACGCATCGATCTCTTTGACGATGACGGGATTGAGGAGAGCTCGACATACGAAGGGCGCCAGCACGGCGGCTATATCCAGGGAAGCTACAGGTTTCCACCGTACTGGCAGGCCAGCCTGCGCTACGACTGGCTGGGCAGTTCCAACCGTGCAGCCGACAGCGAGGTTCTCGAGGAGGCAGGGCTTGCCAGCGACCATGATCCCTGGCGAATAGGTGGCGCCATTGCCTGGGTGCCGAACGAGTACACGACCTTGCGTTTTCAGTACAACCACGACAGGTCGCTACCGCGCACCGACCACCAGTTTTTCGTGCAGTTTATCTACAGTTTCGGCCCGCATGGCGCCCATCAATTCTAGGAGGAGATATGCGATTTCAATGGATCTTAGCCATCACGCTGTTGACGCTGACACCGCTGGCGCAGGCCAGACTCAATATCCTTGCCTGCGAGCCGGAGTGGGCCTCGCTGGCCCG
Source organism: Verrucomicrobiota bacterium (assembly GCA_039714135.1). Taxonomy (GTDB): domain Bacteria; phylum Verrucomicrobiota; class Kiritimatiellia; order Kiritimatiellales; family Pontiellaceae; genus Pontiella. The sequence continues at coordinate 1,394 of JBDLJW010000211.1, forward strand.
CGAGATCGGCGGCGACAAGGTCGAGGCCTATTCGGCGACCACCGCCTTCCAGGATCCGCACCATATCCAGGCACGCCCCAGCCTGCTCGCCAAGGCGCGCAAAGCAGATCTGTTGATCTGCTCGGGGGCCGGGCTGGAGGCGGGCTGGTTACCGATACTGTTGAAGAAGAGCGGCAACGGCGCCATCCTGCCGGGCAAGCCGGGGCACATCATGGCGGCGGATCATGTGCGCTTGCAGGAGGTGCTCGGCAGGGTCTCGCGCAGCATGGGCGATGTGCATGCCGCCGGCAATCCCCATCTGCATCTTGACCCGCGCAACATCCTCAAGATGGCCGATGTCGTGAAGCAGCGGCTGCAGAGCATCGACAAGGCCAACAGCGGTTACTACCAGCAGCGCCATGGCGGCTTTGTGAATAAGTGGAAGCAGGCGATGACGCGCTGGAAAAAACGTGGCTCAGCATTGCGGGGCATGCCGGTAGTGGTGCACCACCGCAGCTGGATCTATCTCGAGAGCTGGCTGGGGCTCAAGGAGATCGCCGCGCTCGAGCCCAAACCAGGACTGCCGCCGACCAGCGCCCACCTCGTAAAAGTGCTCAAGCGGGTTGAGAAGACGCCCGCCAAGGCCATTATCCACTCGCCTTACCAGCAGCAGAAGTCGGCCAGGTGGCTCTCTGGAAAGAGCGGCATCCCGGTCGTCAAGCTACCCTTCACCGTTGGCGGCACACCGCAGGCGAAGGATCTCTACGGCCTCTTCGATGACACCATCAGCAGGCTGCTGGCGGTCGACGGATGATGGACGCCACCCTGGCATCAATCCTGCTGCCGGCGGTGGCCGCCGGCCTGGTGGTGCTTGCCACCCATGTACCCCTGGGGCACGAGGTGCTGCGCCGTGGCATCATTTTTATCGATCTCGCCGTGGCGCAGATTGCCGCCTTCGGCGTGCTCCTGGCTGCGCTGCTGGAGTGGCGCTCAACCTGGGCCGTGCAGACGACAGCAATCGGCATGGCATTGCTGGGGGCATGGCTGCTGAGCTGGACGGGAAGACGCTGGCCGCGTGAACAGGAAGCGATCATCGGTGTCAGTTTCGTCCTCGCCGCCACCTCCGGCATTCTGCTACTGGCGAACAATCCCCACGGCGGTGAGCATCTGAAGGATCTGCTCGCCGGGCAGATCTTGTGGGTGGA
>JBDLJW010000212.1:0-2558 GCA_039714135.1 Verrucomicrobiota bacterium
GTTCCAGTAAGCCGCTGCGCGGCAGTTCAATAGCCTTTTCTTTCATGTAGCCTTCGTTCCGAAGGGGACTCGTCCGGAGTGCCCGCAACGGAACAAAGGAGTATTACATGAAGACGAAACTTCGGAAGAAGATGGTAGAGGACATGCAGCTGCGTGGCTACGCAAAACGGACACAAACCACCTACGCGCGCTCGGTGCGCCAGCTGGAGAACTACTGGCACCTGCCGGCGGAGGAGATTGGCGAGCAGCAGGTGCGCGACTATTTCCTCTACTGCAGGAACGAGGCGGGGTGGAGCGGCTCGACGATGCGCATCGCCTACTCAGGGATCAAGTTTTTCTACACGCGCACGCTGCCGATGGAGTGGGAGACGATCAAGCTGCTGAAGATCAAGCGACTTTCCACGCCGCCGACGGTGCTGGGGATCGACGAGGTGCGGCTGATTCTCTCGTCGGCGCGCAAGCCGCAGGTGAAGGCATTTCTTGCGACGGTCTATTCCTGCGGGCTACGGCTTTCGGAGGCGCTCAACCTGGAGGTGGGCGACGTCGACAAGTCGCGCATGACGCTGCGGGTGCGCGACGGCAAGGGCTCGAAGGAGCGCCATGTGCCGCTGCCGAAGTCGACCTACCTGCTCCTTCGCGAATACTGGAGGACGCACCGCAACCCGGTGTTCCTCTTCCCCGCGCTGGGCCGTCGCCACGACGAAGGGCCGAAGGCGCAACGGCCGATGGCGATCAGCTCGGTGCAGGGGGCGCTAAGGCGCATCCTCGCGAAGCTGCCGCAGATCAAGAAGCATGCGACGATCCATACGCTGCGGCACTCCTACGCCACGCATCTGCTCGAGGCGGGCGTGAACATCCGGCTGGTGCAGCAATATCTCGGGCACGCCTCGCTGGTGAACACGATGATCTACCTGCACGTCACCGATCTGGGCAACGACGATGCCGCCGGACGGATCAACCGGCTGATGGGAGGGCTTGGGCATGAATAGCATCCAGGAGATCTTCCGCGAGCACTCCAACGCCTATCTCGCACGCTTCGGCGAGCGAATGCCCGCGAACCACAAGAAGGCGATCCATGCCATCCGCAACTGCGGCACCGGCGCATTCGGAACGCACCTGTTCGGTTGCGACGGGTGCGGCGGGGTGCATCAGGCCGACAGTTCCTGCGGCAACCGGCACTGCCCGACCTGCCAGGCGGGCAAGTCGGACGAGTGGCTCAAGAAGCAGGAGGCCAAGGCGCTGCCGGTGAACTACTTCATGGTCACCTTCACCGTGCCGCAGGAGCTGCGCCGCCTGATCCGCTCCAACCAGAAGGTCTGCTACGCCGCGCTGTTTGCGGCCGCCTCCGGCGCCCTGAAAAAGCTGGCGAAGGATCCGCGCTTCACCGGGTGCGACACCGCCGGGTTCACCGGCATCCTGCACACCTGGACGCGCCAGCTCGAATACCATCCGCATGTGCACTTCATCGTGCCCGGCGGCGGGTTGTCGAAAACCGGCGACGAATGGAAGGCCTCGCGCGCCGACTTTTTTGTGCATGCCAAGCCACTCGCCATCATCTACCGCGCCAAGTTCATGGCCGAGCTCAAGAAGGAGGGGCTCGTCGCGCCGCCCTGCGTCTGGGATCCCGACTGGGTGATCGACTGCCGCCACATCGGAAACGGCAAGGCCGCGCTCAAGTACCTGTCGCAATACGTCTTCCGCGTCGCCATCGCGCCGAACCGGATCGTACGCGTCGCCGGTGGCGAGGTCTGGTTCCGGTATCGTCGCAGCGGGGAGAAGAAATGGAGAACCTGCAGGCTCGCGGTTTTCGAGTTCATGCGCCGCTACCTCCAGCACGTGCTGCCGCACGGCTTCACCAAGGTGCGGCACTTCGGGTTCCTCTCACCCAACAGCCGGGTTTCGCTCGCCAAGATCCGCGAGCTCATCTGCGTGCTCCACGAGGTCATCGTCGAGCTGCTGCCCGCAAAAAAACAGAAAGGAAAGAAGCCCTGGATCTGCAGAACCTGCGGCGGCCTCGTTCGCTGGAGGGAGTTCATACCGTGCCCGCGCGGCGCCGGATAAGCCCCTGCGCCACTCCATCGACAGGGCCGCCAGGATGGCGGCGATACAAAACATTGCCCTTCGGCTTCCAAGCCGGGAAGCGGAAGCGCACCGGTCTGTCCAGACCTTGGAAAACCGGGTGGAAACAGGTGCCCTTTGCCACTTCGGGCAGACTGGAAAGTCCGCCCCACATGAAAAAGGCACGGTAGAATGAACGCGGCGAGACCTGTCCCGACCCAGCCATGGCTCGCAACGGATAGGAGGACAACGCCGTCTTGAAGCATTGCCCTTATATAGAGGTGGCCCGATGAAAAAAGCGCCTTCGCAGGCGCTTTTTTCATGCTCACCGCCCAGCGGTTTACAGGAACCAGTCAATAGAAGCGCAGTTCCTTTCAGTCATGCGCATCTATTGCTCTATTGTTCTGTCAGATTTACTTCCATGCATTATCAATATCTTCGTCCGGAAGAATTTGGCGGGAATGCCTGACCGTCAGGATCGAAACCACACGAGTCTCAAT
>JBDLJW010000213.1:0-2551 GCA_039714135.1 Verrucomicrobiota bacterium
CTTTTCCGCCGCCTTTTTCTGGGCCTTGCCAGCGTCTTCAGCCTGCTTCATTTCCTTTTCGGGCTTGCCCTTCTTTCCGCCGCCTTTTCCTTTTTGGGCTTCGGCGGTCATTCCCGCCGCCAGCAGAACTACGATTGCATATAGGATGGTCTTCTTCATTTGTTTCTCCTTGGTTTGGGTTTCTCTTCAAACGAAGCTCGAATGATAGTGAGTTATAAAATGCCGGGCAAAGGGAAAGTGGGGAAAGTTGGGCGGCTGGAACCTTTCACAAATGTGATGCCGCACCCCCTCCAAATTACGCCACTTCAATCGCGAATGGCTTGTTCTATATCTCCCAAAGCGGGAGGCCGGTGGTTTCGTCGTGGCCGCGGACATATTCCGGGCCGAGGAGCTCCTCGACGATGCATTCGCCCGCAAAGATGATTGTTCCGGGGGCAAGGTGCCCGCCGAAGGATTCGCCCTTTTCGTTCGAAAGCGTCACATGCGCATGCAGCATCGGCTGGCCGTCCTTGATCGAAACATTACCCGTCAGGTTGAGAATTTCCAGCGGTTCGTCGAGGTCGAAGAATTCGTAGGTTTTGCTTTGCTGGTCATAATAGGCCAGCCGGGCTTTCTGTATTGCCCCGATCGCCTCCACCCGCCCGAGCCGGATGTCGGCCTCGCGGCAGATCGCCGTAATCTCCTCCAGCAAATCCGCGCCATGCTCCAGCTTGCCGATCAGCACTCTTCCTCGCTCCGCCTGTTTCATTGTTGCCATGGTGGGACCCTCGTTTTTAATGTGAGAAGCAGGATGCCAACACGGCCTTGAAAAATAAAGGAAAAGGGCCGGCTACAGTATTGGTACAAAAATTTAGGCGCAGTTCCAAGCCATGGAATCGCGCCTCGAATGGCTCCCGATTTTATATCACAAACTATATATTTCTCCTCAAAAAGAGCCCAATACGAGGGAAAATATATAGTATATGATATAAATATTTATCGGCTAATATGCCCCAAGAACCTGTCATTCGGGACACCGGTTGTCGAACGGCTGGGTTTAATTGAGATGCTTAAAACCCGCGCCCTTTGCGTCCATTCCCCCGCATCCGCTGCTGTTTTGGGGTCGGAGGATTTTCCAGATAGAGTCCGTACCATTCCTCGCCCAGCCCCGCATTGGAGAAGCTTTTTACCTTATCGTTGGAAAGCATCTCCCAGTTGCGGGTGAAGGTTTCATTCCCTGTGGCCTCTTTCGCCTTAATCAAAAGCTGGCGCGCTTTTTCGGGGTCGCCTTCCTTTACGAAAATCCACGACATCAGCCCATAGAGCAGGGTGCCGCGATCTCCCCGGAACCACTTTATGCGGCGCTTGAAGGTTTTTTCGGCACCCGCCACATCCTTGTTCTTATACTGCCGCGCAATCTTCATGGCCACCGTCATCGGCTCCATCATCATTGGGCCTTTAAACAGCCCGCTGGCCGCAAAAATCTCGTCAACCTGGCTGAATTCCTTGAGTTGATAGAGAAACTGCAGACGCATGGTAATAATTTGCCGACCCATCAGCAGCGACCACTTTTTGAAGGGCTCAAGGCGTTGGGTAAAATCAAGCGCCTCTTTATGAATGACCTTCTGGTCCGCCTCGATCTGGCGCTGGATCAGCTTAATGTTTCCGCCGGGCTTGCTTTGGAACTGCTGAACCTTCCGGTTCAACCGCCGCTGCCCAGCCATCATGATTTCCTGAAGCGCGTTCTGAACAGACGCAATCTTTTTCCGGACCAGAAATCCGACCAGATAAAACGCGGCAATGAATCCGGCAATGCCGAAAAAGACCGTTGTCCCCGTTTTTACACCCGAAACGTTTAAGATTCCCACCAATGCGATGGAAGCCAGTATTGAAATTAGAATTGAAAGCATGACTGCGACCCTCTTGTTTAAAGTTGTTAATCCGTTGCCCGTGAATAAGCCCACATGGCGCGCGAAGAGGGGAAGATAGCAATAGTCTGCCGAAAATGTCACGGCAGAGATGCCTTGGGTTTTATGGCAGACAGGCGCGGGCCTTGGCATTTAGAGCAAATCAAGAAAAACCATGGCCGCTTGCCGCAGGATATTTTTTGACAGGATGATGAAATGACAGGATTATTTTTTCAGCAATTGGAATGATTTAAAATGCTTCGCCGACGCTCATGTAGAAGCCGCTTTCTTCATCTTCGCCCCAGGCATAGTCGAAGCGGAAGTTCATTTTGTTTTCCGCATTCATCATGTAGCGGATGCCGATGCCGCCGGAGGGATAGAAGGTGTCGGAATTAATGTTTCCAAGGCCGCCGTTGTACAGCTCGGAAATTCCGAGGAATGCGACTGCGCCAACCTTCGGGGTGAACATGACGCGATATTCGCTCTGAAGCACGATCAGGTTTTCGGCCACGTTTTCCCCTGCGGTATAGCCGCGCAGGTCGCTCCTTCTCCCCAGCGTGGACAAGCCGGAATAGGGTGTGCCGGACGGGGTGAAGCGGCCATAGAGACGCAGCGCCAGCACGTGGTTGTCGAACAGGGGGATGAACTGGTCTGAAAATCCTTCG
>JBDLJW010000214.1:0-2545 GCA_039714135.1 Verrucomicrobiota bacterium
CCCAAGGCACGGACACTTGCTACGGGCATTCGGACATGCATGTGGCATACAGGCCATGGGGTTTTCGGAGCGGATCCTGGAAAGTCGCCGCAAAACTGTATGCGTCTTTTCGAGCACCCCCTTGACAGGGCTATGCGCTCTGCGTTTCGCGGATTGATTTCCAGCGGGCGGGTGTCCAGTCGATTGCTTCGGCCTGCTTCATGACCGGCAGGGCGTCGAGGGTTTCGCGCAGGTAGTCGGACGGGTTGATGCCGAGCTTTCGGCAGGTCTCGATGAGGCTGTAGATGACGGCACTGGTCTGGCCGGCATCGGGGCTGCCGAAGAAGAGGAAGTTCTTTTTCCCGATGGCCGTTGGGCGGATGGCGTTCTCGACGAGGTTGTTGTCGATTTCGAGCGTGCCGTGTTCGAGGTAGAGGTTGAGCGACTCCCAGCGTTCGAGGGTGTAGTTGATCGCTTTGCCGAAGGCGCTTTGCGGAAGCTGGCGCGGTTTTTCGACATCCAGGATGGCCTTGATTTTCCCCAGATGCGCGGCGGCGTGCTCTTGCCGGTAGGCGGCACGGTCGGTTTCCGGGTTCTCGCGCAGCTTGGTTTCGATCCGGTAGAGCTTGGCGATGGACTTGACGATGTCTTCGGCGACGGGGTGGCCGGGGACTTCCTTGAACTTGCGCCGGGCGTGCGCCCAGCACGCGGCGTGGATGATTGCGGCCTTTTCCTTTGCATGCCCGGGCTTGCCGAGCCATGCGGGATAGGCTCCGTAGCCATCGGATTGCAGCAGGCCTGCGTATCCGCCCAGCATGGGGTCGAGGCATTCGGCGGCGCGGCTGGGGAACCATTCGAAGAGCACGCCTGCGCCGGGCGAATGGTAGGCCCACAGGTAGCCGTTGGGGCAATGGTCCTTTGCCGGGTCCTGGTATCGGATGTGGGTCTCGTCGGCCTGGATGTATCCGCTTGCGCGGATTTCATCCCGGAGGGCTTCGTAGATGAGCGAGAGCCACTGGGCGATGAGGTACATCCACCCGCCCATCGTCTTGCGGCTGATCTCGACGCCGAAGCGCTGCTTGAAGATCCGTTCCTGCCGGTAGAGCGGGAGGTGGTCGCAGTACTTGTTGAGGATGATGTGGTGGACGAGCCCGGCGGAGGCGTAGGAGTTCTCGACCAGCTGCCTCGGGGCCGGGGCCACCACCGGGGCGACGGAGCGGTCGTTGCGCTTCTTGTATTTCGGGCGGATGATGATGGTCTTGAAGAAGCGCGCCGGGGTGACGTCGAGCAGCTCGGTGCGCTCCTCGCCGATCTTCTTCCACTGCCCCGGGTTTTCCTTCACCTCTTCGGGTTCGATCACCATGGTCTCGGTTGGAAGATCCTTGGGGATGCGCGCGTCGAGCGGCTTGCGCTTTCCGCGCCTCGATGTTTTTTCGGCCTGTTCTTCGGGCTCTTCGACGTTGGCTCCGGCCAGCTCAAGCGCCTCCTGCAGTTCGCGCAACTCCTCGAGTCCGAGCTCGAGCTGGCCGGGGTCGAGCCTTTCCGAACTGCGCCCGAAGAGCTTCTTCATCAGGCATTGCACCTTTTCCTGAAGCAGTCGGTTCTCGCTCTTGAGGTTCGTGTTCTCCTCAAGTAGCTGGTTGAAGCTCTCCCGTGAATAGACCATGCCGCGAACCCTCCCGCAAAAGACGGGGCAAGTCAAGCCAAGTCTGGACATATATTCGTATTTCTTTCGGCTAGCCGCGCTGGTACCACGGCTTGAGCGAACCCTGCCTCAGGTCGACCCCGTCGAGCAGCAGGGAGAGCGCCTCGGGGGCGAGGTCGAGCTTTCCGTTCCCGCCAACGCCCTTCGGCCAGGTGAAGCGGCCCTCCTCGAGCCGCTTGATCATCACCCACATGCCCGTGCCGTCCCAGTAGAGCGTCTTGATCCGGTTCCGGCGCTTGTTGGTGAAAACAAACAGCGCCCCCGAGCACGGATCCTCCTCCAGACGATCAAGCACAATGCCGTGAAGCCCGTTGAAGCTCTTGCGCAGATCCACCGGCTCCACCGCAAGGAACACCCGCAGCGATGAGTTCAGCCCAAGCATCTCGCCGCCTCCCGAAGCACTCTTGCGAGATCCTCCGGCGATCCGACCGGAACCGCCACTTCGACGCGGTTGGGCAGGTGCACGCGAACTTCGTTGCTTGATTGGATGCCGGCGACGCTCTCCACCTCGCAAAAGGCGACCTTGCCTTCCTCTTCGCGCCCGGTGCGCAGCCACTTGCCGAAGGTCGCCGGGTTGATGCTCCACTCCCGGCAGAACGCCGCCTGCGTCAACCCCGACAACCCGAACTCCGCGATCAGTTCCCGGCGATCCTCCTCGCTGTACGAGGTTCGTCCCTGTTTGTTGCTTTCATTCGTATCCATGCCCGATACGCTATCAGGCTTTTCCGGGGTTGCCTACGGGGTCGAGGAAAAGACGCATACCCCTAATGGCGCTTTCGGTTACCTATTAATACGTGACCCCTTCCCTTCAGGTGATCCAGATTATTCTGCCGTACATCATTCTGCGAATGAAAACAGAGG
>JBDLJW010000215.1:0-2544 GCA_039714135.1 Verrucomicrobiota bacterium
ATGGCGAAGGTGCCGGCCATGCCGATGGCGACGAGCCTGCTGACCAACTTGATCTTGCTCCCCTTGCGCGGAACATACAGGCCATAGGTCTGCGCGGCGCTTTGCAGCGCATGGCTCAGGTGCAACCCGACCGCCACCATGAACAGAAGATAGAAGGCGACCTGCCTCGGATCCTGGAACTGCAGATACACCATGCCATAGACATCATTGACCAGATGCCCGTGCAGATCGGTCTGGCCTTTTTCACAGAACTTGAAATCGATCAGGTGCCTGAGGATAAAGAGAAAGATCATGGTGCCGGAAAGCGGCATCAGTTTTGCCGACAGCGAGCGCTCCGGCGTCGACTTAAGCGTCTTCCGCCCGCCCCCCGCCCGTGCATTGGCAATCGCCGTGCGAATGCCCAGTTCCATATGGACGATGATCGACACCAGCATCAGCACCTCGATCCCGATTACCACCGGAACAAGCTGGTGCAGGTGCGCGGCATAGGAATTAAAGATATCCGGACCAAACAGGAACAGGATGTTGCCGCCCATGTGCGGAACCAGAAAAAGAAGGAACATGATCAGTCCAGAAGTTGCCAGCAGCAGTTTCTGGCCGATCGAAGAGAAGAGCAATTGTTTAACCGTCATGCATCAATCACCTTATGTTTTCCACCCGCGTACCGTCCGCGAATTCAACCGCAGTTTAAGGAGAGTGATACCATTCATCAAGAGTACTTCGTATTTTAATTTATTAATCTATGTTCCCTCCATCTCGATCGGTACTACTATCCGTTATTTTCTTGTTTTCCTAACAAGTTTTTCAACACAAAGCCTCAAAGAACTCCAAGCACCACAAAGGAACCATAAGGAATACTTTGAGAACCTTGGTGCCCTTAGTGTCTTGGTGGTTAATTTTTTTGGTTGCGGCCCTGCCGCGCTACGCCTATCCGTGGCTTATGCCCTTATCTAATTGATTTGCTTCAGAGGCTGGGCATAATCGACCGCATTAACTGCAAAGGAGACAACCCATGGCCAAAATCGACAACCTGAAACTCGAGAACCTTGATGAACTCTTCCCGGAATCCTTCACCAAAGAGCAGATTGCCAAAGGCAAAACCCTGTTCCTCAAAGAAGTCGCCGAAGCCATGCACACATTCTACGGCGGAAAAATGCAGACCATTCCGAAGGCCGGCCTCTACGGCTTCAACTGGTTCAACGTTTGGTACACCCCCGGCGTCTCCAAGGTTTCCACCACCATCCGCGACAACCCCGACACCTCCTTCGAACTCTCCAACCGCGGCAACCTTGTGGCCGTCGTTTCCGACTCCACCCGCGTGCTTGGCGACGGCGACTGCGGCCCCTCCGGCGGCCTCGGCGTCATGGAAGGAAAAGCGTTTCTCATGAAATATCTCGGCGGCGTCGACGCCGTTGCGCTTTGCATAGACAGCCGCAACGAAAACGGCGAGCACGACCCCAGGAAGATCATCGACTTCGTCAAAATGGTCCAGCCCAGCTTCGGCGGCATCAACCTCGAAGACATTGCCCAGCCCAACTGCTTCGAGGTGCTCGACACCCTCCGCGAGGAGTGCGACATCCCCGTCTGGCACGACGACGCGCAGGGAACCGGCTGCGTCACCCTCGCCGGACTCATCAACGCCCTCAAGGTCGCCGGCAAGGAAATGGCCGACGTCAAGATCGCCATGCTCGGTGCCGGAGCCTCCAACACCACCATCGCCAGCCTGATCATCCAAGCCGGCGGCGACCCGCAAAAGATGGTCATCTGCGACTCCAAAGGCGGGCTGCACACCGACCGCACCGATATCGAAGCCGACAAGGCCTTCTACAAAAAGTGGGATCTCTGCCAACGCACCAACCCGAACAAGATCAACTCCATCGAAGAGGCCATGGTCGACGCCGACGTGCTCATCGCCCTCTCCCGTCCCGGCCCCGACACCGTCAAAAAAGAGTGGATCGAAAAAATGGCCGACAAAGCCATCGTCTTCGTCTGCGCCAACCCCGTTCCGGAAATCTACCCCTACGCCGCCAAAGAAGCCGGCGCCTACATCGTCGCCACCGGCCGCGGCGACTTCCCGAACCAGGTCAACAACTCCCTCTGCTTCCCCGGACTGCTCAAAGGCGCGCTACTGGTGAAAGCCAAAAAGATTACCGACAAAATGGCCATCGCCGCCGCCCACGCCATCGCCGAAACCGCCGAAAAGAACGGGCTGAGCGCCGAATACATCTGCCCGCTCATGGACGAAACCGAAACCTTCCGCAACGTCGCCGTCGCCACCGCCATGCAGGCGCAGGAAGAAGGCGTCGCCCGCGTCGCCATGACCGCCGAAGAAGTCTACGAGCAGGCCAGGCAGGACATCGACGAAGCCCGCGGCCTCACCCAGCACCTCATCGACGAAAAATACATCAAAGAGCCCTCTCCCGAAATGCTCGAAACGTGTCTGGAAAAGGCGGTCAAACAAATAGGGTAGACTCTGCTCATCCTGTCCCCATTCCTAATTGGCGTAGCAGATTGGCTATGACACAGCAACGTACCGCCGCCATC
>JBDLJW010000216.1:0-2541 GCA_039714135.1 Verrucomicrobiota bacterium
TTAGAATGCCAACCCAGCAAGAACATACCATCCTTGCCGAGAACTTCCTATCTCCTCCCCTGATGTCCAGATACGGTATTAGTCAGATTTAGGAGGAGTATGAAGAGACTTATGCAAACACTGGCGGCGGGAACTGAATTTACAGTTGTGGCCGAACTAACTTCGGGGCGGGGCTACAGCTTTGCACCCATTAAAAAATTCCTTGAAGAGCACAAGGCTTCCGGCGGGGCAGCGATCCCGGATGGGTTCAACTTTGCCGGCGTTACCCTGCCGCAAAACCCAGGCGGTGTCTCGAACCTTGATCCATCAGACGTGCTGGCACAGCTCGCCACAACCGACCTGCTGAATGAACTCGACTTCATCCCGCACATCAGTTGCAAGGACCACAACAAGTCCGCACTCAACTCCATGCTGGTCGGCTACAAGCAGCGCGGAGTTCAAAGCGTGCTGGCGTTGACGGGAGACAAGCCGGCAACAGCAAAAGGCGTGTTCGAACTCGAAGCGATCGGGCTGCTCCAACTCATCGGCAAAATGAACCGCAAGGAATTGCTGGGCGGCAAGGCGGATACGCTGGACCAGGCCAGGCAAATCTTTTCCGGCGCAGCGGTATCCCCCTTCAAATACACAGAGCCATCGCAGATGCAGCAGTATTTCAAGATGGAAAAGAAGGTGGCCTGCGGCGCGCGCTTTCTGATTACCCAAGTGGGATGGGACTGGAAGAAGTCGCTCGAACTCAAGTTTTACATGGAGGAGGTCGGACTTCACGTTCCCGTGCTCGGAAACGTCTACTTCCTGACCACCACCAATGCGGCTCCGCGGCTCATGAATACCGGCAAGTTGCCGGGGTGCTACGTCAGCGACGAGTTTCTCGCCAAACTTAAGTCGGAATCCTTCGAGGAACACCTCGAACGCGCCGCGCAGCAGGTGGCCATGTACAAGGCAATGGGCTATGCCGGGATCGACCTCGGCGGAGTACACGACTACGAAACCTTCTGCACGATCCTCAAGCGCGCCGTGGAAATCGGTGAAGACTGGACCCGGTTTCAGGACAACCTCTGCTGGCCATCAGCGGAAACCCCCTTCTATCTCTACGATCAGGAGGGCGACCGCCAAAAGCTGGAAGAAGGAAGAAAGACCATGCACCAGCGCTGGTTCAACTTCATGCACAAGACCTTGCTCGATCCGGATCGCAAGGGATTCTACGCCTTCAAAAAAACCATGGAAGGCGTCGGCGCCAAAAAGAAGCCCGACGGATTTGCCGCGCGGTCGTTCTACGCCATGGAGCACCTCGCCAAGCATGTGGCTTTCGACTGCGAGCACTGCGGCGACTGCTTCCTGCAGGAAAACTTCAGCTACTGCACACTGGGCGGCTGCGCCAAGGGATTGGCCAATGCACCCTGCGGCGATGCCAAGGAGGACGGAATCTGCGGCAATGATGAAGACCGGGTCTGCATTGGCGAAAAGATCTACTTTGCAGCAAAGGCAGAAGCGGGAGGAATTGCACGCCTGCGCAAAACAGTCAACAACCCTCGCATTGCGGCACTGGAACATTCATCATCAATACTCAACTATCTATTCGGAAAGGACCACACCATGAATAATGCAATCATCAACATCGGCGAAGACATCCACGCTTCCATCCCGAAGCACGGCGCAGTGATGCGCGAACTCCATGCCCTCGGCGAGGGCGCATATGAAAACGACAGCCCGCAGCTCGACTATGTCCGCGCGCTGATCGAAAACCAGGCCGAAGCCGGTGCCGACTATCTCGCTATCAACGTGGATGCCTTCGGTGAATCCGACCCGCAGCTTTCGGTCGACATCATGGTGGAATACGTGAAACTTGTCCGCAAATGGGGCGGCATGGTTCCGGCCTGCATCGACAGCTCCGATGACAACGTGCTGATCGCCGGCCTGAAGGAATGGTACAACACGGACGACCCCGTCAAGCCCCCGCTGGTCAACTCGATCAAGACCTACTCGGCCGACAAGATGATGCCGCTGAAAAAAGAGTACGACTTCTCCTTCATCGGCCTGCTGATGAGCGAAGACGCCGCCGACCCGGGCGCAACACAATCCGTTGAAGATCTCGTGGCACTCGCCAAGGAGATTTTCGAGAAGGCCATGCAGCACGGCTTCAAAGCGGAGGAAATCTTCTTCGACTCCACCGTCTTCCCGCTGGCGATCGACATGCCGATGATGCCGAACGTTCCGGGCTACACCTACCGCGCCTTTGAAACCATCAAGGCCATCAAGAACGATCCGGCCATGAAGGGCGTGCACTTCTCCATGGGGGTCAGCAACTGCGCACGCGACCTGCCCGGCCGCAAAATCGGCATCTGCCGCGCCTACGTTGAAAAGGCCATGGAATACGGCCTCGATGCCGGCATCGTCAACGCCGCCCACAAATACGGCACCAAGCCCGCCGACCCGAAACTGGTCGAACTGGTTTCCGCCTATGCCGCAATGGACGGCGACATGGACAAAACCAACGACGCCATTGAACTCATGGGCGAATTCTGCGACAGCCTGCGTAAATAA
>JBDLJW010000217.1:0-2533 GCA_039714135.1 Verrucomicrobiota bacterium
ATGAAGATTTCAACCCATGCCGACCGCACGGAAAAGCTGGTGGGGATCCGCGCCGAGGATATCCATAAGTGGGTCGATGGATTTTTCGATGCGGAGGGCTTTGGCCATTTCCTGCGGACGGGCCATCGCGGCGGGTTTAATCCATACAACCACCGGAAATACCGTCACTGTACCGAGGCGTTGGAGGATGCCTATAAGGAGTTCGAGGGCCAATATACCCGCGAGCAGATCAAAGCGGTTTTCGAGTGCCACGTCCGCGACGACTACGACGGCTTCATCCCGCTCCAGGAGGATTTCGAGAGCGGTGCATTCGTGGAGAAATACCACGAGGCCGACGAACCGGAAAATATTTTGAGCGAGGCGGAGCTGGCGGAATATTTCAAGGGCAAGGCCTATGGCAAACCCGCTTCGCGCAAGCTTTCGGCGGGATTCTACTGGCGTATTGTCTGGCCGACGGTCATTGCCGGCATCCTCTTTGCCTCTTCGGCTTTCACGATCATTGTTCCTGTCTTTCGCAACAGCATGATGCGGCAGAAAAAAGGGATGCTCAAGGAGCTGGTCTCCACGGCCATTGGTGCGATCGAGTTCCATATTCAGCAGGAGCGGGCTGGGGAGGTGTCCCGTGCCGAGGCCCAGCAGCGGGCTACGGTCGAGGTGGCCGAGCTGCGCTACGGCATCGGCCAAAAAGACTATTATTGGATCACCGACATGCAGCCGCGCATGGTTATGCATCCATACCGTCCCGAGCTGGTGGGGCAGGATTTGTCTGGCTATTCCGACCGCGAAGACAAGAGCGGCAAGATGCTGTTCGTTGAATTTGTCGAGCTGGTGGAAACGGATGGCGAGGGCTATCTGGAATACCTGTGGCAGTGGATGGACGACCCGACGCGCGCAGAACCCAAGCTCTCGTATGTGCGCGGCGTGCCGGAGTGGGGCTGGGTGGTCGGCACGGGGATCTACATCCATGATGTGAAGGAGGAGATTGGCCGGCTTTCGCGCAACCTGCTGGTGGCCGACGGCATCATTGCCGTCATATTGCTGGGGTTGCTTGCCAACATTGTTTTCCAAAGCCGTCGCATCGAGGTCGACCGTGCCCGCGCCGAAACCGGCTTGCGCGAGGCGAAGGACCGCTATCGTGCATTGGTCGAGGGATCAAACGAAGGCTATGTGTTGGAGGTCGGCGGCGAAACCGTCTATTCCAACCCCACGTTGCGCCGCATGACTGGCTACGACGAGGCAGAGCTGGCCGCCATGAAGGTGTGGGAATTGCTGGAGCCGGACTGCGAAATCAATGTGCCCGTCAAAGAGCATCTGGAGAAGATCTATGCCCATGCCGCCTCTTCCGCTGAGTTCGAGGCGCGGGTTTTGACCAAGCATGGCGATCCGCTTGATGTGTACATTTCCACTTCGCGCATATTTTTCTCCGAGAAAAACGGACATGTAGTCTCTTTCGGGGAGATCCATCGTGGCCGGCAGCATACGCTCAAGGCGTTTTATCATCCCGATACGTCGCTGCAGGTGGAGTCGGACATCCAGCAGCAGGTTGCGGAAGCCAAAACCTCGGGGCAGGTGATCCAGACGCTCAAGCAGTTGCCGGGGGTGGTGCGCACCATGACCGACCAGGGCGTACGCCCCGGTATCCTGCGCGAAACCATCGGCTCTGCCTACGATGCCGCCATACAGCGTTTTATTGTTTTGGCGTTGGAGGAGCTCGGCGAGCCGCAGGTGCCGTTTGCCTTCCTTTCGCTCGGTAGCAACGCCCGCCACGAAATGACCCTCTTTTCCGATCAGGACAACGCGCTGGTCTTTGCCGACGTTCCTGCGGGGCAGCTGACGGATGTGCGCCGTTCCTTCCTTGCCCTGGCCGACGAGGTCTGCGGCAAGCTGAACAAGGCGGGCTATCCCTATTGCCCCGGCGGCATCATGGCCGCCAATCCCAAGTGGTGCCTGTCGGTCTCGGAGTGGAAAAAATATTTTTCCCGGTGGATAACCGAGGCTACGCCGCAGTCGATCCTTGAGGTGAATGTATTCTTCGACATCCGTTGCGCCTATGGCGATTGCAGGCTTGCCGGCGAGTTGCGCGAACATGTGCGGGCACTCACCCGGCAAACCCCGGAGTTTTTCATCCACTACGCCAAAAACTGCCTGCTCTACAAGGCGCCGCGCCTGCGCAGGCATGGCACCATTAAGCTAAAGGAATGCATCAAGCCCATTGAAACTTTTGCGCGCATCTATGCCCTCCGCCACGGCGTTCAGGCTCCCGGAAGTCTGGAGCGGCTCGAACAGTTGTGGGAAGAAGGGGTTTTGCAGGAAGAAACCCACAGCGAAATCGCCTATGTCTTCGACTATCTCTGGCAACTGCGCTTCTTCAATCAGATTGCCGCCAATGCCGAGTTGAGCGTCGACACGGATGAATTGGATGGCTCATCGCTCAACGATATCGAGCGCGACAACCTGCAAGCGGTCCTCGCCCGCATCCCCGTCTTCCAAACCAAACTCAGCTACGACTTCCTCGGCGTCGCCGCGCCATGAC
>JBDLJW010000218.1:0-2524 GCA_039714135.1 Verrucomicrobiota bacterium
GTGCGAGGAAAGGCGTATTCATTACAACCTCGTATTTCACCAAAGAAGCGAATGAATACGCTTCAATGATCGAATCAAAAATCATTCTCATTGATGGCGAGCAACTTGCCAAGCTGATGGCTGAACACAATGTTGGGGTTTCAACAGTCGGCCAGTATGAGGTCAAAAAACTAGATTCGGACTACTTTGATGAAGAGTAATCGCATAACGAATAAGGATAGATCGTGAGAGCGAAGCGAACCACGATCTATCCTGTTGTTGAACAAGCCCGAGAGTAGCCTATCCAATCAGGATTTCTGGTCTTATTAGAAGATTAATCGAAGCCCCCCCATGGATCATGCCCATGGGCGACATTAATTGCCGTGACCTGCCTGTGCTGAAGGCATATTGTAAACAGATCGCCATGCGGACGTATCGCCGATAGGCCCTTTTTTTGTTGATTTCCCACCCTCAAGGCGCAGTTAGCCGCTGGCCGCTTGGTGGCCAGACCGGTATTGCCCCGTTTCCCAGTGCCGATAGTCGGGGACTAACCCGGTAGCAGCCGTGGTGGACCCTGCCCCTGTGCGATAGATTGCGCCAAGCGCACCGTGCGCACATGAATGACTTGCATCGCACCGCCACAGCCCGAGCAGCAATAGTGAGGCCGCTCCCCGGACCCTGCTGGAGTAATGACCACCTGCAGGATCAACTGAACCAACTGCAGCAGCTTGCGCGCATTGTGGTGCAGAAAGCCATAATCCCTCACCCGGTGGAACCCCCGTGGTAACACATGCTGAATAACCCGCCAGAGGAAAGCCTCACCCGAAAGGGTCTCGGTGCGCGCTGCCCCGGTCCCCCCGTCAATGTAACGGAAAGTCACTTGGCCATGGTCATCGGCGATAATGTTGGCATTGCTGATCACACCGCGATAGAGATAACGGGACAGATACTCCAGGGCAGACTCGCCACGGCCCACAAGCTGACAATCCACCACCCATGCCTTTGGCGTCCCGGCAGGAGGCCTCAACCCGCACTGGCCGATCTCATGAAGAAACTTGCCACGAAAAACCGTGGCCAGGGCGAACGCATTGAACAGATAGCGGTAGCGGGTACGCTTCCATAGCTTCTGCTTCACATCCACACCGCCGCCCGGCATCACCACATGGAGATGGGGGTGATAGGTCAGCCTTCGGCTGTGGGTGTGCAGAACCGCCGTCATACCCGTCTCCGCGCCCAGCTGCTTGGGATTGAGGCCAAATTGCCGCAGTGTTGCCCTGGCCGCCCGAAACAGCGCGCTATAGACCAGACGCTGATGCCGCCAGGCCAGAGAACGCAACTGTGCCGGGAGCGTGAAGGTGACCAGGAAATAGTCCACCGGCAACAGCTTATTCCGCTGTCGCTCCAGCCATTGGCTGACCTCATGGTTCTGACAGCGGGGACAACTGCGGTGACCACAGGAGCAGGAGCGCCATTCCACCTGGCCACAATCACCGCAACGGGCCAACACCTCCCCGGCAGCCGGGGTACGGCAGCGGATAATGGCGTCCAGCGCGCGATAGTGAGCGGGCAACAAGTGCTGGCCGTATTGCGCCTCAAGCTTGCTGCGATAGGATTGAATCAGAGCTGCCAGATCCATCGCTACACCTTCCTGAGATCGACATGAAGGGAGCCGACCAGTTGGTTGAGGGTGTCAGACGTATCCTGCTCGGTGGCGTCGGTGAGATGTGCGTAGAGCGCAGTGGTGGTCGGACTGCTATGGCCGAGGAGCGCCTGGATATGGCGCAGGCTCAGACCCTGTTCGAGCAAATGGGTTGCCAGGCTGTGTCTCAGTGAATGGACGGAGATCTTTTTTTTATCCCGCACTCCGTTACCAGCGCCTTCATTGCTTGCTGAGCGCCGCCACGGTCCATGTGCCGGGTCGCCTGTTGAATGCGCTCAGGCGATCCCACCGGATTGGGGAACAGCAGCCGAGGGTTGCGGTGCTTGGCCCACAGGGCGCGTAGCGCCTGGTAAGTTAGATCGGGCAGCGGAACAAATCGATCCTTGTGCCCCTTGCCGCGACGAATATGGACCCGCCGCCGGGCCGCGTCGATATCACTGACCTGTAGCGCCAGCGTCTCGCTCAGACGCAACCCCATGGAGTAGGTGGCCAGAACAAAAACCCGGTAGCGTAGCTTTCGAGCGGCGCCAATAAGTTGCTCCACCTCCGGGACGGTGAGCACATCGGGCAAAGAACGAACGGCTGGCGGCTTGATCATCTTCAGCCATTGCCAGTCCTGCTTAAGAACGTGCTGCCAGAAGAACTGCAGGCCATTGCGATCAACCCGCACCGTACTCCAGGAGTGGCTGTCGACCAACTGGGAGAAGTAGTCCGTCAGCTGATCGACCGTCAGCTTATCAGGGACGCAATCGAAATAACCGGAGAGCCGCCGCACAGCGCGGGAGTAAACATCAATGGTGCTGGCGCTGTAGCCATGCAGCTTCAATGCACGCAGGTGTTTCTTGTAAAGGGAATCAAAACGTTTCTGTTCACGGGTAATCATGG
>JBDLJW010000219.1:0-2523 GCA_039714135.1 Verrucomicrobiota bacterium
GAGTGTGTAGCTTTCCCGACTTGCCCGCATCAGAGGAGAGGTGTCTGAGTGGTTTAAGGAGCGCGCTTGGAAAGCGCGTGTACGCGCAAGTGTACCGGGGGTTCGAATCCCCCCCTCTCCGCCATTTATTTGGAGCAGATATTTTTAAGCGAGCGTAGCTCAGTGGTAGAGCTCCACCTTGCCAAGGTGGTTGTCGAGAGTTCGAATCTCTTCGCTCGCTCCATTTTAAGCCCCGACCGGATTCCGGTCGGGGCTTTTTCATTTCCGGATTTAGGTTTATTTTTCCGAGCGGATCATGGTGAGCAGCATTTTGAAGGGCTGTTCGGCGGCCTGGACATCGTGGGGAATGTTGGCGGGCATGATAATCATTTCGCCTTCCTTGGCGGTCTTCATCTCGCCATCGATGATGAATGCGCCTTGACCTTCGACCACCTGCACAACCGCATCGAACGGGGAGGTGTGTTCGCTGAGGCCCTGACCTTTGTCGAATGAAAACAGGGTGATGTTCCCCGTTTCCTTCTTCAGCAGGGTCTTGCTGATCACCGCGCCGTCGGCGTAGGCGATCTCGTCCTTTAAATTCAGTGCTTTGCCTTTTAGTTCGTCCATGGGTCAGTATCCTTTCTAGTGCCTAGTGTTCATCCTGCAATCTTTTCTGTTTTCATGAGTTCGCCGTCAAGGCCGATGGTGACCTCTTCGACCACCAGGTCGGAACGCCCGCTGGCGGCATGCGCCTGTTTCGCCATCATGGTCAGCCCGCCGCAACAGGGGACGGTCATGCGAACTACGAGTACTTTTGGGATGTTGTTCTGCGCCATGATGCCGGCGAGCTTTTCGACATAGCCCTCGGTACGGTCGAGCTTGGGGCAGGCGACGACGAGCGAGCGGCCACGGACATAGCGCCAATGCACGTCCGGCGAGGCAACGGGGGCGCAGGTGCTGAGGATAACCAGCTCCTTGCCTTCGAAGAACGGTGCTTTCGGGGGGACGAGGTGCAGCTGGATCGGCCATTGCTCCAGATCCGACTTGATGACCTGTCCTGAAACAGCATTCCCCATAGGCTGTTGGCTAGCGGCTGCTGGCTTCTTCCCCGTTTTGATCTGCATGCCTGGGCATCCGCCCATTTTCGGCTGGGCCACCGCCTTTTCCTTGGCATCGTGTTCGGCATTGGCATCGTCGAAGCGTTTGACGGCACCTTCGCCGCCGGTTTTGAGGACGTGCTCGCGGGTGGCGTCGATATCGTAGGCCTCGGCTTCGCGCTCGATGATTTTCAGAGCGCCGGTGGGGCAGGTTCCGATGCAGTCGCCAAAGCCGTCGCAGAACTGTTCCTTTACCATCTTTGCCTTGCCGTCAACGATCTGTAGTGCGCCCTCGGCGCAGCCGGTAACACATTCTCCGCACCCGTTGCAGAGGTCTTCATTGATTTCGATAATCTTCCGTTTCATGTTGAGCTCCTTTCAAATTGTTGCCGGCACATTACCGAAAACAGAAAAAGCGTTCCTTGATGGAGGTCAAGGAACGCTTTTTTTCTGAAATACTGGCAGGGAGCGGAACTATTGATCCTGCAGTTGCCGGATGGCTTCGAAGATGCTGAGGGGCTCCATATCGTTCTTTTCGGCGATTTCCTTTATGGATTCCTCGGCGGAGACTTCGATGCCGAGCCCTTTCAGCCCCTCAATGGTGACCTGTAGATCGAGGTCGTAGCTTTCGCAAACGCTTGAAAGCTCCTTGCGGCCGAAGCCCATTCCGGGTTTCATCGGCATGCCGCCATCGGTCTTGTCTTCCGCTGGCTTGATCATGTCGTACACCTGCCGGGGCGTCATGCCGTTGGCTTCCGCAATTTCGGCCAGAGTGGCTTCGGCGGATGCGGATTCAAGCCCGCCTTTCTCCAGCTTTTGGATGGAATCCTTTACGTCCAGTCCGGTGCGTTTGCAGAACGATTCAAGGGGGGATTCTTCGGCATGGCCATAGGGCGGTTCGCCGTATTTTTCGGCCGCGGCGGCTTTCAGGGCTTCATTGAAATGCTGGATTGCAATGATGGGCTGGAATTCGAGCAGCGTGAACAGGGTAATGATCAGGGTGATGGCCAGTGCAATGTTGAAGTCGGGCGTGAAGACCTTCAGTTTTTTCTTCTTGGTCTTGAGGTAGGCGACAATCGGTTTCCAGTTCAATATGATGTGGATGATCCCGGCAAGGATGAACAGAAAGCCGAGGTTGGTATGCAATGCGCCCCATTGCTCCTTGTCGAGGCCAAGGATTTTCCAATCTGCCCAGTAGGCGATTTTCCCTTGGGGCGTTACATACAGGATGACGCTGGAGATCAAGAGCAGGATGAATGAAAGCAGTGTTGTGAGCGACGTGGTTTTTCGCAGGGTCATGGCATAGCTCCTTATATTGTTTTGTTATTCGGGAATGGCGCTTCCATCCAGCGTGATCGCAAACTCGGGCGGGGTAAGGATATGTTTTTTCACGGTGCAGAGGTTGGCGGTGCGCCAGATGGCTTTGCGGTATTTTTCAGGAAAGTCC
>JBDLJW010000220.1:0-2511 GCA_039714135.1 Verrucomicrobiota bacterium
CTTCACGGTCTCGGCCAACTCCTTGATAGAAACCTCCTTACCGGAACCCACATTGATATGCGATTGCACGGTGCCGGTTTCATCCTCGAAGGCGACATCGTTATAGTCAACGTTCTCAAGCAGGAAGACGCATGCTTCGGCAAGATCGTCGCTGTAGAGAAACTCGCGCAACGGCGAGCCGCTTCCCCAGCAGGTGAGCTTGGTTGTTCGTTGTTGGTGAACCGCTCCTTTGTCGCTATTTTCCTGTGAAAAATTATCTGCGCTACGCTTCGGGATGGTTGTTTGGATCACGCCTGATTTTGCAAGCCAGTCCATTAGTTGTTGGTTGCTGGGTTCCTGGGTTGCCGAGGATTCGCCCCCTGACAACTGACAACCGGCAACCGGCAACTCGCGCTTGTAGACGCGCGCGATTTCTTCAAACTCGCCGTGTTCAAGCGCGTTCGCCAGGTGCATGCGGCGGATGAAGGCCGGAAGGACGTGGGAGTTTTCGGGGTGGTAGTTATCGCCCGGGCCATACATGTTGGTGGGCATGGCGGAAATAAAGTTGGTGCCGTATTGGCGGTTGTAGGCATCGCACAGGCGGATGCCCGCAATCTTGGCAATAGCATAGGGTTCGTTGGTCGGCTCCAGCGGCCCGGTCAACAGATGCTCTTCAACCATGGGTTGCGGGGCGTGTTTGGGATAGATGCAGCTGGAACCAAGGAACAGCAGCTTCTTTACCCCGTGCTTGTAGGCCGCGTGAATCACGTTGGCCTCAATCATCAGGTTCTCGTAAAGGAACTGGGCGCGATAGGTATTGTTGGCCACAATACCGCCGACCTTGGCGGCAACCAGCACCACATATTCCGGTTTCTCGGCCGCGAAGAAATCATCGACCGCCTGCTGGTTGATGAGATCCAGCTCGTCGATCGACTTTCCAATCAGGTTGGTGTATCCATGCCGCTCCAATGCGCGCCAGATTCCACCGCCAACGAGGCCGCGGTGGCCGGCGATGTAGATCCGCGCGTCGCGCGGAATCTTGGTTGCTGGTTGCTGGTTGCTGGTTGCTGTAGTCACGGTAAAACTCCTTGTTGTCAAGTTGTTGGTTGCTGAGTTGCCAACCGATTGTCTAGCACCCTTCAGATGCACAACGCTTGAGGTAGGCAATATAGCCATTCAACACCTTCCACACATCTTCCAGCATTGCCCTCAAGGATGCATACTCTTCATCGGTCAGATATTCTTCATCCAACGCAACGATCAGATGATCCAGGGTTTCTGTCAACGAACCACGCGCCGTTCGGCAAAACTGGATGTTTTCCTGATGGTGGTGGCGTCCATAGCCCTCCGCAATGTTAGCGGTGACTGATCGCGAAGACCGAATGATTTGATCTTTCAACCGATACACTTCTTCGCGCGGCAGGGTTTTGCAAAATTTCGAGACAGCTTTCCGCAACTCTCTCGCCAACTTGTAGCACTCAAGTTCTTCAAATGTTTTCATTCCCCCTCCTAATCAACCAGCAACCATCAACTCAACAACCAACCTCAAAATCCGATGGAATGAGGAGCTCCATCAAGGATTTTGAGATCCCCGGCGGTCATGATTTGCACGAGTTCCTCGAACTTGACCTTGGGTTCCCAGCCGAGCTGGCGCTTGGCCTTGGCGGGATCGCCGAGAAGCTGATCAACTTCGCAGGGGCGGTAGTAGCGCTCATCCATCCGGACAACGACATCGCCCGTCGCCTTGTTCCTGCCGACTTCATCGACCCCCTCGCCTTCCCATTCGATTTCGATGCCGACGTGGCCGAAGGATTTTTCGATAAACTCGCGAACCGTGTGCATTTCGTTGGTGGCAACGACATAGTCGTCGGGCGTGTCCTGCTGGAGCATCATCCACATCATCTCGACATAGTCGGGCGCATAGCCCCAGTCGCGCAGGGCATCGATGTTACCCATATAAAGGCAATTCTGAAGACCACGCGAAATGCGGGCCACCGCCATGGTGATTTTGCGGGTAACAAAGGTTTCGCCCCGGCGGGGAGATTCGTGGTTGAAGAGAATGCCGTTGCTGGCATGCAGGCCGTAGGACTCGCGGTAGTTCTTGACGATCCAATAGCCGTACTGCTTGGCAACCCCATAGGGCGAACGCGGATAGAACGGTGTGGTTTCAGTTTGTGGAACCTCCATCACCTTGCCGTAAAGCTCGGAAGTCGATGCCTGATAGAAGCGCGCAGGAACCCCCGTCTCGCGAATGGCATCCAACAGGCGCAAAACACCAATGGCATCGGCTTCGGCCGTATATTCCGGAACCTCGAAAGAAACCTGCACGTGCGATTGCGCCGCCAGATTGTAGATTTCCGAAGGTTCAACTTTTTCTATGATCCGGTTCAGGTTGCTC
The DNA here is from genome assembly GCA_039714135.1 of Verrucomicrobiota bacterium. GTDB lineage: Bacteria > Verrucomicrobiota > Kiritimatiellia > Kiritimatiellales > Pontiellaceae > Pontiella. Next base: position 2,378 of record JBDLJW010000220.1, read on the forward strand.
GAATCCGTCAGATCCCCATAATGAAGAATCATCCTTGGATCCCCTTCAAGCTGATCCTGATATAGATGATCGATCCGATGCGTATTGAAGGTGCTGGCACGCCGAATGATACCGTGTACCTCATAGCCCTTCTC
>JBDLJW010000221.1:0-2511 GCA_039714135.1 Verrucomicrobiota bacterium
GTTGCGGAAAGGTGGCTGAGTGGCTTAAGGCGATGGATTGCTAATCCGTTGTACTGCGATAGCGGTACCGGGGGTTCGAATCCCCCCCTTTCCGCCAGTTTTTACGGGCAGTGGCTTGCAAGAGCTGCTGCCCGTTTTTTTGTTCTGCTTGCAATGTGGTTGCAGCTGATGGAGGAACATAATGATGCATTACATGGTTAAACGGGCATCCGGAGCTGCCGGACTTCATGACGGCTGGGATGCCGGTCAATGGGGGAATGTGGACGCTCTTGAGTTGAAATACCACATGGGCGAAAAGCCCGGCCATTTCCCGGAGACTCAGGCCAAACTCCTCTATGATGCTGAAAACCTATATGTATTGTTCAGGGTGGAAGACCAGTATGTTCGTTGTGTAGCCAGTAAAACGCAGGGAAATGTCTGCCGCGACAGTTGCGTGGAGTTTTTCTTCGCCCCCGAAGACACCACCACTTCCGAAAGCAATTATTTCAATCTTGAGGTCAACTGCGGCGGAACGATTCTGTTCCATTATGGTGAGCCGATTAATTCCTCCGGGTGCAATAGGGGGCACATCGAACCGTCCGATTGCGAGCAGGTTGAGGTTCAGAGCTCTTTGCCCCGGATAATAGATCCGGAAATCACCACCCCGGTTTCCTGGATACTGGGCTATAAACTGCCGTTTAACGTGATTAAAAAGTATAGTGGGGCACAGCGGCCCGGTTCCGGAACAAAGTGGAGGGCCAACTTCTACAAATGTGCCGATGAGACATCGCACCCTCATTGGTTGACCTGGGCCCCCGTCGACAACCCGGCCCCAAAGTTCCACCTGCCGCAGTTTTTTGGCGGGCTGGAGTTCGAGTGATCTGCACCCCGGAAGGAGGTGCGTGGTTGGGGGAGAGCCGGATTCTCTCGGGCACAAAAAAACGACGGCATGAAAGCCGTCGTTAAAATGGTGGCTGAGGGGGGACTCGAACCCTCGACACCCGGATTATGATTCCGGTGCTCTGACCAACTGAGCTACTCAGCCATTTCCTCGAAAAGAGAGGCAGAAGATAGATAAACCTCCTGGGCTTGGCAAGGCCAATATCCATTCTTTTTTATCTCTCTCTGCGTTCGAATCTTTCGAGCGGACAGCCCTCGCATTTGGGCTTGGTATTGCAGTGTTCTTTGCATAGGCGAACGATCAGCGCGTGATATTCATTGTAGAGCTCCGCGTCCTTCGGCAGGTTGGTTGTAAAGAGTTCGGCAACGGAATCATACGCGGCCTTTTTTTCGAGCCATCCGTGGCGGGAACAGACTCGTTTGGTGTAGGCATCGACTACGAATACCGGGCGTTTTCCGGCATAGAGGAGAATCGAATCCGCTGTTTCGGGGCCGATGCCTTTCCATGATATAAGTTCCTTGCGCAGGGTGGGAGTATCGACCGCGAACAGCTTGTTGAGCGATCCGTCGAACCGATTGCGAATGGTTTCAATCATTTCTTTGATATACTCGGCCTTTTGGTTGAAATAGCCCGCCGGGCGGATCCATTCCGCAATCTGTTCCGTCGAGTGTTTTTCCAGTGCCCTGAAGTTCAGTGCCCCGTTGCTTCGCAGGTTGGAAATCACCTTCTCCACATTCGTCCACGCCGTATTTTGCGTCAGGATTGCGCCCAGCATTATTTCCAGCCGGGTCTGGGCCGGCCACCAATGCTGTTCGCCCCAGCGGGCAAAAAGTGCGTCGTAGGACTTTTCGATGTCGGGATTCATGCTTCGAAGAGTAGCGGTTGCGCATTTATTCTTCAATGTAGATACGGCATCTTGGCACATTGCGGCGGAGCTGGGGGTATCCGTCCGCCTAGGTTGTCAAATGCGCTTTTTTCGTGGGGAAAATTTGATAGCTTCCTCCCCGGTTGGCCGAAATTCTGCTGTGTTGAAAGGCTTGGCTTTTGCGGTTTAAAAATATTTTTTTCGCCATTCGCCCGTGCTTGTAGAGGATTATGGAACTTTCGTTGATTATTGATAGAACGATACAGATTGCAGATGCCGTAATCGGTAATCCTTTGCTTTATCTGCCGTTGCTCGGTGCTTGGTTTATTACAGAGCTCTACTTCATAACCAATTGCGACGAACCCCACGGACATACCTATGTAATGTCCACGGGGATCGCACTGATCGTTACGGCATTCATGATTTCGCCGTTTGCAATCAGGGATGTTTCCTGGTCGCTTATGAAATTACGGACATTCGTGGTTATGGTTTTTTTCATATACGGCGTGCTCCTGGTGCTCTTCGGCATCATGAAGATGTTTCCCTGGTTTCTGGCGGAGTTTTTCGGGGCCCCCGGCCATGCGCTTGTTCCGAGCATGATGGCCATTCTTTATCTCGAGCATAGCATGCCGTTCGACCGGGTAACGTTTGTTGTCATTGTGGTGCCGGTCCTGGGGCTGAGTACGTTGAAAATCTTCAGGCGGCTTTCGTACAAGTTTCGCGTGTACATGGAGAGCAGAAGGCAAGAGCCGCTTCCGGAATAGAG
>JBDLJW010000222.1:0-2496 GCA_039714135.1 Verrucomicrobiota bacterium
TCAAGATTCTCGGTATCGACACTTCGTTGCGATCAACGGGTGTGGGGGTTATTGAGGCCCGGGGCTCCGAGTTGCGGGCGGTGGCCTATGGTCGCATCCGCAACAAGCCGTCCGTGCCGCACTCCGCCTGTCTGGAAAATATCTTCAGCTCGATTGTGGAGTTGATCGAGGAACACCGTCCTGATTGCGCGGCGATCGAAGGTGCGTTTTTTGCCAAGAACGCCAAGACCGCCATGGTGCTGGGGCAGGCGCGCGGCGCGGCCATTACGGCTTGTGCAAAGAAAGGGCTGGAGATCACCGAGCATTCACCGCGCAAGGTCAAGCAGTCGCTTGTGGGGACGGGTGCGGCGCAGAAGGATCAGGTGGCGAAGATGGTGGTGCGGCTGCTTAATCTCGGGGAACAGCCGCAGGAGGATGCGGCCGACGCGCTGGCGATTGCCATCTGCCATTTCCACCAGCTCTCCCTTCCGGAAGAGCTTCGCGCCAAGACCATCTGAATTTTTTCACCACAGAGGTCACAGAGGAACACGGAGGAAGAGCCTCTGTGCTCTCTGTGTCCTCAAGCGCAGCGGGTGGTAAATAATCCGGTTACCAGTTTTCGCCGAGCATCTCGAAGTGGGCCTGGGCGTGGTCGCAGGCGGGGCACTTCTTAAGGGCCTTGGAGCCTTCGTGCAGGTATCCACAGTTGCGGCAGCGCCAAGCAACCTTTTCCTCGCGCTCGAACACCTTGCCTGCCTCAATGTTGGCGGCCAGTTCTTTGTAGCGCTTGTCGTGCTGTTTTTCGGCAACGGCAATGGCGGTGAAGACGGTGGCGATTTCCGGGAAACCCTCTTCCTGGGCAATCAGCGCGAAGCCGGGATACATTTCGGTCCACTCGTGCTCCTCGCCCGCGGCGGCGTCAAGCAGGTTTTGCTTCGTGTCGCCCACCGGTCCGGCCGGGAAGCTGCTTGCCGGAATCTCGATCTCGCCGCCTTCCATCAGCTTGAAAAGGCGCTTGGCATGTTCTTTTTCCTGATTGGCGGTTTCGGTGAATATATCCGAGATCTGCACATAGCCTTCTTTTTTCGCCATGCTGGCATAGTAGGTGTAGCGGTTGCGTGCCTGCGATTCGCCCGCGAATGCGCACATTAGATTGGTTTCGGTCTGGCTTCCTTTGAGTTCCATGGTTCTTCTCCTGATTAGTTGATTACGAGATGTATGACCTGAAGTCTACGGGAGAGGCCGGGCTTGTAAAGAGGATTTGTGGAGTACAAAAAACGAGAGGCGCGACTATGTGCCACGCCTCTCGTTTTACTTGTTACGCATTATGTTTGTCTAGTGCGCGACGTCGACCTTGCCGCCCTTGGCCTGACCGATGTCGGCGAGGAGCTCGCCGAACCAGGGCTCGTCGATGTCGAACGGCTTGCCGCCGGCGATGCGCGGGAACTCGCAGGCGCGCAGTTCGTCGTTGCGGTCCTCGTCGTGGCCGACCACGCCGCCGGTGCCGGCGATCGCGGAGTCAACGGCAACATCGCAGCACTCTTTGATGAGTTTGAGGTCTTCATCGTTGGAGGCGGCGGCGCGGGCGAAGTAGCCGGACTTCTGGATGAGCACCTTTTCGGCGCCGAGAAGCTTGGCGAACTGCTTGCCGAACCATGCGCCGGGATTCACGGCGTCGAGTTTGACGTGTCCGAAGGCGTCGCGCGGAACTTCTTCGCCTGCGGCTTCCATCTCTTTGATGATGGCTTCAACGCCTGCGCCTTCGGAGATGAAGATGTTGACGTTGTCGACGGAGTCCATGACCTGCTTGAGGCGCTCGGCCTCGGCGGCGATGTCGACTTCCATTTCCGGAACAAAGATGGCGTGAACGTCCTTGCGCTCCTTGGAGAGGCCGATGTTCGGCAGGAAGTCGAGCTCTTCGAGTTTTTCGTGGTATTCCTTGGCGGTGTAGGCGGTAAGCCAGCCGCAGTTGCGGCCCATGACTTCGTGGATGATGAGCATGCGCGGGTTGGCGTTGTGCTCGGCCACGACGTTGGAGAAATATTTCGCGCCTTCTTCGGCCGCGGTCCAGGCGCCGAGGCTCTGCTTGATCGGGAAGACGTCGTTGTCGATGGTTTTGGGCAGGCCGACGACGATGAGTTTGTAGTCGTTTTCGGCGAGGTAGGCTGCGAGGTCGGCCGCGGTGGTATTGGTGTCGTCGCCGCCAATGGTGTGGAGCACCTCGACGCCGTCTTTTACGAGCTGGTTGGCCGCAACTTCCAGCGGATTTTCGCCGGGCTGGACGAGGCCGCGTTTTTCGCAGTCCTTGACGTTGGTGAGCTTGACGCGGCTGTTGCCGATGGGGCTTCCGCCATGTTCGTAGAGGACGGCGGCGTTTTCGCGGATTTCGCCGTTGATCTGGATGGATTCGCCAAGCAGGAGGCCTTTGTAGCCGCCGGTGTAGGCAATGATTTCAGTTTCCGGGGAAACTTCGGTGTAGCGCTCGATGAGGCGACCGATCGCGCTGGAGAGGCAGGG
>JBDLJW010000223.1:0-2491 GCA_039714135.1 Verrucomicrobiota bacterium
CGATCAACGGCCTTTTTCGCGTTCCTTTTCGAGGGCCTCTTCGAGTTCGTGCTCCTCGACATGGGCCTCTTTGATGGTGGTATGGTCGACTGTCTCCACCAGTTCCACATCGTCGGCGCTGACATGGCCGACTACCCGGCCGTCATCGAGGATACTGCTATCCTTGGCCTTGAGATCCCTGAACATCCGAATCAGATCGCGCGTCCCGCCCCAGGTGAACCAGACGGTCGAAACCGTACCGATGACTCCCGCAACAACCACAGTCGGGATGAAGTACCAGACACCCCACCACTCGTCCGGCCATGGAGATATCTTGTTCCAGATCAGAATGACCAGAAAGCTTCCAAACGCCCAGCCGAACGAATATCCGAACACCGTGCGGGCCAGGATCCGATCCCCCTTGGTGTATTCAGAGGTGATTCCAATCACCTTGTTCAAGGCCTTGCGGAAAGTCAGCTTTTCACGCAGCAGCTCCTCGCCCTCGCGGCGGTATTTTCCGCGATGCAGCAGGCGATCCATATTGAAAGGCTCCTTGCAGGTCAGCAACGAAACAATGATGTACCCCAGAACAGTGGTTAGCATTGTGAAGAAATACATCTCCTGCGAATTGATCGGGAACTTGGTCGGCGACATTTCCCAGACAATGAAATCGCCGAACGGTGCGGAAAGCTTTTCCAGCCACACGGCAACGGTTCCGACCAGTTCGCGCGCCTCGAGCCACGGATAGATTCCGGTTTCCCACGTTTTCTGGGCGACGATGCCCGAAACCGCCAGCACGGACCCGGCAGTCAGGGCAAAGAAGGCACCCGCCGTGGTCCCACGTTTCCAATACAGCCCGCCAACGATGCACGAACCGGCCCCGCCCATCCAGATCATGCCGGTGATGACAAAGAACATCAGGATAAAATCGATCTGGGCAAAGAAGGAGGAAAAAAGAAAGGCGAACAGCGCAACGAGCGCGATAATGATACGCAGCAGTTTCAAATGCTGGTGCGGGGTAAGCGGCTTGCCGCGAATCGGCAAAACCACGTCCTGCACGATGATTCCGCCCCAGCTGTGCAGATAGGTGGTGTCCGTCGAAAGCAGCAGGAAAACGCACAGGGCGCAGAAGACCCCGGCAATGCCGACGGGAAGAATCGCCTTGAGCGCCATCGGCACGCGCATCTGGCCAAAGATGGTCTTGAAGGCCTGGCTCGACACCACCGTCCCCGTCTCCTCGCCATAGCCTTTCAGCGCCTTTACGCCCACGCCAAGGATCGCTTCCGGATCGGCCTTCTCCGGCTCCGCCGTTGCGACGGATATGTCCGTCGCGGGGGCGGCCTCTTCCTTTTCCAGACCCCATCGAATCTTGGATGCCTGAACTTCTTCCTTCCGCGCCTGATCCGTCGCTTCCGCCACGGAAATATACCGGTTGAACGTTTCCGATTTTTCACCCGTCTCAACGAATGAAACAAACTCATCACGGACAATCGTATCCGGCAGAGCGCGGGTCGTGTCGGCCATCGCCTTGACCGCCAACGTACTGCGGCATTCGGCCGCCTCCTTCGTGAAATGCCCGCCGTTGAGGAACACATAGGCGCACAGCGCCAGCAGAATGTACATCATGCTCGAGAAGCCGTAGCGCCAGACCCCGAGAACCCCGCCCATTTTCTGCTCATGCGCATCCTTTGCAGCGGCGTTGTAGCCCTGGCTTCCGGACCAGGCCATTCGATTCAGGATGAAACTGGCAAAGATGCCGACCATGACATAGAACAGGTTGAAGTCGCGCAGCTTGCCGATATCGAACGGATTCAGGAAGCTCTTCCCTTCGGGACGATCCATCACCGCCGGGACGATGTCGCCGAACCATGAAAACCGGGAAAGCAGATAAATCACAATGATCGCATAAAGCGGATAGCTCAGGATGCCTTGGATGCAGTCGGTGGCCATGATGGTGATCTGCCCGCCGATGGTCGCCACAAACACCGCAACCGAGAGGAAGATGGCCATCACCAGCATAAAGGTCGGGATTTCCCATCCGCCCAACGAGAGAACAAGCGGAAGATCGCAATAGTAGACCAGGAAGCGTGCGCCAACCGCCGGGAAGATGGCATAGTTCAGGACACCCGAAGTGGCCTGGAGTATGCCGGCATAGATCCGGAAGGCGCGGTTGTAGCGCATTTCGAGGAACTGCCCCATGGTCATGGCGCGCGTCTCGCGATAACGGTAGACACAGAACCCAAGCAACAACACGATCATTCCCACCGGAGCTGAAATGGTATTCCAGAAGTTGTAGGCCAGCCCGGAGTTGTAGTAGACCTCGAACAGCGCGATGATGCTGATCAGCCCCATGGCGGCCTCGCCGCTCGCCACCGCCACCACATACCGCCCCGCGACCCGACCGGCTGCCAAGAAGTCAGATACCCCCTTCACAAACCGCTGTGCATACAACCCGACAGCCGCCACAATCACCAACGGACTCAATGCAATCAACCAGTCAATCCAACTCATC
>JBDLJW010000224.1:0-2487 GCA_039714135.1 Verrucomicrobiota bacterium
CACCGATGTCGGTGTCCAGGATGACGGGGATGCGGTTTGATTTCTGCGCCATAGGTCTTCTCCTGCAAAGAGGGATCAATCACTTGTCTGTCGAGTGCGTCAGGGCTACTTTGTTTCTACTGTCAACGTGAGTATGCATCGAAGCCTGGAGACGCTCAATGCACAAAGCGGTCGAGGTGTTTGTCATTTTCGGGCGTGTGGTCCGCTTCGTTTTTGCCGCCGAAACGCTGTTGGGGTGCTGCCGGTCACTTGTTTGAACAGGCGTGAGAAGTAATAGGGGTTGTCGAAACCCGCCTGGCTCGCCGCCTCGGCCACGGGCGTGTTCGTCTTGGAGAGGAGTTGTTTCGCCTTCTCCAGGCGTGCTTCCAGAATGTGCTTCATGGGGGATTTGCTGGCGTACTCCTGGAAGAGATGGCGCAGGTAATCGCGGCTCACATAGAGCGTGTCGGAGAGTTTTGAGACCGTCATCTTTCCTTCGGCCTGGCGAATCATTCCGAGGGCTTGGTTGACCAACTCCTCCTGGCGTGGCTTCTTCTCCGGGGTGGCGGCCAGGCGGCGAATCAGTCCCGCCATCTGGCGCAAGAGGCCGTCAGCAACGAGCTCGTAGAAGGGCGCCTGCTCTGCCAGTTCCGCCATCAGTCTCTCAGCGAGAAATCGGACCCCGCCGCCGTGGTCGAAGATGCAGCCTTGTAGATCCTCGAGACCGCTCTCCACGACACCAAAGCAGAGGGAAGACATGCAGGTGGTCTCGAGCTGGTCGTGACGCTCACCGGACGGTGTGATCGTAATGGCACCCGGGGAGACGGCGAACCGCGTCTTCCCGATCTGGCTGGAACCCTCGCCTTCGATGTAGACCACAATCTCCAATACGGGATGACTGTGCATGGGCACAGCCACCCGTTCGCGGTGGATGTGGGTATTGGCGAAGTGGATCTCCATGGAGAGAACTATAGCGCGTTGCCTGGACCTCGCAAGTCCCAACAGCAGCGGCTTTCCTCCAGAGGCGGATCTTCGACATGGAGGCGTTCGAGGTGTCACGCCGCACCGTGGCGTGGGACGTGCAGGGGATGCAGCAGCACCCGGCGTACTGCCCGCCTATCTCCTTTCGGGGGGAACGCCCTTTAATTATTGCTGTAAAAATGCATCGACTTCTTGTCGGCTTGGAATTGAAGTTTGTGCACCAAAGCGAGTGACTGAGATTGCTGCCGCCGCGTGTGCAAAGATAATGGCATCGTGCATTGTTTTGTTTTCGATTAAACCTGTAAGCAATGCGCCATTAAAGGTGTCACCAGCCGCAGTGGTATCAGTGACTTCCACTCTAAAACCTTCAATAAGCTGACCACTACCATTCTCGCTCAGCCAAACGCCTTTGGCTCCCAGGGTGATCATCACGGTAGAGATGCCTTTACCATGCAGTTCATCTGCCGCTAATTGTGCCGTTTTTTGATCGGTTACTGCAATACCTGTGAGCACTTCAGCTTCGGTCTCGTTTGGGGTAATGATATCGACGTGCTTGAGAATTTCACCAGAGAGAGGGCAGGCCGGTGCAGGATTAAGAACCACCTTTGTATTGTGTTCACTTGCATGCAAAGCCGCGCTAGTAACCCCGCACATTGGCGTCTCTAGTTGCATTAGTAAGTATTCAGCGTCTGCGATACCAGGGAGATCCCGCTCTATAGATTCTTTGGTTAGGGTGGCATTTGCCTCTGCAGATATACAGATACTGTTCTCGCCACCATCGGATACTTGAATCATCGCAATCCCTGTTGGGTAATCAGTAACAACCTTTACCGCCGAAACCTCGATACCATCACTCGCAAAGCTCTTGAGAATGCTAAGGCCAAACGCATCGTTACCTACGCTAGCGATGAAAGCGACATCAGCACCTAGGCGAGCGGCGGCTACAGCTTGGTTGGCCCCTTTACCACCAGGGATCACTTGATAGTTTCGACCATGCAGTGTTTCACCTGGGCGAGGAAATGATGGAACCTGCAAAACATGGTCAGCGTTCACGCTACCTAAAACGACTAATTTGCTCATTGATGGTCCTTACGATAGAAAAACAGATAAGTCTGAAGGAGCGCTTCGCATCCGGTGGTCCCAAGGGTCGGTCAGGCTGAGGCGCTTGCCCAGTGCCGCGTAGACGTCCGGCAGGTCGAAGTGAAGCAGGACCTTGTGCAGCATGACCGACAGCGGCCACTTCTGCGCCGATAATTACACGGCAGTTTGTATGATATTTTTGCGTCTCGGAACGAATTATATCGACTTTCTTTATGTCCTCGCAGCTGGACACATGTTCTGTAATAGCAATGGTTTCAAGCCCTAACTCGTCAGCTTTGGCAAGTATCTTGCCAATGGTCTGGCCTGGAGCGTGACCGCAAAGCTCGGTGTGAATATGAAAATCGTAGTCAAACATTCTCATCACCGTGCGGACCGGCTGTATTGATCAGATTTATCATCAGCTTATCGTCTTTCTGATTGGCGGTA
>JBDLJW010000225.1:0-2484 GCA_039714135.1 Verrucomicrobiota bacterium
TGGTGGGAAAGACGGGGAAGATACCAAACCGTTCGTGTTTGGCAACTGCTTTTACCAATGTTTGCTCAATTCTCTATCTGGCGACCATCTTGTCAGCCGGCGGCGGGAAATATTTCGAGGAGCTGGGAGGGGGCATCAACAAGGTAGTCGGGATTGGCACGGGCAAGGGTTTCGGCGGTATTGAGCCCCCAGGAGACGGCGACGGTCCGGGCGCCGGCGTGGCGGGCGCTTTCGACATCGATGGTGGTGTCGCCGACATAAAAAAGATTATCGGGATCGAGCCCCTTCTGGCGGATATATTTTTCCACGCGACGTTTTTTGCTGAGAATGCTGTGGGTGGAATGAACCTCGTCGAACCAGTCAATATTGTGCTGACCAAGAAACTTGTGGACATTTTTACTGCGGTTGGAGGTGAGGATATCCATGTTGTAGCGGCCGCTGTTATGAATCTGGGTCAGCACTTCCGCCAGTCCCGCCGGCGGATGGATCTGATCCATATCGCGATGCATCAAGCGCCGCGCATGGATGGCAACGATCGGCACCTTCCAGAGGGAAATCCCAACGTGCTCGATAAATTCACGCATGTGCAGGTGCCGAACCGCTTCAATCTCATCCTCGGGAAGGTGGCGGTAGCCATAGACGCCCGACAGGCGGTTGAAGACGGTATGGATCAGCATCATGGTTTCAGCGAGTGTACCGTCGAAATCAAATAGGATGGTGGTTTTTTGTTCGTTCATGGAGGAAAGGAAGATAGAGGCTTGTGCGAACCAATACCAGCTGAAACAGCTGTGCTTCCAGCCAGCCCCCTTTTAAATGGAGGCGTGGCCGCAACCATTAAACCCATGCCGCCCGGATGGAGCCGTTGCACAATATGTGAAAACAACGACTGTAGACCTTTCCACATCTTTTTCTTTAAAATACATATTGGAACTCTACAATACGCCGCATGAGTAAGATTCCAGACATTCCCAACGATCAGCTTGAAAAATATTCCGCCGCCATTTCCCTGTCGGACATGGAAATATTCGTCTTCCCCGAGTTGCTCTACAGCTTGGTGCTGGCCAACATCATGTCGCCGCGTATCTGGGAATGGAGAAACCACAGCTGGTTCCGCAAGCTCGACACCATGAAGCCCTACAAGAAGATCCAGCGGCTCAAACAGTTCATCATCGACAACTATGAGTTCAATCTCGACCTCGACACCTGGGGGCTGACCACCAAGGAGGCCGAGGTGGCGCGCTTCGCCCCCTTTATGGACGAAGAAACGATCAGCCAATCCAATGCACTCTTCGGCTATGCGGGCGACAAGCACTATTTCTCGCTCGATATCCGCAAGCACTTCGGCCTGGACAAATACAACACCAACGCCATCCCCTACTGGAAAACCGAAACCCTGGAGGCAATGGATGCCTTCAAGCATAAGGAAAACTACCGCGTCGGCGCAGGCGAATGCGTCTCGCTCTCCACGCTCTACGCCGCCGCCCTCTTCATCATCTGCGACATCCCGCTCGAGGATATTTTCCTGATTGCCACCCCGCTGCACTCGCAGAACTTCATCAACGTCAACGACGGCGTGCTGACCAACAACCGGCGGCTTGTCACCAAGAACATGTGGTTTAACGGCACCGACCTCACCGCCAAGGCGCAGCGCGCCCTGCGCAACGAGCAGGTCACCATCGTCGCCAACAATACCGGCTTCATCCACACCGTCTACCCCGAAGCCACCATCGCCCCCGAAAGCTTCGAACTTTTCCGCAAGAAGCTCGACGCCTTTACCACCACCGAAATCACCTACGAAATGCTCGCCAACTTCCTACGCGACCGTTCCGAGCACCAAAAATGTTTCCAGATCCAGTATATCCGCCACGGCAGGGAGCAATACCTCCCCATCGAACGCGCCTTCGCCTACGAGCACGGCAGCCCCTACAAGGTTTCCGACAAGGCCACGTGCGACAAACTGCTCGACCAGATCGATGAATACGATTTCTATGCCGCCCCCATCCCCGACCGCATTCAGCTCAACAAGCTCAGCGACTATCTAAAGAACAATCCCATTTCCCACTTCGACGAAGCCAACATGAAAGGTCTCGCCGAAAAGATCGACTGCACCGGCGACATGGATCGCAAAATGACCGTCATCGAAGGCCTCGTCGACTTCATCCACCTCGACCCCGAGCTTCCGAATACGGAAAGCAAGCAGTTCAGCGGCCCCGGCCCCATCGAACTCCAGCCGGGCATGGCGCGCGAGGAAATCATCCAACACCTGAAAAGTTTACGGGAAAGCCACATGGTTGCCGACCTCGCCTTCTACGCCAGCCGCGACCTCGCCGTCACCGACTGGCAGCCCTTCCTCAAGGCAGGCCTTGAGCGCAATCCTGTCATCATCGAAGAAACCAAAGACCTTTCCGATGACGAGCTCGTCCAGACGCTTGAAAACCTGCCAAACGAATCGATCTACGACGGCACGCGCATTGCCCAGCCCGA
>JBDLJW010000226.1:0-2438 GCA_039714135.1 Verrucomicrobiota bacterium
ACGATGCATTTGGAGTGGCTGATGGCGGAGACGAGCTTGCGCAGCGCCTGCGACATGAGGCGGGCCTGGAGGCCAACGTGCGACTGTCCCATTTCACCGTCTAGCTCGGCGCGCGGTGCGAGCGCGGCGACGGAGTCGACCACAACGACGTCGAGCGAATTACTTTTTACCAGCGCTTCGCAAATGTTCAGTGCTTCCTCGCCAGAGTCGGGCTGGGAAACCAGCAGGTTGTCGATGTCGACGCCGATCTTCTTGGCGTAGGCCGGATCGAGCGCGTGCTCGGTATCGATGAAGGCAGCTTGTCCGCCTGCCTTCTGCGCGTTGGCGATGACGTGGGAGACGAGGGTGGTTTTTCCAGACGATTCGGGGCCGTAGATTTCGACGATGCGGCCGCGGGGAAGCCCGCCGATTCCGAGTGCGAGGTCGACGGTCAGGGCTCCAGTGGAGATGGATTCGATCTTCGTGTTGGCTGCGGCATCGCCCAGCTTGACAATGGCGCCCTCGCCATACTGTTTCTGGATTTGTGCGACTACGGCGCTAAGTGCGGATGAGGGGTTTGCGGGGGTCGTTTTTTTCGCTGCCATGCTGGTTGCTCCTTCGTCGATAGTACAGGGTTTGAAGTAAGCTAAACATTCTTATCCAACCCCTTATCGATGTCAACGCCACCCCGCTCCAATCATCACTTTTTTTGCCGTTGGCTGGCGCGGGGCAGGGGCAAATAATCCTTAAAAGTACTCGCAATCGAAACCCGTTCTGGAATAGTCGCGCGCTTTCAGAGGCGAACAAACTGTAAATTTCGAACACAACCCTAAAAACCTGGCAGATTCCATGAAACAGACCAATAAATTGTTTAAACTGAAGATCGAGCGGCCGCGTAATTTGAAGAACGACATTCTGTCCGGTCTGACCGTGGCGCTGGCGCTTGTGCCGGAGGCCGTGGCCTTTTCATTCGTGGCAAAGGTTGACCCGGTAATCGGACTTTACGCCGCTTTCATGATGGGATTGATCACCGCGGTTTTTGGCGGTCGACCGGGTATGATTTCCGGAGCGACCGGTGCCGTGGCAGTCATTTTTGCGCCGCTGATGATTGAACTGGCTCAGCCGGGGGTTTTGCCGGAGGGCATGAGCAAGGAAGACTATCTTTTCGTCGCAGTTATCCTGATGGGTATTATCCAGATGCTGTTTGGGTTGTTTAAGCTGGGCAAGTTCATTCGTCTGGTGCCGCACCCCGTAATGCTGGGTTTTGTGAACGGTCTGGCCATTATTATTTTCCGCTCCCAGTTTGAAATGTTCTATGTTGGCCATGGTGAAGAGTCGCATTTGCTCGACCCATCCTCGCTCGCATTTATGGGCGGTATGATTGCTCTGACGATGGTGATCAGCTTCTTCCTTCCAAAACTCACCAAGGCCGTTCCCGCCACACTAATGGGTATTGTAACGGTGACCATCATTTCGATTGCCCTGAAAAAGCTTGGAATCCATGAGTCACGCAATGTGTTGGACTTCGTTCAAGGCATGGATCCCACAAAGGAAACCATTGCCGCAGGATTCCCGGCCTTTGGAGTCCCTAAGGTTCCCTTCTGCTGGGAAAATATTAAGCTGATTCTTCCGTATTCGGCGTTGGCGGCAGCCGTTGGTTTGATCGAGTCGTTGATGACACTGACGCTGGTCGACGAAATCACCGAAACCCGTGGACGTGGCAACAAGGAGAGCATTGGACAGGGACTGGCCAATCTCGTTAACGGTTTCTTTGGCGGCATGGGCGGTTGTGCCATGATTGGGCAAAGCATGATTAATATCCGCGGCGGCGGCCGGGGCCGCACCTCGGGGATCTCCGCCGCACTCTTCCTGCTGGCCATTCTGTTGTTTGCCGCTCCGCTCGTTGAAATCATCCCGTTGGCCGCACTTGTGGGCGTTATGTTCATGGTGGTGATCGGCACTTTTGAATGGTCGAGTTTCCGCGTGTTGCCCCGCATCCCGAAAATGGATGCCTTCATCATTGTGCTCGTTTCCTTGGTCACCGTGCTGCACGATCTCGCCGTTGCCGTACTTGTTGGCATCATTGTTTCCGCGCTTGGCTTTGCTTGGCAGCATGGCAAGAAGATCCACGCCAATGTCAGAACCGATGAACACGGCACCAAGATCTACCACCTCGAAAGCGCGCTGTTTTTCGGTTCCGCCCAGTCGTTCAAAGATCTATTCGATCCCCTGAGCGACCCGCAGGATGTTGTGATCGACTTTGAAAATGCGCGCGTTTACGACCATTCCGCCATCGAGGCCATCAACAACATTACCGAGCGCTACGCCGACCAAGGCAAATTCCTGCACCTGCTTAATCTCAGTGCGGAGTGCAAGGAGTTGCTCGACAAGGCCGACAACATTGTCGAGCTGAGTGTCATCGAAGACATCGAGTGGCACATCGCCGACAATAGGCTTGC
>JBDLJW010000227.1:0-2426 GCA_039714135.1 Verrucomicrobiota bacterium
AATATGGGGTTAAACGCGAATTCCGGCGGGTTGTTCATCCAAACCAAAGCAACGGGTGGAACACACTTCCGTGAAGAGGCGAACTACGAACTTTTCACCGATAGTCGTCGGACTGAAGTTTATCGAGATAGTCGTCGGGATTGATGTCGTCGGGAACGGTGTAGCCCGGTGCTTCGGTGGACATGACCTTGGACAGCTTTTCACGCTTGAGCCAGAACTGCGGTTGCTGCTCGGCGAGGGCAATGTTCTTGATGTGCTTGCTGATCCGCCAGAAGTTGGAGAGGTAGTCGTTGAACAGCAGTCCGGCAATGGGGGTGACTTCCTTTTTCTCGATCCTTTGGAAGTGCGCATTGCGGATGATGATGGCGGTTTTGCTGTACTCTTCCCGCAGGGCGAGGATTTCTTTGGCGATTTCTTGGAAGTCCTGTGCTTCGGGGTTGAGCGATTCAATCACCTTGGCCAGCAGTTTCTCGACGCAGCGGTGGATGGCCAGCCAGTCTTCGATTACGGCGGGACAGAAGCGGGCGGAGGGGATGGAGCGTTGGCGCTTGGCGATGTCGGAGAGGTTTTCGATATGGTCCCCGATGCGCTCAAGGTCGGACATGCAGCGGTCGATGTGCCCGATCAGGATGGATTGCCGTTTGGAGAGATAGTGGCGCGTAAGCTTGGCAAGGTAGCTGCGCATGGCGGCCTTGATGGAGTTCACGCTCTGTTCGTTCACCTTGATCAGCTTGGCGCGCTTGGCATCGTGCTGGATAAATTCCTCGGCGGCCAGCCGCAGGCTCTGGGCGCAGATGCGGGTGGTTCGCTGTAGTTCGCGCAGACAGGCGAAGATGGCTTGCTCTGGGCGGTTGAGCATTTCCTCGTCGAGGAAGCTGGGTTCCGGTTGGGCAGCCTTGGAGGGCGTAAGCAATTCAACCATTCTTCCGAATACCGGCGCCAGCGGAAGGAGGATCAGTGCGCTGAGAGCCATCTTGATGGTGTTGGCATTGGCCGCCTGGTGGATTACATCGCCGGAAGTGAGCGGGATGAATTTGTAGAAGAGCGGGGCGGCCAGCACGGCCAGTGCGGTGCTGATGATGTTGAAGAGCAAGTGGGCGATCGCGACCCGGCGAGCCTCAATGGTGGTTCCGATGCTTCCGAGCAGTCCGGTGACACAGGTGCCGATGTTGGCGCCGATGATGATGGGGTAGATGCCTTGCAGATCGGTGATCGCTCCGGCGGAAATCATGGCAAATCCCATGCCGATTACCGCGCCGCTGCTTTGGACGACGCCGGTGATGAGCGCGGCGGCCAGCGTGCCGATGACCAGCCCGGAAGTTGTCGAGCCGTTGATGCGCGCCAGCCAGGGTTCGAACAGTTCGCGGTGCGGCCGGATGGAGTCGCCCATGATCGTCATGCCGAGAAAGAGCAGGCCAAAGCCAAGTAGCGCAAGGCCGCCATTCTTCAACTTCGGGTTATGGGCGATCAGGTGCAATATCAACCCGCCGAAGACCCCGGCCAGGCAATAGTCGGAAAGTTTGAACGAAATAAGCTGGATCGAAAGGGTGGTGCCGATGTTGACGCCATACATTGGCGCAACCGCTTGGCCGAAGGTCATCAGCCCGGCGTTGATGAAGCCGATGAACAGCACGATCGACGCACTGCTCTGGATCAGGAAGCCGATGCCCGAGCCCATTCCGACTCCGGCAACGCGGTTGCGCGTGGCCTTTGCGATGATCCCCCGCATGCCTTCCCCGACCGCGGCCGAAAGCCCGTCGCTCATGATTCGCATGCCGAAAATAAAGAGGGCAAGTCCGCCCAGCAACCCGAAGACCAGTTCCATTATTGTTGATGCATCCATCGCTGAATCATAGATGTGTCCACGAATAAGTCAACGAAGGGAGTGCCGCCGGGGCTGGAGGTTTTTGATGCGGCCTCTTGTTAGACCGTAACGACGTGCTTGGAATCCAGTAGCTCTGCAATGATCCCGGCCATGTCGCCGACCTGAACCGGGTCGATGAGCTTATGAAGCTTGTAGTGGCTGATGCAGGTGCCGCAGGCGGTAATGCCGACCCCTTTCTTCGCTAGCAGCTCGATGGCATCCAGTACGGCAGAGCCTTCCGCAAGCAGCTTGACGGCGGAGTTGTAGAAAATGATTTCCCTCGGCAGGTTTTCTGTCATGCAGAGCTTGCGGAGGAACGAGCCCATGAGCATGCCTCCCAGCTCGTCGTCCCCCTGTCCCAAATGTTCGCTCGTGATCAGAATTGTCTTTTTCATGATTCTTTTCTCCGGTGAGCCGAGAGAATGGGCAACCCCGCCGGAAAAAGCAATGAGAAGGGGAGTCCGTAATCCCGCGATTTCCGGTCTCGACCTTTACCTCTTGCCTTGGCATTGTTTTTTCTTCGATCGTCCTTTATGCCTGCCCTTTTCTTAACGAAGTGCAA
>JBDLJW010000228.1:0-2407 GCA_039714135.1 Verrucomicrobiota bacterium
TGCCATCGGGCACCCTCGGCAGCAGAACACCATTCCAGCAGCAGCCGATCCGGGCGCAGGCCGTTCTTCTCCAAGCCATCCCATAATCCGTCCAGACGGCGCGTGGTGCTGCGGTTGGCGTCGATATAGTGACAGTCAACGTAATGGCAGCCAGAGACCAGCACCACCGGTGCCCCCTCACGGAAGGCGTACCAGACATGCTCTGGACTCACGCGCCCCGAACACATGGTGCGGATAATACGCGCATTGGGAGGATAATCCATGCGGCTCACGCCGGCCGTATCTGCTCCGGCGTAGGAACACCAATTGCAGGCAAAAGTAACCACCGTATCCTGAGGGTCATCCTCCAGCATGGCATCGATCTGGGCATAAATGGTCTGATCGGAGAAATGCCGCATGGTTATGGCCTCGAATTTGCATTCCGCCGCGCAAGTACCGCATCCCGTGCAGGCTGCGCTGGTCACAACCGCCACTTGCTTCTTCTCCCAGATAATTGCATTGAAGGGACATACCGGAGCGCACAGTCCACACTTCTTGCACAGGTCTTCATCTATTACAGAAGTGATAGCCTCGACGCTAAGAGCGCCCTTGCTCAACAAAATTGAAGCATGCGAAGCAGCCGCACTGGCCTGGGTAACGCTTTCACGCACATCCTTGGGGCTCTCTGCAGCCCCGGCGATAAAGACACCCTTGGTAGGCGTATCCACCGGCTTCAGCTTGGGGTGCGCCTCCTTCAAGAATCCGCTGGGGGATTTCGACAGGCTGACCATCTGGCGGATGGATTCTGTATCGAGGGCCGGCGTTGCTCCAACCGCCAGCACAATCATATCGAATTCATGATCTTCCAGGCGGTTTCCGGTTGTGTTTTCAACGGTTAGCTTCAGGTTGCCAGTCTCTAAATCCTCTACCACCTCGCCCGGAATTCCGCGAATATATCGAACGCCACTACTCTTGCTGCGCATCAGGAGTTCTTCAAAGCCTTTGCCAAACGCACGCAGGTCCATGTAGAAGACGGTTGATTCAATATCGGGATAGTTGTCTTTCAAATACTGCGTGGACTTGATGGTGTTCATACAGCAGATATTGGAACAATACGGGTTGCCAGAATCCGACCCATTGGTACGTGAGCCGACACATTGAATAAACCCGACGTGCTGAGGTTGTTTGAGATCGCTCGGTCGGCCCAGGTGTCCTTCAAGGGGGCCGCCTGTGGATATCAAGCGTTCGAATTCCATGCTGGTGACAACATTGGGGAATCGGGTGTAGCCAAATTCGTCCAGCGCGGTAGGGTCATACACATCCATGCCTGTAGCGACAATCACAGCGCCCACTTCCACATCCATGATCTCATCCTGCATATTGAAATCAATACAATTTTTGTCACAGGCTTCGATACATTTTCCACAGGCAATCGGATTCTGCCCCAGGCACTCGTGCGAGTTAACAATATAAGCCGAGGGTACCGCCTGCGGGAAAGGGATATAGATGGCCTTGCGGCTGCCCAGTCCCATTTGGAATTCATCCGGAATAACGACGGGACAAACGACACTGCAATCCCCGCAAGATGTGCAATCATTCTCTTCTACATAGCGGGCTTTCTTGCGGATGCGTGCTTTGAAATTTCCCACATACCCTGTAATATCCTCGATCTCGCTGTTAGTCAGCAATTTGATGTTGGGATGTCGACCGACATCCATCATTTTAGGACCGAGTATTCATATACTACACTCGATGTCAGGATAGACCTTGTCAAGCTTGGCCATGATGCCGCCAATTGAAGGTTCTTTTTCGACCAGGTAAACCTGATTTCCTCCATCGGCCAGATCCAGAGCTGCCTGGATACCTGCTATGCCTCCACCCACCACCAGGGCTGCACTCGTTACCGGAATTTGTTCCTCGTCCTGCGGATACAACCAACGTGCACGTGCAACCGCGACCTTGACAATGCCCTTGGCCTTGCGCGTGGCCGCCTCGCGGTCATTGGGCGTCACCCACGAACAATGCTCGCGGATATTAGCCATCTCCAGCAAATACGGATTTAATCCGGCCCCTTGGATGCAGGTACGGAAAATCGACTCATACGAAGCTGGCGAACAGGAAGCCACTACAACACGATTAAGGTTTTGCTCACCGATAACGCGCTGGATTTCCTGCTGGCCCGGGTCTGCGCAGGTGTAGCGGTTGCGCACTGCCGAGACAACCCCCGACAGGGTGGCAGCGTAATCGGTCACGGCCTGGGTATCTACCGGCCCGGCAATATTCGAGCCACAATCACAAACGAAGACACCAATGCGTAAATTATCAGTTTCCAATGGATACCTCCTGCGTTTTGGCCTGCTCGGAGAGCTTCTCAGCGATCAGGGTCGTTATGTCACGGATTTGAATGGCTATGTTCCCACCCAATTGA
>JBDLJW010000229.1:0-2399 GCA_039714135.1 Verrucomicrobiota bacterium
TAACGCGATGCGGGCCAGGTATGATGAGGTGGCTGCATGGAACCGTGGCCTGAGCTCCAACGAGGTTGAGGAGGTGTTCAACAGGGGCAGGTTTGGACTGCCGGTTGACGGCCCCGAACTGGTGTCACAACCGCTGACAAATAATCTAGTGGCGATGTACCACTTTGAAGGTGATCTGGCCAACGAAGGTTCATATGGGTATGAGGGCAGCATTGTTGGCTCCAATGCAGTATTCTCAACAAGCGATGCCTTCATTGGTCGGAGCTTCCATTCCGGATTCAACGATGCCTATGCCGTACTTCCGGGGTTTGGCACTATTGATGGAAGCACCAACTTCACGATCAGTTTCTGGGTCTTCCACGCCGAGAACAACCAGTACAACGGGGCGTTCGGTCTAGGGGACGTGCCCTCTTCCGGAACGCAGACCCTGATGTTTTGGCAAAGCGGAACTGGCCCGGCATACCAATTTTATGGCACAGGATTCGGCAATTCAATAGCTTACAGCCAGGTGTTGTTTAAATGGGATTTCATCTGCCTCACCTCGGGTAGCTCTCCGGGGAATGTGCAGGTGTTTAAAGGTACCTTGGGCGAGGGGCTTGCATTGCTCGATACGCTTGCCATCGATGCTGGCGAAACCCTGAACGGCGGGGAGTATGCCTTCGTGGGCACTAAGCAAAACTGGGGAGGCGACTTCGAAGTTAGTAGTCCGATACGTTGTCGCGTGGATGAAGTGGCTGCTTGGACGCGCGGTCTGAACTATGCGGAGGTTCTGCAGGTCTTTGAGACGGGCGATAGCGGGCTTCATTTTAACGAATCCGCAAGTGATCCGGTGGTCTCTGAAAGCATCGAGCATGTTTCCGGCGATATCTTCCGGATGACCGTCGATATCAGCGGCGGCAACCCGCCTGTTGCTGTGCCGGAGGCCTACAAGCCCCTCAAGTCCACCGACCTCGTCAGCGTTCCGTTCGCCGATGTGGCGCACTCTACCAATGGAGCCGCCCCGTGGTACACGACCAACCTGACCTATTCGGTCGATACGGGTTCAAATTATGTAATCTATCTCGAATCCACGAATCCCGCCGCCTTCTTCGGCCTCGGGAATGTGGAATAGATTTGTTCGCAGGAAGCTGAATATCTAATCAATCATCTTCCTTTTTGGGGAAGCCCGTCCCGTAACCCGGGGCGGGTTTTTTCTGAGCGTAATCAAGGAAAACTCCTTGTAGAAGCGCATGAAAAGCACACCACGGGAAGCATATCTTTTGTGATTTTGCGTGTGAACCATTTGCGCTGTTCGGTATTAACCGTACCTTTGGCACTATTCCCTATCGGGAATTATGTTTGCGGCTCTGCAAATTGTCACTTTATGGGCAAGTGACAAGAAAGATGCCTTGAAAAACGTGCATGAAAAACAAGAAAACTTGAAGTGAACAACCTTCGAGCATAGGGAATATGGAATGATGGCAATGAAATTCGGCGATGGCCGCGATTGGTTTTTGGAGAAGCGCTTTGGAATGTTTGTGCACTGGGGGTTGTACGCCATCAATGCGTGGCAGGAGCAGGAACAGCAGCGCCTCTCGATTCCGAGACAGGAGTATGAAAAGCTCATTTCCCGTTTTAATCCCGCAAATTTTGATCCCGATGCGTGGATTGATTTGGCGCAAAAGGCCGGCATGGAATACCTGACGTTCACGGCAAAGCATCTGGACGGCTTCTGCATGTGGGATACGGACCAGACCGACTACAAGGTGACCCGTTCCCCCTACGGAAAGGATGTTTTGGCCAAGGTTGCCGAGGCCTGCCATCGCCGCGACTTCCCGCTTTGCATCTACTATTGCCTGGTCGATAACCACCATCCAAGCTATCCGATTTCCGGGAAAGGCCACGCCCTGAAGCAGCCAGAGCCGGACGACGTGCCGAATCTGGAAAAATACCTCGGCTATGTCCGCAAGCAGGTTCGGGAACTTTGCACCGACTACGGGAAGATCCACGGGTTCTGGTGGGATGTCAACCAGCTGGATCATGTCGATCCGTCATTCAACGCGATGATCCGCGAACTCCAGCCCGGCGTCGTGATCAATGACCGCGGGTTCAGCGAGGCCGATTTCGGCACGCCGGAACGCGACTGGGTTAAATCGATCGATGAGGATCTTGAATTCGACAAGCTGGTCGAAGCCTGCAATTCGGTCGGAAAAGAGAGCTGGGGCTACCGGATCGATGAGGACTATTTCACCACGGTTCATCTGATGCGCGGGATTGCCAATATGTTTGCGAAGGGGGGCAACTATCTCCTGAATGTTGGACCCGATGCGGATGGTGTCGTCCCGCCCCAAGCCGTTGAAAGGCTGGAGAAAATCGGGAACTGGCTCGGGAACGTGAAGGAGGCGCTCTATGGAACCGCT
>JBDLJW010000230.1:0-2397 GCA_039714135.1 Verrucomicrobiota bacterium
TGCCAATTCTTGTGCGGCAGCCGTTGACACAGTCAGACAGATGAGTGTCATGCATAGTGCTATTCTCATTATTTCTCTCCTTTTCTTTGATGCTAACGTCTCACATCACTGGCCAGAAAACGCGCAAGCAACTTTGCCTGATCCATAAATTCCGCCGCGTTTTTCTGGTACATGTGGATGTGCTTGTTCGCTTTTGCTTTATACGATTTCCAGACGCAACTGTTTTCCCAATGCTTGTGCAAATCGTTCCAATGTTGAAAGTTTGATATCTTCAGCATGGTTTTCGATTCGGGAAATCGCTGTTTTTTGTGTGTGGAGTTTTTTCGCAAGTTGTTCTTGGGTCAGGCCAACTTGCTCTCGCTCCTGCTTAAGGAGAACACCAATTTTGAACTGTTCATAACCAACATCGTAATCCTTGGCGAACTCGGGGTCTCTTGCTTTCCTCTCTTTAATATATTTTTGTAGGTCACTCATTTTTTCCTCCGGAAATAGTCTTTCTTTCGTTCTTCCGCTATCGCGATTGCCTGTTTTGGAGTTTTCTGGGTTTTCTTTTGAAACGCATGGGAAATCACAACCAGTTTGGCTCCATCAAAAAATCCAAGTAGTCGGAATATATTTGACCCAGAGGAAACACGAACCTCCCACAGGTCGTCTGTATTGACCATTTTCTTGAAATATTTTGATGGGACAATTTTCTGTTCTTCAAGTAATTGTAATGTCCATGTGACTTTTCTTACCTGTTTCCCGCTAAGTTTATTGAGAAACCGCTGGATGGGCTTTTGCCCCTCCGCTGATTCGTAAAATAGAATTTCTCTAAACATGGGGGGAGGTTAACCTGCGGGTTAACCGATTGCAAGCGGAATTGACTCCATTTTTATGATAGCGAACGTTACGGGTGAGCCGCACCGCCTTGCGCGTTGCCCTGAAAGCCGGGCGTTGTACAGCGTCGGATCAACCCGCTTGAATCCCCTCTAACCCCTTTTAATGGGGGCTGTGTTTTGCTAAACTAAAAAAGAGTTCTCCTTCCGGTGAAGTTTAGCCACCGATCCGGAAGGAGATGTCTCATCACCTATACAATAAGGAGACTGAAATGAAATACTACAAAACGACGACGGAATACAACTGCGGAATCGATCTTCATACGAAACAGATGTACATCTGCGTGATGGACCGGGAGGGCAACATCCTGGTTCACAAGAACATCAAGGGCAATGACTTTGCCTTCTTCCTGAAGCTGGTCGCCCCGTATCGCGAGAGCCTGACGGTGGTGTGCGAATGCTGCTACAACTGGTATTGGCTGGCCGACGCATGCATGGATGCCGGCATTGAGTTCGTGCTGGGGCATGCGCTCTACCTCAGGCACATCCATGGCGGCAAGAACAAGAACGACCGGGAGGATTCCAAGAAACTCGCCCACCTGCTGCGGACCAACCTGATTCCCCAGTCCTATGTCTATCCCAGGGAGCGCCGTCCCATGCGCGGGCTGCTGCGCCAGCGCATGGGCTATGTATGGGAGCGCTCGACCCTGCTCGGCCACCTGCAGATGAACCAGCAGTCGGAAGGCATCGATCCGGTTCCGAAGGGCGGGCACAACCGGGATGTGTGGGAGGAGCGCATCCTGGCCCAATATACAGATCCCCTCCATATGCTGGCGGTCAAGTGCGACATGGAACTGATCCGCTCCTATGACCGTCGCATTGAAATCATCGACCAGCGGCTGGCCGACCAGGCCCGCCGGGTTCACGGCCGGGATTTCGCCCTGATCAAGACCGTGCCGGGCATCGGGCGCGTACTGTCGCTGACCGTTCTTTTTGAAATCGATACCGTTAAGCGCTTCCCGACGGTGAAGGACTTCTGCAGCTACAGCCGGCTCGTGAAGGGCTCCGTTGCATCGGCCGGGAAAGTCAAGGGCCTCTGCGGCGGGAAGATGGGCAACCCGTACCTGCGCTGGGCCTTCGGCCAGGCGGCCGTGATCTGCAAGCGCAACCACCCGCTGCTCACGCCGTATGCCGACCTGCTCGTCTCCAAGCATGGTAAATTCAAAGGCAACGCCATCCTGGCCAACAAGCTCGGCCGCGCCGTCTATTTCATGCTTCAGAAAGGAACCGCCTTCGATGCCGAACTGATCGTCTGATTTTTACGCCCGGCCGGAAGATGATCCCGGAAGTCTAACTGGAGCGCCATGAAGCCAGCCCAAAAAGAGGATGCTCGAAACAGTGGAACGCAGATTCCTTGAAAGCATCCATGGGAAGGCGGCCAGCCCAGCGCGCTTGAATGGGACTCTCCGGCGCGGGCACTTTTTCATAGCTTTGAACAACGAGGTAATCCTCCCCTGGTCCGAACCCGCAAAAAACTGGGACCGCCGACTCGATCGGTACAAGCCCGCCTTCCTCGTGA
>JBDLJW010000231.1:0-2391 GCA_039714135.1 Verrucomicrobiota bacterium
ACGGCCCCGCCAATCAGAACCTGGTTACCGCCCAGATGATCAACACCTACACCAATGATCCGGAGTTTCAGTCCATAACACTCCATACCGGTGACTGGGTGCAGAATGGCAACAGAGAGACTGACTGGGCCAACTATATCTTTGATCCCTATTACGCCAACACCCATGAATTCCAGGCAAACATGCCGCTGAACGGCACCAGGGGCAACCATGAAGATTCCGGGGTCCTGTTTGAGAAGTACTTCCCCTACCCCTATGAGCCTGATGGCATGTACTGGTCCTTTGATTACGGTCCGGCCCACATTACCGTAATCGACGAGTACACCAAATTTTGTCCCGGCTATCCGCAGAACACTTGGCTTGAGAATGACCTGGCCAGCTCCAGCAAAAAATGGAAGTTTATCGTGCTCCATGAGCCAGGCTGGTCGGTGGGCCAGAACAACGCTTACGTTCAGCAGTGCATTCAGCCCCTGGCAGTGAAATATGGCGTGGATGTCATATTCAACGGACACAATCACTGTTACGCCCATGCAGTGGTTGACGGTATCCACCACGTCACCACCGGCGGCGGAGGCGGCGACCTGTTCGCCCCGGATCCCGACGCCGAATATGTGGTGAAAATGGTAAAAGAGCACCATTTCATGGAAGTTGCCATGGAGGGAGACAACCTCTCTTTAACAGCCCGCGATACGGGCGGCTATGAGCTTGATTCGTTTCAGCTGACTAAAGAATCCACATCCTTTGCAGTGATTGGTGATTTCGGTTCCGACGATTCCGACCTTGATGAGCTCGATGTCGCCAACCTGGTGGCAAGCTGGTCCCCGGATTATGTTGTTACCGTGGGAGACAACCGTTACGACCCCGCCTCCATGGATACGGCCGTGGGTAAATATTACTGCGATTTCCTCGCCGATGCGGGTTTTGGCACCGCCTATTGCGACGGAGGAAACGCGGTCCAGAACGCTTTCTTCCCGTCGCTCGGGAACCATGACTACACCGACGGCGGCGGCATTAACGAGTACCTGAACTACTTTAGCCTGCCCGGTGCAGGAATCGAGACCACAGGAACCTCAGGCAATGAAAAATACTATGATTTCATCCAGGGGCCGGTCCATTTCTTTGTGATAAACAGTTACGAATCTTCGACTTTTGCTGCGCAACAGACGTGGCTGCAGGAGCAGCTTGCCGCATCGACGACGCCCTGGCAGGTTGTCTATTTCCATCACGCCGCTTACAGTTCAGGAAACCATGGATCCAGCGTAGCCATGCGCTGGCCGTTTGCCGACTGGGGAGCAGACGCGGTATTCGCGGGACATGACCACACCTATGAGCGGCTTGAAGTCGATGGTATTCCCTATATTGTCAATGGTCTGGGCGGCATGAGCCGTTACAGCTTTGATACGCCGCTTCCCGAATCCATTGTCCGTTACAACAGCAACTACGGGGCGATGCTGGTGGATGCCGATGAGGCGAGCATGACCTTTCAGTTCATCAACGTTGCCGGCACAGTGATCGACAGCCACACTGTCCAGGCTGGCGGAACCACTCCTCCACCGGACAATGACGGCGTCATTGATAAACGTATCATCTACTCTGGCGACGATGTCGAGCAACGTACGGACACCGGTGGGATGTACATGGACAGTACTGATCTGGAACTGGTCGACGACCTGGTAAACCATGGTCCGCAAAGTGTAGGCCTTCGTTTCCAGGGTCTTGACATTCCTCAGGGGGCAACCCTTACCGCAGCCTATATCGAGTTCACTGTTGATGAAACCACCAGTGAAGCCACCGATGTCCAATTCCAGACCCAGGCAGTGGATCACGCAGAGCCCTTCACAACCACAGCCTTTAACCTGACCGACCGTCCCTGGAACCCAGATACGGTCTCCTGGTCCATCCCGGCCTGGAGTTCGGTGGGCACAAAACAACAGTCACCCGACATCACTGCCATGGTACAGGAAGTAGTCAATCGCAGCGGCTGGAGTTCGGGTAACAGCATGGTCTTTCTCATCAGCGGTGCCGGCAAGCGGGTTGCCGAAGCCTTTGACGGGGCTCCTGCCGCCGCCCCCCTGCTCCATATCGAGTTCGATACCGATGGTTCTGCCAATGCAGCACCCACGGCAGCATTTGCCTCTGTCAACTCTGATCTGATGGTAGACTTTACTGACAGTTCCAGCGACAGTGACGGCCAGATCAGCTCCTGGGCCTGGGATTTCGGCGACGGCAACTCTTCGAGCGTCCAGAATCCGAGTCATACCTATGGTGCAGCAGGCACCTACACGGTAACCCTGACAGTTACCGATAATGACGGAGCCACCGACATTGCCAGCGCATCGGTAACCGTGACCGAACCGCCACCTGTCAACCAGGTACCGAACGCTGCGTTCA
>JBDLJW010000232.1:0-2389 GCA_039714135.1 Verrucomicrobiota bacterium
GAAAGATACGAGAAAATTCAACAAGCTTTACACTCGATCGATAATCGGCTGGGCCGGCTCGAGGAGCGAACGCGCAACCCCACTCCTCGGCGTGGTAGACGATAACATTCTAATAACGGAGGTCGCCGCTAATGGCACGAAAGAAAAAGAAGAGCAACAGCGTTTCCAGGAAGATCCCGCGGCGTGAAAGCTCAACTCGCGTATACACGAAGAAATGTGCCTGTGCTACGGGGCATTGCAAGAAGAGCTCTTGTGGC
This sequence comes from Verrucomicrobiota bacterium, assembly GCA_039714135.1. Taxonomy (GTDB): domain Bacteria; phylum Verrucomicrobiota; class Kiritimatiellia; order Kiritimatiellales; family Pontiellaceae; genus Pontiella. The sequence continues at coordinate 258 of JBDLJW010000232.1, forward strand.
AAAGGAAAGCTGCAGGGCGTTCCGGTGCACTTCCGCTGTCCACCTGGACACCAGACTACGAAGACGTACTCTGAGGGCAACAAGCCTGCTTGCAAGGGTGGTAAGCGACCGATCCAGGTCAAGAGCTACGATCGGTGCAAGCCGATTCCGCATTCACCGAAGAAGGGCTGCGGCGGGCCTAGGTAGGAGTAATCATGTCTTTTCAACCCTGTGCAGGTCGCGACTGCGAGGAATACGTAGCTACTGCGTCTGATGTTTTTTCGAGTCGAGTACCACAACTGGTACAACCCCGTGAGCGGCCTTTGCCAGCTCAACAGCCTATTACCTTCGGACCTGATGAGATTGAGGATATCCTTGATGATGTTGTCGACCCGAGTGCTGATGACTTGCTCCCCGAGGAGGAAACCAATCTAGGTTTCGTTGAGGTCACGCGGACACACAAGGTTGGTGCTGTCCTTGCAATTGGGGCCGCTGTTGCTGGAACTGGTGGCGCCTTCGTTGTCGCGAGCCGCAAACGTGGAGTTGTCAGTCCAATTTTCTGGGGCGCGCTGACTCTAGTCGGTACAGGTCTCGTTGTCGGAGCCGTTACTAAAGCCACGGGGCTAAACCGCGAGGTGATCGATCAGTGGCGTGCTGAACGGCAACTCAGCTCTGCCGTTGCTGGGCTTCCTTTGCGCGGTCTCCAAGCGCTTTCTCCTGCTAGAACTCTCTATTAGCCTGTTGACACTCCCGGGAAACCTATGCTAGGTTTCCAATATGGCGAGAAAACAGTTTATCGAGGTCAAGGACCTAGACCGCTGGGGTGCGTGCTGCCGCGGTGACGGTCAAACATTCAGCAACGCTGTACTTGATACGTTACTTCGCGGGCGTGCACGGCTTACTACACTTGAGGTTTCTTATCTCACGCGGCGCGGTGTTTCCGCTGCAGATCTGGTGTGGCTTCTTCTCCGCTACCCGATTCTGACAAAGAACGAGATTCGCGGGCTCTACGAGAGGTGGCAATCCCGTGTGAACGCAGCGCGGAGGCGGCAGCAACTACGTCCTATAAATTTTGCGATTACGTTCCGTCACAGTACGGGCAGAGTACAAGTGACGACGACGATAGTGGTGGCGGTGGCGGCGATGGAGACGTCGATGGTAGTGGGGACGCTGATGGCGCCAGCGGCGGTGCTGCCGCCAGCGACGGTGATGCTAGCTGATATACGAAAGGTGTTGAAAAATGCAGATCGATCTTCAAGAGGGTGAAGAGCTCGTAGGGATCCTCGTGGACATAGGGGGCGCGCTCAAGTTGCGGCGGGTTGTCGCCACGCCTGCAGAAGTTGTAGTTCCTGAGTGTTTGAAGCTCCGTGTTTTTAAGCGGGTCTTTGTTCACCCAACAGAAGGGTGTGTGACCGTTGACGGGGAGGATTATGTGATCGGCGACACAATTGTTGTTGCAGAAACTTGGCCCCGAGGCGTTGATACGGCGGGACGCGGTTCTATCAGCTCTGAGGGTGTCGTTGCGCTTATCAAGCCACTCTGTTCTGAGTGTTGTGGTACAGGACGCGGTGACGGGATTGTCGGGCAGTGTGAGGCTTGTGGTGGGGGTGGCGATTACACAGTGCGGCTCGGCGCACCGGATAAGGAGGTATAGTGCGATCAGCATATGAATGGGGTCAATCTCGCAAGCCCAATCCGTCGTGCAAAGAAGCGCTTATATGGCGCAAGTCGCTTGGTCCAGATGCTACCCAAGCTGACGCCTGGCTGGCGTGCCGGCGCGGGGATTGGCTATTGTGGCAGCTCGAGCACGGGCTGACGAGGGAGCAGTATAAATCAGTGTGGCCCGCAATCCACCGAGCTCTTGAGGCGATTGTCAAGCGCGCGATCCGCAGGGGTATCCAATCGCTTGTAGGCGTGCGCGCGCCGTGGGCGTCTGAATGGCGCAAGTGGGCGAACCGCTGGCTACGCGGCGAGGACCGGTCGGCCGAATCGGCGGCGGCTGCAGCGAGGGGGTCCCGGATAACGAGAGCTGAGTCAGTGACAAAGTCAGCGGCGGACGGAGCACAGGCGACAGCAACGGCAGAGGAAGCGGTGTCGATAGTAGTAAGGGCGGCAACAGCCGAGGGCGTGGCACGAGGAAGAGTAGCGGAGGT
>JBDLJW010000233.1:0-2388 GCA_039714135.1 Verrucomicrobiota bacterium
AAGCGGATGGTTACAAAGTAGGAATGGTCGGTCACCAGCCAATGCGGGAGGTTGCGCCGGTAGAACTTGATGGTGTCGGCCATATTTTCCTTTCCACTGCAGCCCCGGCTCTACTCAATGCGGGAAAGCCATCTCACAGCGATGGCTCTACTCGGTGCAGGAAGGCCGGTTCGAAGCCCCGGCTTTACTCGGTACAGCCATCGCTGTGAGATGGCTTTCAGTCCGAAAAGGCTTTATCCAATACCGTCGGGGCAATTGGTCGGCCGTTGCGGGTAAGGACGGCGAGCACTTGCGCCTCCAATACCAGCTTGTTGTCGGCCTTGCGGATAATGGACTGGTCGAAAACGAAGCGCAGGCGGCCCTGCTTGTGCATGCCGACCTTGACGATAAATTCATCGCGCGACTTCAGCGGCAGCTTGTAGTCGAGCTCGATGCGGGTGACGACGGCGTCGATGCCGTCGGCGCAAAGCTGGGCAAAGTCGATGCCGACCGAATGAAGGAAGAGGTGGCGGGCGTGTTCGAGATAGTTTTGGTAGACGGCGTTGTTGACGATGCCCTGCAGATCGCATTCGTAGTCGCGCACCATCATTTCGGTTTCAAACACATCTTCCATTCTAGAATCCCTTTTTCTTGCGGTTGTTGTTCTGCATCGAACGGTAGAAGCGGCCCAGCTTCTTGTCCTGATCGCGTTTTTCCAGAGCCGATTGCTCGTGGAACGCGGCCTCCTTCATCAAGCGGACAAAGTTATTGTAGCGCGGCTTGGGGATTTCGCCTCTCTCCACCGCCGCAATTACCGCGCAGCCCATGGTGCCGACGTGCGAGCAATCGTTGAAGCGGCATTGGGCGGCGAGCGCCGCAATGTCGTCGAATGTCTCGTTGATCCCTTCATCGACATCCAACTGGCCGAGCTCGCGCATGCCGGGGGTATCGACAACCAGCGCGCCGTTGTCGAGCGTGATGAGCTCGCGCCAGGTGGTGGAGTGCAAGCCCTTGCCGTCCTTGTCGCGGACGGGCAGCGTGAAGAGATAGTCCTCCTCGTCCAGCAGGTTGTTGAGCAGCGTGGTCTTGCCAACGCCGGAGGAGCCGATGACGCAATAGGTTTCCCCGGGGTGGAACAGCTCCATGACTTCTTCCAGCCCGGCCTCGTCCTCATTGCTGAAAACAAAGAGACGGACATCGGGCATCCGTTCCTGCACTTCGGCAATTCTGGCGGCAAGCTGCTCCGGCGGCAACAGGTCCGACTTGCTCAACAGAACAACCGGCTCGATCCCGCTTTCGTTGACCATGACGAGGTAGCGTTCCAACCGCTGGAGGTTGTAGCCCGGCCCAACGGTCTGCATGATGAAGGCGGTGTCGATGTTGGCGGCAATGAGCTGGTAGCGGGTGGTGCGGCCGGCGGTCTTGCGCTTGAGCTCGGACTGCCGCTTGAGGATGGCGTGAATGGTGCCGAAATCCTCTTTGCCGAAATTCTTAACGAGTACCCAGTCGCCGACGGTGGGGTAGTCGAGCTTGGACTTGGCACGATGGCGCAGACGGCCGGTCGTTTTAGCCGGGTGGGTGGAGTTGCCGTCGGAAACCTCGCACTCCCCCTTGTGCACCGCCGTCACCCGCGCAATGGTCAGGCCGTCGGCATTGTCCGGATCAAACTGCCCGCGGAACCATGGATTGAATCCAAACTCCTCAAGCGTCATTTTACTTTCCCGTTTCCAAGCATGGGAAACTTGTACCATGAAACGGGAAAATCACAAACTGAAAGACGGACGGCCTGAAAACACAGAATCCCCCTTGTCCAAAAGTTAATTTCGGACTCCGACGAACCAGCCCGGCATGCGGAATTAAACTGCAAGCGCCCTGGGGACAATCTCAACGACGACATCTTCGCCATAATAGGTCTTGGCTTCTTCCTCCAGATGCGCCCGAACCTCTTCCTTGGTCTTGCCGCGGGAGGGTAAAAGCCCCGGCAAACTTCCAAGGAATCCATTAGAGTTATCCTTGCGGATGAACCCTTCGGAAAGTTGCATTCCGTGAACCGGGTGCACAATGATCTCTTCTTCTATGAAATCACTCCTCATAACTGCCTCCCTCTAATGCTCTTATATGCCTCGAACTCCGGTGGCGCAACCTTTTTTCCGCATAAATACCGCCTTATTTTCTGTGTTTGAAAAACACCAAAAAACCAAGTGTTTTGGGGAGTTTTTGCTGCTTTCAAGCCGTTCGTCATGATCTCGTCCCCCAAAGATCCACAAGGAAAAGCTGGCGTTGCGCCACGATTCGGAACATGCTTTAAATTTCGATTCAACCCCGCTTTCGAGGCCCGACATGGAGCAATTGAAAAACGCCATACGCACGATTCCCGACTTCCCGAAACCGGGCATCCAATTCAAGGAC
>JBDLJW010000234.1:0-2382 GCA_039714135.1 Verrucomicrobiota bacterium
CGGTCGACCAGCGCGTCCAAAGCCAGCACATGCGCGGAGACCAAATCTGTGATGTGAATATAATCGCGGATGCAGGTGCCGTCGCGGGTGGGATAATCGGTGCCGTAAATGTAGATCTGCTCACGCTGTCCGAGCGGTACCTGAAGGGTCAAGGGGATCAGGTGCGTTTCGGGCTGGTGCGCCTCGCCGCGATGCGGGAGCGCTCCGGAAGCGTTGAAATAGCGCAGGGCGGCATAGTGCAGGCCGTGCAGTTTCCGGTACCAGTCCAGGACCTGCTCAATCATCAATTTGGTATGCCCGTAGACATTTTGGGGATCAATGGGGGAAAGCTCGTTAATTGGCTCATCGCTGGATTGATAAACTGCCGCGGTTGACGAAAGCACAAAGCGCTTGACGCCGGCCTGAACGACGCTCTCAATCAAACCCAGCGCGTGACTCAAGTTGTTGTGAAAATACTTGCCGGGATTGGTCATGCTCTCCCCGGCTTCGATAAAGGCCGCGAAATGCAGCACGGCATCGTAAGACTGGCCCTGAAGAGCGGCGTCTAACGCCACGCGATCGCCTAAATCGGCCTGAATAAAGTTGGCCCCCTCGGGAACGGCAGCTAAATGCCCGGTAGCCAGCGAATCGTAAATCGTGACCTGATGTCCTAAATTGAGCAGTGTTTCGGCAGCAGTCGATCCGATATAGCCCGCCCCGCCAGTGATGAAAACATTCATAAGTATTACCTCAGCAAGCTCTGGGTGGTCGATAAGAAGAGCTTATGATTTTGATTTTTTGTCGGCTCGCTCCATAAAGCGGGCCTTACGGACAACAGCACGGGTGTGGTTCCCGTCACCAATTTTATCCTTGTGATCCCATGCCGCCACGGCTAGTTTGACGCGATTCTTAAAGACTTCAAGCACTTCAACTTGAATGCGGATTTTGGCGTCGATCGGCGAGGGCGCGAGATGGCGCACATCAACATGCGTGCCGACGGTCAGATAGCCCTCGGGGATGTGCTCGGCAAGCAGACGGTTGGAGACGCGCTCCATAAAGGAGATCATCCAGGGGGTGCCCAGGACACGCTCGTCGCCGCTGCCAATATGATAGGCGGTGTGCTGCTCTTCAACGGTGAAGGTCTCTGTGCGGGAGAGCCCCTTTTTTAGTTGGGATGCGCGCTGCTCTAAAAATAAGTCCATTATACGTCCATTTAATAATAGCCAACTTGTGTTCCAGCCAGGGTCCCCGATGGTGCCGGGGGGATCAGCGAAAGGTACCGGGCAATTGTACCGAAGAACTAATAATTGAGCGAATCGGCGAAAAAGCTAAGCGGGGCGAGACCCTGTTTCAGGCTGCGGCCCACCAGTGATGCCCCTCGCGCAGGCCAAAGCCGTTCAAGCGCTCACGGATCAGAACCCGGGCGCCGCGGGCGCCAACAGCCGCTAGGACAACCGGATTTTGATAACGGCGCCACCAGGGAAGCAAATCATCTGGGGCGATGATCGGCAAACCCCGCCGGGTGCGCCCAATTTTCTTAGGGTCAATATCCACAAAGGCCACCAGGGGCATATCCTGACGCTGGAGCTGTTTGCCCAGGCGGCGTCCCATCATGCCGGAGCCCCAAACAATCACCGCATCACGATCACGCAGCGGGCCGCGGGCCAGGTAATGGGCCTTGGCGCGCAGGAAGTTCTCCAGTGAATAGCGGCCGTCGGTGCGGGTCAGACGTTGTGGGTGTTCGCGCCAGCTGACCAGGTCCTGGGGAATCTTGGCAAAGCGCTCGCCGGCTAAAAACATGCGCAGCCAGAGGTCATAATCTTCGGCCCAACCGTGCTCTTGATAGCCGCCCAAGGCCGTGACGCTGCTTTTACGGAACATCACGCTGGGGTGCGGCAGCGGGCTTTCGACGAAAATCTCACGGGCGATCTCTTCGTGGGTGACAAGGGCGTTCAGCCAATCCAGGTAAATGCGGAAGCCCTGACGCAGATCCTCCTCCGGGAAGCCGGATACCAGCGAGGAGACCAGCGCTGTATCGGGGTCCGAATCCAGGTAGGCGGCCTGAATGCTCAGGCGGTCTGGGTGGGCGAGGTCATCGGCATCCAGGCGGGCGATATAGGGCGCCTGGCAGTGGTCTAAGCCGGCGTTGAGTGCCGGGATGATGCCCTCATGGGGGCGAGACAGCACTCGAAAACGGGCCTCGCGGGCGGCCCAGGTTTTCAATATCTCCCCGGTGCCGTCGGTCGAGCCGTCATCTACGGTGACCACTTCGAAATTGGGGTGGGTCTGCCGGGAAACGGAGGTCAGTGTTTCGGTCAGGGTGTCGGCGGCGTTATAGCAGGGGATCAGTACGGATACGGCGGGCATGGGGTAATTTTACCGGAGAACGGGCGCGCGGGCGAG
>JBDLJW010000235.1:0-2366 GCA_039714135.1 Verrucomicrobiota bacterium
CTCAACGAGCTTGGTATCCATATCAAGCTCGACCTGGTGCTCAATCATCTCTCCGTACGCTCGCCGCAGTTCGTCGATTTACTGGAAAACGGGAACGCATCACCCTACCGGGATTTTTTCATCGACTGGAATGATTTCTGGAAGGGGTACGGCAGCATGGGAGAAAATGACCACTTGGTACCGGACGAAAAGTATCTGGAAAAACTCTTCATGAGAAAACCGGGCCTGCCAATTCTGAAAATACGCTTTCCTGATGGCAGCCTTCAGAGCTACTGGAACACCTTTTATCAAAAAGTGGATTTCGATGAGATAACGGCACAGGATTTTACACACATCAAAGGGATGGATCCGCAGGGTGCATCGGATATCGCGCACCACGTCAAGGTGGTCATCAAGGCCAAGGGGCAGCTGGAATCGGCGGACCTGGAAGAGATTGTCCAGTGCAATGCCGGGGTGTGCAAGGATGACCTGATCGCGGCTGTGTGTCACAAGCGTGAATTCCTGGGTCAGATGGATCTCAACGCCCGTTCCGAACTGGTCTGGAAATTTTACGATGAGACACTGCGCAAGCTCAGTGAGTACGGCGCCAGAATAATCCGCCTCGACGCTTTCGCGTACCTGCACAAGGAGCCCGGCCAGCCGAATTTCTTCAACCGGCCCGGCACCTGGGATTACCTGGAACGCCTGCGGGGCATTGCGCAGAAGTACGGGCTGATCATCTTCCCCGAGATCCATGCCGAATACGGCGCCGGCATCCACGAAGAGATTGCGCAGGAAGGCTACCCCATCTATGACTTCTTTTTCCCCGGGCTTCTCATTAACGCACTGGAACGGGGCAACAACGAGGCCCTGTTGCGCTGGATCGAGGACATCCAGTCCAAGGGACTACAGACAATCAACATGCTCGGCAGCCATGACGGGATCCCCGTGCTTGACCTCAAGGGCAAACAAGTCAATGGCTCCTACAGACCGGGCCTGCTGGACAATGAGCAGATCGAGGCCACCATCAAGCGTATTATCGACCGGGGTGGCCTGACCAAGAACCTGTACGGCGCCGACGGCAAGAAGATCGACTACTATCAGGTCAACGCGACCTTCTTCAGCGCCCTGGGGGAGGACGAGCGCAAGCTGCGCCTGGCCCGCGCCGTCCAGATGTTCATGCCCGGAGTCCCGCAGGTGTGGTACCTGGATCTGTTTGCCGGCACAAACGACTATGCAGCGGCGGAAAAGGGACGTACCGCAGGACACAAGGAGATAAACCGCACCACTCTAAAAATTATCGACATCGAGGCCGGACTGAAACGCCCTATCGTGCTGGACCAGCTTGACCTGATCCGGCTGCGCAACATCTCGCCGGCGTTCGCGGGTGAGATGAAGATCTTCGAGACCGAGCCCCACCTGTTACACATCTCCTGGCAACATCCGGAAGCCACAGTAACCCTGAAGGCCGATCTGCGCAATCACAGCTTCATGGTTTACCAGGGCGAAGGTACGGACGAAGAAGTCCTTTTCTCCTTTGAGTCTTAGGGAAACTCTGATCAAGTCGCTACGCGCCTTGATCAGAGCATTCACACAAGTTTATCTATGGGGGAAGGGGTGTAAATCAATGATTTACAATTCATTTCTTGTAGACCCTTCCCCCAAACCCCCATCCCACGGACTTAATCAGAGGTTCCTTAGTCCCCCGTGATTGACCCCAGTCGAATATAATATTGAGAGTCACTGCTACGGAGAACGAAAATGAAAATCCTTGCGACCGATCTGGACCGGACGTTACTCCCGAACGGTAGCTGGCCACCGGATCCCGGCGCCATCGACCTCTTCAATGAACTCACAGAAAAGCATGACGTGCTGGTCGTCTATGTAACCGGCAGGAATCTTAACCTGACCGAGAGTGCGATCAGGGAGTTTGGCATCCGTTATCCCCATGTGCTCATCGGCGACGTCGGCACATCGATCCGGAAGTACGAACAAGACGGCTGGAAGTCCCACGGCGGTTGGGATACCCATGTAAAACAGACCAGTCCCAGGTGGGATGCAGACGCGGTACGCAGCGCCGTAGCCGGGGTGGACGGCCTGACCGAGCAGGAGCGCGAGCATTGCGGCCCGTTCAAGCAAAGTTACTACGTTGACCATGACAGGAGCGAGGCCATTTTGAAGACCGTCGACGAACGGGTAAAAGAAAAGTTCGACGAGGTTGTCGTTTACAGCTTCGACTCCCAAACCGGCAAGGGCCTTCTCGACTTTCTCCCGCAAAGCGCAACCAAACAGACCGCACTCGAATACATCGCCGATGAATTTGGCGCCAGCAAGTCGGATGTCGTCTTCTGTGGCGACAGCGGCAACGACGTCTTCCCGCTCACGGC
>JBDLJW010000236.1:0-2359 GCA_039714135.1 Verrucomicrobiota bacterium
TCCTTCTCAACAATCAAATATTTGACAACGTCGCCGATCGAAACAATGCCGCAAAGAACTCCGCCGCAGATCACCGGCAGATGACGAATACGCTTGTCGGTAATCAGCTGCATGCAATCGTCCAGCGAGGTTTCCTGTGTGATGGAGGTCAGGTTTGTCGTCATGATCTCTTTTACCAAAACCTGATCGATATCCTTGTTCAGGAGAACCACTTTGCGGATGACATCGCGTTCGGAAATAATACCGGCCACTTCATCGCCTTCCATGACCAGCGCCGTTCCTGCGGAAATATCCTCCATTTTCTGAACCGCCTCGCGCACCGACGTGTCCGGGCTCACGGTCAGAACATCACGCCCCTTTGAATCCAACAAATTCGATACAGCACTCATCGCAACCTCCTTATTAATGACTTCTCGTTATTAAATCATGTTCAAGGAAACAGTGTATCTCGAAAAATGGAAACCACAAGCTCAGATCAAGAAAAGCGTCTTATCGGCCACCTTTTCACCATCCAGCCAGGTAATCATTCGCCAATCCCCCCGCTTATCCTCTGCCGGCGCCCAAATGGTATCACCTAGGAAAAAGCGAAAATCGTTGGTCTTCACGTATAACTCTCCAGTGAATGGCGGCGCGGTCTGGCCATCATCGCCCTTGAACGGCGGATGTTCGATGCGGAACGTAATCCTGCCGTTGCGCGCATTGCGGATTCTAAGGATGTAGCCAAACTCGACATCCAGGGCCGCCTCGATCTCCGTCGTGATTTTCACTAGGTTCGGAAGCTCCTTGCTCTCACGATCCCAGCCATCATAGAGCCCATGGCTGTGCATCTCCACCTCCGGACGTTTTCTAGCCATGAAGGCCTCCGGAAATCTTTTTAAACGAACAACGTCCGATCGCCTTGTGTGAAAAGATCAGTTCAAAATCAGTTCGTTCCTCATCATCGGGTTCAAAGGTCTCGACTTCTTCAAAACGCTTTTCCTTTCGAAGAAGTGCGTAGATTTCATCGAAATACGGCAAATGGTCGGTGGCGACATGAAGGCAGCCTTCATCCTCAAGGGTTTGGTGAAGCGCATCCATAAAAGCCGGGTTGAAAAGGCGATTGCCGGCATGACGATCCTTCGGCCACGGGTCGGGAAAGAAAAAATAATAGTTTGCCACATAGTTGGCCGGTATCATCTGACTGATGGCATAGTAGCCCTCCATGCGGAACACCCGCACATTTTCTCGTTCTGCCCGCTCGCACCGCCGCCCACTGCTGTTGATGCGTCCCAGCTGCCGTTCAATGCCCAGAAAATTGGTTTCTGGAAACTTGCCCGACCGAGCCACAAGAAAGCGCCCCTTGCCCGAACCGATATCCACCTCCAATGGTCGCTCCGGATGCGGAAACTCCGCCTTGAAATCAAATGGATCAAGCCAGTTATCGGGGATCGTCCGTAATGTTGTCTTCTTTTTCCTGCTCATGGGGAGCATACTGTTCGCGAATTACAAAATCAGGGCAAGCAAATCCTATGGGAATATCAGATCGAGACTACATGCGTAACCCGGTTGAAAAACCGAAGCCTGGAAAACCGTGCCCTCGGATAAAAAAGGCCGACAACAAACCCTCTTTGCTGAAGCGCCTTCAGTTCTGGCTTTGGAGCCTGAAAAATCGAAAATAGTTTCGGACTCCAACGCTCGCAAAAAAGTACCCGACAACCCTTGACGGAACCCGGCATGCCCGCTACCTTATGCGCTCGTTTATACGAAAAAGCGGGCGTAGTTCAATGGTAGAACCCCAGCCTTCCAAGCTGGTTACGACAGTTCGAATCTGTTCGCCCGCTCCACTTTCAAGGGGCCTTTCTTAACCGAAAGGCCCTTTTTTAGGCTCTTTCTCAAAACGAGACGAGTGTCTTTTGGTTTCTCAATAAACTGAAAGACCACCGGAAGATGGTCTTTCATGATAGTTTTTGGGAGATTTTCGGAACGTCCGTGAAAAGATCAGCCATCCGCAACTTCGGCATTTACGGGTATTTCCGAAAACTCTTTTACCCGGCACATTCCATTGGAAACAAAGGAACAGAAGCCATGGAGCACGCCCTGTTTCGGCCAGTTGCCGACCACCGCACGACAGGACGCATAGACCACTTGGATCAACATGGAGCAGGCTATCCCAAGGCCGAAGCCAATGACGTGCATCTGCCAAGCAAGGGAAGGCATCCGCCAGCGGGCATAAAAATATTCCCCTGCCAAGAATATGAACATTACCGGCAGGATCCGGAAATTAAGCCATTTACATTTATAGACGTGAAAACGCGCGCGCCTGAGAAACCAGGAGAAAAAGCCCATCAACGCATAGGAGCCGCCCGATGCACCTATAAGC
>JBDLJW010000237.1:0-2353 GCA_039714135.1 Verrucomicrobiota bacterium
CGGCGGCGTGGAGTCGGAGCGCAAAGCTTGGCGAGAAGGGTTTCAAGCATCAGCTCGTGGGGTATCGACCCACCGGAAACCATTTTTTCGTGGGTATCAACCACCAACCGCTTGCTGGCCGCAAGCCGTTTGACCGAATAGGGCGCGGCCTGGTTGGCAAACTTGGAGGCTCGGAACCAGTGCATCTTGCGCGGATCGTCGGGCATCTCTGCAAAATAATCGTCAAGCTCCGGATCGTTGCTCCATTGAATGCGGTTGCCGCTCATCCGCACCCATCCTGCGTCCATGTATTCCTTGAAGCGCAGTAGATTCTGGAAAAGGCTCTCAATCTGAATAATCAGGCCGATCGCCGTCTGTTTCTGGAAAAGGAGCTGGCGGAAAATACGGATTGCATCGGCGAGCTTGCGCTCGGCAATGGCATCCGTAAAGTCCCAGGCAATCGCCTCGCCCGACACAGAAGTAATGGCCTGCACATCGTCAACGCCGATACTTTTATCAGCGCCCTTGTAGAGCACCATCTTCTCCACTTCGTTCATGATCTGACGCGTTTCATAGCCGGTCCGATCGACAAAGGCATCCGCCGCGGCCGAATCGATGGAATAGCCCTCGCGCCTGAACAGCTCAACCGCCCGCTTGAGCGCAACGGGCCGCGCCTCGTAGTCGCGATCTGGAATATCGTATTCCTCGACCTCGCCCACCTCGTTGACCGCCTTGTAGAACGCCGAACGCTTGTCGATCCCCGGTGCGGACATGATCAGATACTGGTCGGCCGCCAAGCCGGCCTTAACGTCGGAAGCCAGCTCGCCAAGCAGGCGCTTCACCTGCGCGTTCTTCATGATCACCGCATTCTTAAAGAAGGAGGCATCGCGGAACCAGACCACCTTCTTGCCGCCAAACAAACCAACCGTGCGAAAGGCGGCCACGCATTGGTCGAGCGCCGCCACCGCGTCGTCGATCTTCGCTGCACCGCCATCGATCATCTCCAGCGAAAGCGCCTGTTCCGCCTCCGGACAGATTTCATCCACCCGCTTGCGGGCATTCAGCCCCACCAGATATTCATCATTGCCGTAAAAAAGATATACGTTTCCTGCCATGCGTTTCTTCCTGTTCCAATCCCCGGAAGATATGATTTAATCTCCGCGTTTGAAACCGAAAAGACATTCTGGACTGGAAAATTGTTCTGCTACCAAATTATTTTGCCGGAATCATTCCGCAGAAAGGTCATGCGATGAAAAAGACGATCTGGGCGCCGTGGCGCATCGAATATATCCTCGGCGACAAGGAGGACGGATGCTTCCTGTGCCGGATGTTCGCCGAGGAAAACGACCGCGACAACCTGTTGCTGAAACGCGGCAAAACCTGCGCCGTCGTCATGAACCGCTACCCCTACACCGGCGGACACCTGATGGTCGCCCCCTACCGCCACCTTGAACACCTCAAGGACATGACCCCCGAAGAACGCCTTGAAATGACCGACCTGACCATCGAAGCCGTCGAAATCCTGAAGGCCGAACTCAAGCCCGACGGGCTGAACCTTGGCTATAACCTCGGCGGTGCCGCCGGAGCCGGTCTGAAGGATCATATCCATCAGCACATTGTTCCGCGCTGGATCGGCGACACCAACTTTATGCCCGTCCTCTCCGATACCCGCGTCATGCCGCAGGCCCTCATGGAGCAATACGACGCGCTCTATCCCCTCTTCAACGGATAATTAAACACGAAGGCACAAAGGGCTCTAAGCTTCGTGCTCGTTGAGCCTTGGTGTTTAGAAAATGTCTTTCTGTTTCCGAAGCGCGGCAAACTTCTCGACGCTATCGACGCACAGGAAGGGATTGGTTTTCTTTTCCTCAGCCAAGGTGGCGAAGAGCGCGGCGGCAGGATCGGAGCGATAAAGATCAAGGCGGGCTTTCGCGGCGGCATTGCCCGGCTCTACCGAAAGCGCAAACTCCATATTTTCGGCCAGATAGTCATGCCCCCCGAAAACCCGCGTGTCATCCGGCAGCTGCTTGATCAACTGGAGGCTACTGAAAAGCTGTTCCGCCGTGCCGCCAAGTAATCGGCCGCAGGCGCCATTGATCAGCGTGTCGCCAGCGAACAGGATTTCAAGCTCGGGGAAATGATAGATCTTGTGCACGGCCATGTGCCCCGGCGCGGGGACGGACCGGCAAACGGTTCCAAGCACTGAAAACTCGCCCTCCTCGACCCCCGGACTGGTCGACTGCACGCCTAGTCGATCACAGAGGGCGCGGCAACCGCCGACGTGGTCGTGGTGCGTGTGGGTGATTAAGATATTCAGGAGCTGAAGGTTTTCCTTCTCCAAGGTCCTGAAAACCGGCTTCGCCTCCCCCGCATC
>JBDLJW010000238.1:0-2344 GCA_039714135.1 Verrucomicrobiota bacterium
GCGTTATGTCTACGACCTCCAGGAAGAGCGTATCCGTGTGTGGGAGTTGTCTATGCAGGAACCTGCCAAGTTGTGGGCCGCTAACCAGAAGTACGTGATCGATCAAGAGGCGTATCCTACTGTGGAGCTCCACAGGCACGTGTCACAGAACGGACATGTTACCTGCTTTGACCGCAAGTACAATCGCGGCGCGTGTGAGCGTGTTGATGAGTGTTTGACGATACGTGAAGCTGTGTCGTCCGTCCCCCTCGCAGCTTCCGTATCTGTGACGCAACCGGAACCGGAGCCGCCCGCTGCTGCTGTTGTCGATAGTGTTCCTCCTCTCACTGTCGACACTCCAGTTGCGGCGGCTCCGGTTCCGGAGGGCGTGAAAGAGGAGATGATTGTCAAAGAGGCTACTACCGGGGAGAAGTTGGACGCAGCCTGTGCGCGGCTTCGAGAACTGGCGAAGACTGATCAGCAACGTAGCGGTGTGGATTGGCTCGATGCAGCGTCGGATGAAGAAGTACGGGCTTTCGCAACGTCGCAGGGCTTTGTGGCGGAATCGAAGTTAGCCGTTGCGCTGCAGTGGGTAGAGTGGGCTGAGGCCCTTGAACCGCCCGAGGACTGCGCGTTAGATATCGAGTGGCGCACGCTACGACATGACCGTGACGGGCTTTGTCGAGCTGATGCCGCGGTCAACTGGCAGCCCTATCATGTGCGCTCTCAAAGGGCGTGGGCAACACCTGAAGTGAACGCGAATGGAGAGCGCGTATTTTGGCTGGCGGGTAGAATCAAGCTCGGAGTCGCGCCTGATGCGCAGTGCGTTCCGATCGAGATTGAGCCTAAGAAAGATGAGATGCCGGCCCCAGGTGACGGCGACGAGTTCCCGCGAGAGATTGGGACTGCTGCTAAGGCAGCTGGACTCGTTCCAGTGTTTTGGTTGGGGAGTCACAAAGCTATGAATGCGAAGCTGAAGTTGTATTTTGGATCTGTGAAGCAGAGCTCCTACGGTGTGGCGTTCATCGGAAAAGACCCAACTAAGACCAAGTTGCGTGTTCTGTCTTGGTTCGACGGGATGGTTGTAGAGTCGAAACGCAACGACGTTGGTGTTGATACCTGGAACCATTTAGGCAAGCTCGCTGAAACGGAACGCGTGGCATGAATTTGCCAGGAATAATTGATATGAACGGTCCTAGATCAGTCGGTTTACGGCTCCTGATTTACGGCTTGTGGAAGTGTGGGAAGACGCGAATAGCGCTGACTTTTCCGGCACCGCTGCTCATTCATCCGATTGTTGAGACAGGTTTTGACACTGCCTTCTATCAGGGGCGCTATCTTGCGCAGCCGGTTGCGCTTGGGCAGACACACGCCGCTAAACTACGAGGTCAAGGCGGCGTCTCGATTAGAAAGGAGCTGGACACCTGGATCGAATGGTTGCATACTACTGCACTACAGGGGCAGTGTCCGTATCAGACAGTAGCAATTGGCGGCTTCTCGGATATGCTCCGAATGATTCAAGCAGAGGAGGAAGCCGATCCTAAGAATCGGACACGTGGCGGGGAGCTTTCAATACAGTGGGTTTGGCAAGGCGTGTTGCGGTGGACGCTGCGAACAACACAGCTTCTCTTTGCATTACCTCAACACGTGATTCTGGAAGTCGGTGCAAAAGGCCTCTTCGAGGATATGAAGAATCCGATGGCGGTTACGCGGTACGTGCCAGATTTACAAGGTCAGACCAAATCAATTGTACAGCGGGAAGCTTCTGTGATCGCGTATCAAGAACGAAGTCTTGCAGGCTCGTTTCGGACACATTTTCGAGAGTCAGGTATGTTCTTCGCGGAAAGCAGACTTCATGATCTCAAAGTTGGAGCTGTGGATAACTGCGGCTACGACTTTTTTGCGCAACAGCTCGGTCTCCCACCTATCTGGGAAGCCGACCCGAAACACCCCAGGTGTCAGCCTGGTTGTTGGCCCTGGAACTGTGAATGGCACGCCTAGAAAACGTGCAAGGAGGATACTAAGCAATGGTACAGTTTCCACCAGAATGGACGCCTGAGCAGCAAATGGCGTACATGCAACAGCAAATGGCTCAGACAGCACAACCCCAACTTCAGCCGGTACCTGCAACACCCGCGGCGGCGCCTGTGATGCCACAACCGGCAATGGCAGCGCCGCAATCGATGGTTGTCGCCGATGATGACGTCATCGAGGTTGAAGATCCCAACGTCCCCATTGGCAAATATGATGGTGAGGTGAGCTACAAGATGGATCGCACCGCCAATGGTAAGGACGGTGAAACGTATACTTGGCTCGTTTTCCAATTCCAGATCTTGGAAGGCCCGCAGAAGGGGCGGGTGGTGAC
>JBDLJW010000239.1:0-2306 GCA_039714135.1 Verrucomicrobiota bacterium
GCGTTTTGCAGATCCACTTCGGTGTTCATGAACTCGCGACGGATGCGGTAGTTTTTGCGGAGGGCATCGAAGTTGCGGGCTCGATCAATTTCGCAATGGGCAGCGGCGGCTTCACGGATAAGGCGGTCATCTGTTCCGATATCATAGACCTTCTGGATAATTTCGTGGAGCACCTTTTCATCACCTTGCTCGGTGCAATCGATTTTGATGGTTGGAACATCCGGTTCTGGGAGCGATGCTGCGACATCCCAGTTTTTGGGGATCTCAAAGAAGTTGCAGAGCTCGTTGTGGCAAGCAATGGTGCCGTTGAGCTTTCCCTCGTAGGAGTGGCCGGCGATATGCGGAGAAGCAAGGTCGGCGATCTTGAGTACGTCGGTGCGGAAGGCTGGTTCGGGGCTCCACACGTCGATGACCATCTTGGAGACCGCTCCTCCCTGTTTTGCTTCAAGAAGTGCGTCGTAGTCGCAGACGCTGCCGCGGGCGGCGTTGATGAAGATGGCGCCGGGTTTGAGCTGTTCAAAGAAGGTATAGTCAGCCATGCGCTCGGTGGGCCATGGCTTGTGCTTTATGAGCGGGACATGCAGTGTAACGATGTCTGATTCGGCCAGAACGGTTTCCAAGGGATGGAAGTCGGGGTCGGGCGAGATTGCGGCGAGCGGGGGGTCGTTGCGCAGGACAGTCATGCCAAGTGCTGTGCATTTCTTTGCGACGCGACTTCCGACGTTGCCGCAGCCGATAACTCCGATGGTCTTGCCTTCCAGATCGGCGCCATGGCGTCTGGCAAGAACAAGAAGGGCCGCAATAAGGTATTCGGATACGCTGTTGGCATTGCAGCCGGGCGATCCGCACCAGTAGATGCCTTTTGATTCCAGCCATGTCGCATCAATGTGGTCGGTTCCTGCGGTGGCTGTTCCGACAAACTTGATAGGCGTTCCTTTGAGTAGCGCCTCATCGATTTTTGTTTTGGAGCGTACGATGAGCGCGTCGGCATCGAAGAGGTGGTCGCGGGTGATTTCGCGATCAGGAACAACAACGGTTTTTCCAGCATTTGAAAAAGCTTCCAGACCAAGAAGCACGGTTTCTGCACAAACAATTTTCATGGACGCATTGTCGGCCTAGGTGCAGTGCGGCTCAAGAAAAATTTAGCGCCGTTCTCGGAATTCGCGTTCCCTTATCGCGGGATGGTACTGGGTATGCTCTTTGTGCCGTGCATGGGTGGAATTCTTTTTCCAGAGATGCGAGAACCACATTTTGGCAGTTGCAACGATGGCCAGACAAATGCTGAGGATGGAGGTGAGGATCAGGGTAAAGATACCCTTTTGTCTGTATACGCCGGTTCCTTCTTCCATCGAAAAAAACGACAAAGCCGTTAGCAATCCAACAATCATGACGAGGATAAGCACCATCGAGACCACCGGATGGGGCCTTAACGTAAAGTGCGGCACTTTTCCTCTTGCATCCATGCTTGTTTCCTCTTTTTAGGAAAATGGTGGGCGAGGCGGGACTCGAACCCGCACGCTGTTAGGCACGAGAACCTAAATCTCGCGTGTATACCAATTTCACCACTCGCCCGTCGTAAAAAGTGGGCGTAATGTAGTAAGCGGCGGAGGGAGGCTCAAGTTCAAAAGGAATGCTTTTTCCAGATTTTTTGCAATTCACGGATTGCGGCTGCGGGATTGGTGGAATTGTTTACAGCGCGGACGACGCAAAAGTTTCCAATACCGGCTCCCAGAAGGTTCGGCAGGTTGTTGGCATCTATTCCGCCAATGGCGACGGAAGTGAGTGGTGAATTGCGCATGATTCGAGCAATTTCTTCCATGCCGAGCGCGGGGGCGGCGTTGACTTTGGTGGGGGTGGGGAAAACGGGGCCGACACCGATATAGTCCGGCGAAAGTTTCTCGGCCTGTTCGGCTTGTTCGATGCTGTGGGTGGAGAGGCCGAAAACCTTGTTCGGGGCATTCCATGCCTCGCGTGCTTCGTCCATTGGCTGGTCGCCCTGTCCGAGATGGATGCCGTCGGCATCGACCTCCATGGCTACGGCAAGGTCGTCGTTAACGATAAAACGGGTTTCGGTTCCGCTCGTGATGGTGCGAATGGCGCGGGCGGTTTTGAGTATGGTGTTGCGAGGTGTATCCTTCATCCGTAGCTGGAGGTAGCGAACGCCGCAGTCGACCGCCGCCTTTGCGCAGGCTTCATAGCCGGTAACAGGGTCGGTGAGAATCAAATAGAGTCCAAAGTGTTCCTTCATAGGCAACCCATTAAGACACAGGACAAAGCGTGGTGAAAACCCCTAATCGTTAGAAAAT
>JBDLJW010000240.1:0-2298 GCA_039714135.1 Verrucomicrobiota bacterium
CATGCCGCATTATAGCCGCGGGACACCCAAAGCAAAACGAAAATATGCAAAACCCCCTTATTTTTTGCATATTTTCAACGTTGTACATTTTACGTTCCGAAGTCAGGAAGCTGTCTGCACTACAGACCTGTCCCCTTGTATTCTTGTATTTTGTATTTTTCGAGGAAAATGGTGGGTTATGGGGTCACGGGGGTCACGCTTTCAAGGGAGAACACATCCCCGAACAAACGCACGTATTCCTTCATCTGCGCCAACGAAACGTCCGGTGGGATGCGGTGATCCGGCAGGGGAATGTAGCCCCCTTCGGCCACCAGGGGGCGCAGGGCTTCGAGCTCCTCTCGGATGGCAGCTTCCCCTTGGCGAATCACGTGCTTGTTGATCCCGCCCATCATGCGCAGGCGTTTCCCATATTGTTTGCGGAGAGCCACGGGGTCCGCCTTCCAGGTGCCCACTTCGATGGGAAAGATAATGTCGAATCCGCTCTCAAGCCACAGCGGAAGCAGATCCTCGATATATCCATCGGAATCGAGTAAAATCCATTTCACGCCCTTTTCCCGAAGCGCAGCAATCAGCCGCACATAGTTTTCATGATAAAACTCCCGATAAAGGTCGGGGGATATGAGCGGACCGTTGCTGAAGCAACAATCCTCAAAAATATAGGCAAAGTCGAACTGAACCTTGTCGAGCAGCTTCGTGTTGAGACGAATAAAATAATCCGTCATAAAGTCGATCATTTCCGCATAAAGCTCCGGCTCATCATAAGGCAGGTAGGAAAGGGCCTCGACGCCCATCCAGTTGCGCAACCAGCCAAACAGGCTTCCGCCAAGACAGCAGGTGACATGCTCCCGGTGGTTCAGTTGTTCTGCTCGGGATTCCCAGTCCTCGCTCCACCTTGCCGGATCGTCGGGGTTGAGAAATTGCTTGAATCGCTCCCAGTCCTCGCGGGTCGGCTTTAGATCGTATTCACGAAAATGGGAAATCGACTCACCGCCTTTGCTATCTTGCCGAACTCCGCCCAGAGCGGTTCTCACGATCCTGTGGTCATCCGTTTCCTCCAGTACCTCATCCAGCTTACCTGAAATCGGCTGAGGGCTCAAGATACCTTGGTTGTTCCATATATTGCCGTTCCACCCAGGCGAGGTCTCCCAATCGGTATCCATGAAGTCCAACTGCGGTCCGCCACTTCCGCCATTCAGGAACATCGTTGTTTCGGGTTTCAATCCTTCGTCCAACCAACGTTTCTTGGTTTCCGGCCAACTCCCGAAAAACCACACCGGCATTTTTCCGGTTTGCTTGTAGTTCATAATCGCATCAAAATTCTCGCGTAGCGTCATTTATTTTCTCCAAGTAAGCGGTTTGTCAATTCCATGCAAAATCCGGCGTAGTCTAACCAATCGACCGCCACATTCACAGGCCGGGCAGATTGATCTATCACGGTATATCCATCGTTGGAAACACGAAGCCCCATCTCTTTCATTTTCAAGTATCGGTTCGAATAGGCCAGATGGATCGCCACCGTATCATAGAGTATCGACGACCTCCGCCCTGCATCGAATTGGCTGCCAACCGCCCGGTTCCAAATGCGGTAGTTTTCCAGAACGTCGGCCAGCAGAGGATCGTTCGAGGCCAGCAATTGTGCGTACAGTTCTCCCGTCAACTGAACGGTTCCACACGTATCGAGCGGCGTGATCGTCACACTCTTCCAAGGGGCGGAGAACACCTTTTGGCAGGCGGTGATATCCTGCAACACATTGAACTCTGCAATCGCACCAGACCGACCTTTATGTTGCCTGTGAATACTCCCGAACATGCCAACGAGATTGACGCGGTTTGCAACCGCCGGTCTACGCTCAAGCAGCTCGGCGATATTGGTGGCAGGTCCAATCGCGATCAGAGTCACAGGCTCGTCTGATGACTCAATGGCATCAATGATGCCCTGCACGCCATTTTCGTAAATTATACCCGGATACTCCGACAGCTCATAGCCATTTACCCAATCTCGCTGCCTCTCCCGTGGCCCGTCGGATTCAAAGCGGGGGCCGATTCCGATTGGAATGCCGGTGCGCCTGGCACGCTGCAGTATTCTGGCACAGATCCTGGCACGATACACTGTATCCGCAGTTGCCGTCGTAATCAGTTTCACGTCCAGTTCCGGACTGTTCAACAGCATCGCCAATGCCCATGTATCGTCAATATCGCCACCGATGTCGGTGTCCAGGATGACGGGGATGCGGTTTGATTTCTGCGCCATAGGTCTTCTCCTGCAAAGAGGGATCAATCACTTGTCTGTCGAGTGCG
>JBDLJW010000241.1:0-2236 GCA_039714135.1 Verrucomicrobiota bacterium
CGGCATGAATCGCAGGGCATCTACCTGTTGACACTGCGCTGGTTTCGCGTATTTTTCCAAGCTCTGGAAATACAAAGGATTTTGCTATGGGCAAGAAAGATAAAGCTGACGAACAGGAACTGAAGGACGAAGCAACGCTTGCGGCCGAAGAATTGGCCGACCAGGTTGCCGCAGAGGCCGAGGAGCTTCCTGATACTGAAATTATTGAAGAGGACGAAGCTGCACCTGTTGTTGAAGAGGAGGAAGAGGAATCCCTGCGCGACCAGTTTGTGCGTCTGCAGGCCGATTTTGCAAACTTCCGCAATCGTACACAGCGGGAGCGCCTTGAGCTTTACCAGCGCGCCAACGAGGATTTGCTCCTCGAAATCCTGCCGGTGCTCGATCACTACGAAATGGGCCTGCAGACCGCTGAGCAGCATAATGCCGACAAGGCTGTGGCCGATGGGTTCAAGCTCGTCTACGACCAGTTTCAGAACGTGCTGGATAAATTTAACCTCAAGCCGATCGATGCCGTGGGCGAGGAGTTTGATCCTCACAAGCACGAGGCGCTTACGCACATGCCGTCGGATGAATATGCCTCCGAAACCTGCTCCAACCAGGTGCGGCGCGGCTATATGTTCGGCGACAAGCTTCTGCGCGCCGCGCAGGTCGTTGTCTCTTCCGGTCCGGCCGAAAAAGCTGATGAAGGAGTCGAATAACCATGGCTGAAAAACGCGATTACTACGAAGTGCTGGGCGTGGATGGAAGCGCTTCGGACGACCAGATCAAAAAGGCCTACCGCAAGGTGGCCATGAAATACCATCCCGACCGCAATCCCGGCGACTCGGCGGCCGAGGAGAGCTTCAAGGAGGCTTCCGAGGCCTATGAGGTTTTGAGCGATGCCGACAAGAAGGCGCGCTACGACCAGTTCGGCCATCAGGCCTTTGCGCCGGGCGGTGGCGGCTTCGGCGGTGGCTTTGGCGGCGGTTTCCACGATGCCTCCGATATTTTCGAGCAGGTCTTCGGTGGCGGTTTCAACATTAATGACCTCTTTGGCGGTGGCGGCGGACGTCGCCGCAGTACGGGGCCTGCACGGGGTTCGGACCTGCGCTACGACCTCGACGTCGATTTCGAAGAGGCGGCGCTTGGTTCGCACCGCACGCTCACGCTTCCGGTTTCTGAAACCTGTTCCCGTTGTTCCGGTAGCGGTGCCGAGCCGGGAACCTCTAAAAGCACCTGTCCGACCTGCCATGGTCGCGGCCAGGTTAATGCCGGCGGCGGCTTTATCCAGTTTTCCCAGACCTGCCCGACCTGCGGCGGCGCTGGCGAAACCATCTCCAGTCCCTGTAGCGGATGCAATGGTGCGGGCAGCGTCAAGGAGCGCAAGACCATCAAGCTGCGCATTCCCGCCGGTGTCGAATCCGGCTCCCGCCAGCGGCTGCCCGGCAAGGGCGAGTCCGGCGCACGCGGTGGTCCCGCCGGTGACCTGTTTATTGTCTTCCACGTCCGCGACCACGAATTCTTCAAGCGCAACGATCTCGATATCTACTGCGAGGTTCCCGTTCCGTTCCATATTGCCATGCTCGGCGGCGAGATCGAGGTGCCGACCCTTCATGGCGGTGCCAAGCTCAAGGTTCCGGCCGGAACCGAAAGCGGCAAGATTTTCCGCCTGCGCGGGCAGGGCGTTATTGATGACGCCCACGGCCACGGCAAGGGCGATCAGAATGTGATGGTGAAGATCGAAGTGCCCGCCCGCCTTTCCGGAAAGGAAAAGAAGGCCATGCAGGAACTGGTCGAAAAGCTGCATGAAAACCACTTCGAGGAATCCGCCAGAATGAAGAAGATGGCGGCAAAGTTCTACGAGCGCAAACGTAAGCTGGAAGCTGAATAGGCACGAGGAACCAAGCGCAGTCTAAATGAGAATCAATTCGCTAGTCGATGCAGGAGAACTGGAGAAGGAGATCGCCACCCTTTCCCCGGAAGAGTCGCATCATCTCGTGCGGGTATTGCGGGTGCAGGCCGGGCAGGAAATCATCCTGTTCGACGGCCAGGGCGGGGTGGCCGAAGCGGTAATCGAATCCGTTTCCAAAACCGCCGTCGAGGCACGGATCTCCAACCGTTGGGATGTGCCGAAGCCTGAGGTCGATATCGATTTGATTCAGGCCGTTCCAAAACCCGACCGCTGGGAGCTGGTGCTGCAGAAGGCGGTTGAGCTGGGTGTGGCAACGATCAAGCCTGTTTTGACGCAGCACACCGA
>JBDLJW010000242.1:0-2224 GCA_039714135.1 Verrucomicrobiota bacterium
GAAATCAGCGATTCGTACCATAAAATCTTTGAGACCGGGGCCGACAATGGCCTTCTCTATCTTACCGCAACCCACGATCTATTGGCGGCTTCCACGCCGTTGGGCAACCCGTCTACCATGACATACACCTTCACCATCACCGAAGTGGATCTCGATGGCGATTTCGGTGATACCATCACGGTGCCAATCACCCTGGAGGGCGACCATACGGTGAGCCCGAGCGCCTCAACTGCGATTAAGGGGAAATTTGCGACCAATATTTCCGGCACTGCCCGATGGGCCATGAGGAACACCAGTGGCGTGGATAAGACGGATTATATTGATGGGGGCGAGAGGGTGACCTGCATTCCCGGGCCGGTGACCTATACACTCAACGGTGGGCCTCCTCAAATCGGCCAGTTTAGAGGCTTCACGGAGATAGAGATACAAGAGCTCGTCTTGACCACTGATGTCGTCGACATCAATGGAACGGGGTATCCAAATGGCACCCATGCATTGGATTTCTTGTCTCCGCTTGCGGTGCGTTCAGCCCCTACTACGAAACTTCTCTTCACAAATCTTAAATTTGTTCTTAGCGCGGAGCCGGATCTCGGAACGACCACCAACCTGGTCGTCGAGGCGCCTTCGGCGGCTGCGATCGATGTGGATCGTGCCACCCTTGGCGCAACGACCTTGTCGGGAACGAATGTCACGAGTTATGGAACGGGCTATTATCTTCCGGGCGGTGTCACCAATGTGGCAACCATTGCCGGGACCCCGACCAACGGCGTGCCGTTCTCCCACGAGAGAACGGGCATGACACCCGGTACGCTCTATCATGCACGCGGCTGGGCAAGCAACAGCGTGGAGGGCGTCGTATGGGCGTCCATGGAACGGGCATTCCTGACCGAGCCGCTGCAGGTGACGACGGCTGCAGTCGACTTTGTGGAAGCAGATTCGATGCTGATCACCTGGAGCACCGATGCGAGCGCCGACGGTGTGGTGGTCGTGGTGAGCACGGACGGACCGGTCTCCGGCGTGCCGGGCGATGACGGCACCTACACGGGTAACGCGACCTATGGCTTCGGAGATACATTGGGCAACGGCTCCGTCGTGTATGCGGGTTCCGACCAGAGCGTCCATGTGACAGGCCTGCCTGGGTCACCCCGAGATATTGCGGTGTTTGCCTACTCCAGCGCCGGAGGGCTGATCAACTATCAACAGGATGCGCCAGAGACGCTTGAGGTGATCCCCGAATTTAATGAGGTGGGGATTTTCAACCTTGATCATAGAATGGTTGCCACCTCCGACGCCGGAACCCTGGTAACGACGCTTACGAGCGGAACCCTGGATGTCGACTCCGAACTGGTCTATACGCTGAACATCACCGATGCCGACTTTGACGGTGACGGAAATGCAACCGACACCGCAACAATGACGGTTACGGTTACGGCGCTGACGGATGGGTCCAGTCCAGTGCTGAGGAACACTAGTTCTTTGGGTTATTTTGGGGTGGACTCGAGTTTAGGTGATGGTAACAAACAGGTTAACTATGGCGAGGCATTACAGATCACTCCCGGCCCCGTAACCTATACGCTCAACGGCGGCCCCTCGCAGGCCGGGTCGTTTCTGGGCTTTAAGGGGGCCCGCGTCTACTTTCCCTGGAATCATGGTGGTACGTGGACATGGAATGGCGGCACGAATACCTACCCCGTCATGTTGGGCAGTACGGATATGGCTATGAATGGTACGTCGCCCCTGAAATTCGAGTGGACGGTCGGCACTGCGGGGAGTGATCAGCGGTTGTCGGTTAGTGGAATTGACTTTTCCATATCAACGGTGAGCGGATCCGCTACGACGGGCGAGGTCATGGCCGTAAGCCAGCCTGAGGCGGTCTCTGTGGATACGAACAGCGCGGTGCTGGGCGCAACCCTGGATACAGGTAGCAACGTGACCAGCTACGGGGTGGAATATATCCTGCCTGGCGTTTCAACCCATCGGATTACGAAGGTTGGCACCCCAACAAACGGAATTCCCTTTACGGTGAATGCCGATTCACTTTTGGGCGCAACGCTCTACCACATGCGCGGCTGGGCGAGCAACGCGCTGCAGGGGGTTGTGTGGACCTCCGATGAAGAAACATTCATCACCGAGCCGCAACAGGCCACAAGCGCAGAGCTTTCGGAGATCTCGGGAAGCTCGATGAAGGTGTCGTGGACGCCGGGCTCCGATGCCGATGGAAGTC
>JBDLJW010000243.1:0-2223 GCA_039714135.1 Verrucomicrobiota bacterium
CCCAAACGGCTTGATGGTTTTCAATCCCGGGAAGGCCGCGGCAACGGCGGCTTCGTTTTCTTCAAGGAAGAGAAGCTTGATATTGGGGCCGGCGTCGATGGTCAAGTAAACCTCCAGCCCCTCGGCACGGACGCGCTGCACCTTGTGGATCTGTTCGACGGTTTCGGGCTGAAGGTAGAGCAACGGCGGCCAGGCGGCCATCATGGTCGCGTGCATGGCAAGCGCATTTCGCTCGGCGGTTTTTCCAAGCAAGGAAAACTCGTGCGCATCGATGGCGACACGGATGGTCTCAAGATCAGCGGCGGCTTGTTCCGGCCAGCTTTTATAGAGCTCCGAGGTTTCGACCGTCCGGTTCATGCCGTCGCGCGAGCCTACCGGCTTTGGTGCGCTGGAAAGCTCGAGAACACCGATGCGGAACTCTTTCCACTCAGCTAGCAATGGCTCGGCAAAAGAGTCGGAGCCATCGAGACAGGCTCCGGCATGCCACTGCACAAAACCATCGAAAATGGAACGGGAGGCGCTACCACTGCCCAACCGCGCAAGCATGGAAAGCCTTTCACCATCAAGCCCCCACCCCGCCAGATCATTCAGCGCCAGCACCAGCGCCGCAAAGCCCGATGCCGACGATGCCAGCCCGGCCGCCGTCGGAATATTGTTTTCCGTTCGGACTTCAAAACAGGCATCACCAAGGAATGGCCGAAAAAGCGCCAGAAACTCCAACATGCGGACGGCAAAAGAATCGTCGGGAGCAACCGCTTCACCATTCAGATAAACCGCGTCCTTTTCTGAAAGCCGGATTCCAGTGCAGGTGCCGAGATCGCCAAGAGAGACAGAGAGACTGGAGTTGACAGGCAGGTTGAGAGCGGCATCGCGCTTACCCCAGTATTTGCAGAGGGCAATATTGGAGGATGCGAAGGCCCGGCCCTCCTCTCCGGACACGGTTGGCACTCCGCCCAGAATCTTTTTTACAAAATGGTATTGTATGTCGTTCATGAATTCCTTGTGATGCAGGACTTTTACAAATTGGTACAACGTCATATGAAGAAAAGCAACGTCACAGTCATCGCAACCATCCTTGTTACCCTGCATGTGCTGGGATTTTTCATCTTGATGGGATCGGGTAAAAACAAGGCCGAAGCCAACACCCCCGCCCCGTCCGCTCCCGCTCCTACCGAACCGGCCCCCGCCTCCGCGCCAACCTCTACCGCCACGCCGGAACCGCTGTCCGACTTCAAGGTTCCCGAAGTGGCGATCCCTGTCGAAGTGGTCGAAATGCCCCCCGTCCAGTCCCGCGAAACGATTGCCGCACCGGGAACGCGCGAAGGCTACCTGCGCTCCGACCGCCCCAACCGCCACACGAAGAAAATCTACCCAAAACTGACCGGCGCCCCCTACCGCGGCGCAATCGTGGTGGACGCACGCACGGGAAAAATCCTCTACGAAAACCGCGCAACAACCTACTGCTACCCCGCCAGCGTCACCAAACTGATGACCATGCTGATCGTGCTGGAACAGATCGACGCAGGCGTTATCCATGCAAACGACAAGGTCGCCATTAGCAAGGAAACCGCAGGGATCGGTGGTTCAGAGGTCTACCTCGACGTCCGTGAATCCGGCTTTTACACCGTTGACCAACTACTCACCGCCCTCATGGTGCATTCGGCCAATGATGCGGCAAGAGCCCTCGCATTGCACGTAGCCGGAAGCAAAGAGGCCTTTGTCGGCATGATGAACCAAAAAGCGCGGGAACTGGGCATGAATTCCACCACCTATCATTCCGACCACGGCCTTCCTCCCTCCGGCCGAACCCAGCCGGACATCAGTACGCCCTACGACATTGCCATCCTCAGCCTTGCCGCACTGCGCCACCCCGAAACCCTGCGCTACTCCGGAACAAAGCTTGCATGGTTGCCAAAATCACCGATCCGCAAAGAAAAATTCATGCTGGCCAACCGCAATGTTCTCGTTGGCAAAGATCCATATCAGGGCTGCGACGGCCTGAAGACCGGCTACCACGGCATCGGAGGATGGTCGCTTGCCGCCACCGCCGAACACAGCGGGCAGCGCGTCATTTCCGTCGTCCTCGGAAGCCCGGACAAAAAGACCCGCAACGCCATTTCCCGCAAGCTTCTCGACAAGGGATTCCAGGCGCTGGGGCAATAAAAAACGGATCGGGCATATTCGCCCGATCCGTATAATCCATCATCTGGATTCCTTTACTCC
>JBDLJW010000244.1:0-2218 GCA_039714135.1 Verrucomicrobiota bacterium
CCATACAACCAAGCCGTCAAAAGCGGCCACCTGCTCTACACCTCCGGGCAGATCCCCATCGACCCGACAACCGGCGGAATGGTTTCCGGCGGCATCCGCGAGCAGACCATCCAGGTTCTGGAAAATCTCAAAAGCGTTGTTGAGGCAGCAGGCAGTACGCTGGGCGACACCATCAAGACCACGGTGTTTCTTGCCGACATGAACGACTTCCCCGAGATGAACGTCATCTATGCCGAATATTTTGGCGAAGACAATGCACCGGCGCGCTCCACGGTACAGGTTGCCGCCCTGCCCAAAGGTGCACGGGTTGAAATCGAGGCCATCGCCAAAATCTAATCCACCCTAGAACCCATAAAGCGCTTTAAAATGACACGCAATAAAGTCACCCAGATCATCCTTGCCTTGGCGCTGGTGGCCGCGCTCGCCATCCGCGGCTTCTACGTCAAGAATCCGATCCTCGCGGGCGGAACAATGGGCACGGGCTATAGCGTAACGCTTTCGGGCTATGTATCGCGCAATTCCCTGGACGAACTGCAGCGGCAGATCGAAAGCGAACTGGCGGAGATCAACCGGCAGATGTCGACATGGGATGCAAAAAGCGAAATATCGACCTTCAACCAGTCGGATGAATCGGGACCGTTTGAAATCTCGGTTGCGTTTACAGAAGTTATCGAGCAGGCGCTGAAACTCAGCAAATCGACCGGCGGAGCATTCGACCCCACCCTCCAGCCGCTACTAAACCTCTGGGGCTTTGGCAGCGAAGGCCATGAGCGGAAAGTTCCTTCCGATGCCAACATTGCCGCTGCCAAGGAGAAGACCGGAGCGGACAAAGTATGGATCAACAAGTCCGCGCAACTCTGGAAAGCCGCCCCCGAGGTCCAACTTGCCCTTGGCGCAATTGCCAAAGGCCATGGCGTGGATACCATCGCCCGCCTGCTCGACAAGACAGGTCATAAAAACTGGTTCGTGGAAATCGGCGGCGAGGTCGTGGTACGCGGTCGCAACCCCAAGGAAAAACCCTGGCGCGTCGGAATCCAACATCCCTCAAGCAACCCCGCGGTCGACAAGCTGCACGGCATCGTTAATCTGACGGAGGGCGCGGTGGCAACCTCGGGCGACTACCGCAACTATATCGAACAAAACGGCGTGCTCCATTCCCATATCCTGGACCCCCGCTCCGGCCGCGCCGTACTTTCGGATACCGCCAGCGTAACTGTCGTCGCTCCCAGCTGCATGGACGCCGACGGCATGGCCACCGCACTGTTCGTGATGGGTGCAGACGAAGGTCTTGCATGGGTGGAGGATCGGCCCGAGGTGGAGGCCATGTTCCTGCTTCGCGGAACGGACGGTAAAATAATTGAAAAATTTAGTTCGGGATTCACCGTTGCAACAAGCTATGTTCCCGCATCTGAAAACTAGGATCTATTAATTAAGGAAAAGAACCATGCGCTTCATCTACATACCCCTGTGCATTGCCATCCTCGCACTCGCCGGATGCAAAAAAGACGCAAAATCCACCGAAGCCAAGGAAGAGCGGAGTCCGCTTATCAAACAGGGCCATGCCTACATGGAAATCAAGGACTACGACAAGGCCACAGACGCCTTCAAGCAAGCCATCGATAACGAGCCGCGCATGGCACGCCCCTATCTGGACCTCGCCACGATCTATCACCAGCACAAGCCGGATTACATCAACTCGATCTTTTACTACAAGCGCTACCTCGAACTCCGCCCCGATTCCGAAAAAGCCGAGTTCATCAACGAACAGATCCAGGAAGTGCAAATCGCGCTGGCCAATGCCATCCTGACCCAGTCCGGCGCCATAAAGGCCATTCAGGAGCTCAAGCAGTTGCGCCAGGAAAATGCCAAACTCAAAAAACAACTAGCGGCCCGGCCGAAAACATCGACCCAGCCCGCCCCGGTAAAGCGCACGGCCCCGCAGACAACCAGTACCCAGCCCGCCCCGCAAAAAAGCACCAGCCAGCCCACCACACAGAAAAAGAGTGTCACCCAAACCATACCGAAGACTGCAAAGCCAACCTATCCCACCCATGAGGTCTACACTGTCGTCGCCGGCGACAACCTTACCAAGATCGCCAATAAATTCTATGGCGACGGCGATTACGACGACATCTACGAAGCCAACAAAGACCGCATGAAAAGTCCCGGCGACCTGCGCATCGGTCAAACACTCGTCATTCCACTTCGCAGCAACTAG
>JBDLJW010000245.1:0-2174 GCA_039714135.1 Verrucomicrobiota bacterium
ACACAGGGATTGGAAATCGCTACGCTGAGTCCATGCGATTATACGGACAAGAGTTTGGAACGGGGACGGTGAAGCGGATTCGCGGCGCCATCGCTGCTGACGAGGGGCTGACACGAAGCGGGCTATCACGGCAAGTGTGCGAATGGCTGAACTGGCGTACGCCTGGCGGGGCATTGCGGGAGATGAATTGTCGCAAGGCGTTGCTAAAATTGGAGGAGCGGGATGAGATTCGCTTACCCCCATCAAGAGGCCGGCCGGGTGAAGTGTCCCGTGAGCGATCGGAAGCAGCCCCTTCCCTTGCTATGGCGCGGGTTACGGCCACGCTGGCCAAACTTGGACGAGTCGAGCTGGTGCCCATCGAGGCCAAGACCCTGGAGTCGCGGCAATGGCGGGAACTGCTTGATCGTTATCACCCGCTCAAGAGCGGTCCGCTGTGTGGTGCGCAGCAGCGCTACCTGATCCGCTCTGAGCACTTTGGTTGGCTTGGAGGGTTGGCCTTCAGTGCATCGGCCTGGCATTTGGCGGTGCGAGACAAATGGATCGGTTGGTCTCCCTCAGCCCGTTCGGAGAATTTGTCGAAGGTGGTGGCCAACAGCCGTTTTCTGATCCTGCCGACGGTCGAGGTGCCGCACCTGGCTTCCCATGTTCTGGGAATGGCCGCGCGGCGCATTGAGGCGGATTGGATCGAGCGTTATGGTTATGCACCGGTGTTGCTGGAGACCTTCGTGGATGAGACACAGTTTGTCGGCACTGGCTATCGGGCAGCCAACTGGCGGCGGTTGGGCGAGACCCGCGGGCGTGGGCGCAACGACGCTCGGGGCACGGCGGACATCGGACGTAAAGGGGTGTATGTTTACCCCTTGCGCCAAGACTGGCGTGCGCCGTTATGCGCGATGCCCGAGCGAGTATTTCGCTTGCCGGAGGAGGCGCACGATGGCGAGACACAAGATTGGGCGGCGGACGAATTCGGTCGTGTGGAATTCACCGACGGGCGTTTACGCCATCGCCTGCTGGGACTGGCGCGGGACCTCTATGCCCGCCCCATCGCCCCCCTCAACCAGGCCTGTAATGGCGATCCAGGCAAGATCAAAGGGGCTTATCGTTTTTTTAAAAATACTCAAGTGAACATGGACACCCTGCTCAAACCCCACATCGAAGCCACCGCACGGCGCATCCAGGATGAGGCGGTCGTGCTGGCCGTGCAGGACACCACTAGCCTCAACTACACCACCCACCCCGCCATGGCGGGACTGGGGCCGATCAACACCCGCAAAGACGGCGCTCAAGGGCTCAAGCTCCATGACACCCTGGCCTTTACGCCCGAGGGTGTGCCCCTGGGCGTATTACACATCGACTGTTGGGCTCGCGACCCTCAAGGCCGCAACGCCGAAGCACGCAAAGCGCTCCCCATCGAGGAGAAAGAGAGCTACCGTTGGCTGCAGAGCTATCAACGGGTCAGCGAAATCCAAGCCCTCTGCCCCGACACTCGCCTGATCAGCGTCGGAGATCGCGAAGCGGACATCTACGAACTGTTCCAGGAAGCGATCAAAACCCCCAACGGCCCCGACCTGCTGGTGCGGGCCAATCGCGCCTGTCGGCGCAAAACCACCGAACAACAAGCCCTCTGGGAACACCTCCCCAGCCAGCCGCTAGCGGGCCAACTTGATCTCTACATCCCCGGCAAAGGCGGCAAAAAGGCCCGTACTGCGGTGCTCGAAATCCGCCATGCCGAGGTCGACATTAAACCGCCCAACCGCATCAAAGACAGCGCCCCGATCAAACTCTGGGCCGTCTATGCCCATGAACCTAATCCACCGACCGGGACCGATGCCGTGGAATGGCTGCTGCTGACCACGGTCGAGACCACCGATCTCGAACAGGCCTGCGAGCGGCTTTCCTGGTACGCCACACGCTGGAACATCGAGGTCTATCACCGGGTCCTCAAAAGCGGTTGCCGGATCGAAGATCGTCGACTCGGCACCGCCGATACCCTTCAGGGCTGCCTGGCTATTGACCTGGTGGTGGCGTGGCGAATCTTCCGCCTGACCAAGCTGGGCCGGACGGTGCCGGATGTCTCTTGCGAGATCTTCTTTCAGGAAGAGGAGTGGAAGGCCCTGTGCGTCCACTCCACGAAAAATCCGTACCCACCTGAAACACCCCCGACACTCAATGAA
>JBDLJW010000246.1:0-2172 GCA_039714135.1 Verrucomicrobiota bacterium
GGTGATGGCCTCGGTCGGCCACGTCCGCGACCTGCCGCCAAAGAAGCTGGGTGTGGATGTGGAAAAGGGCTTCGAGCCGGAATATGTCGCCACCACGCGCGGCAAGAAGGTGCTGAAGGAGCTCAAGGCCGAGGCGAAGAAGTGCGAAAACGTCTATCTCGCCCCCGACCCCGACCGCGAAGGGGAGGCGATTGCGTGGCACCTGTTCGAGGCGCTGAAGAAAACCGTTCCGGAAGAAAACTTTTATCGTGTGACCTATAACGAAATCACCAAGCCCGCGATTCTTGCCGCGTTCGATAATCCGGAAAAGATCGATATGGACCGGGTGAATGCGCAGCAGGCTCGCCGCATACTCGACCGTTTGGTCGGTTTCCAGGGCAGTCCGGTGGTGCGCAAGCAGATCCGCGGAGCCAATAGCGTCGGCCGCGTGCAGACCGTCGCGTTGCGCCTGGTGGTGGAGCGCGAAAACGAGATCGAAAACTTCAAGCCGGAAACCTATTTCACCGTCGGCGCGGAAGTCCGCAAGCAGGAGGCGCCGCTCGATCCGTTCACGATTAAGCTTGCGCGCATCAACGGCGATCCGATCGGCATCAAGGATCGCAAGCTTCTGCCCGGTGCGGTCAAGACGCAGGAGCAGCTTGAAGGCATTCAGCAGGAACTCAACAACAGCCCGCTGAGGGTCAGCGATGTCATTACCAAGGAAGTGACCCGCCGTGCCCGCCCGCCGTTCATCACCAGTACCCTGCAGCAATCGGCTTCCGGTTCGCTCGGTTTTGCGCCGGCGCGCACAATGGGGGTTGCGCAGAAACTGTACGAAAGCGGACTCATCACCTATATGCGTACCGATTCGTTCAACATTGCCAAGACCGCGCAGGATGAGTGCCGTGCATTTGTCGGCGAGAATTATGGTTCCGAATATCTGCCCGAAAAACCAAACTTCTATAAAAGCAAGGGCGCGGCGCAGGAGGCTCATGAAGCGATTCGCCCAACCGACGTTTCCGTCGAGCCCGGCAAGGAAGGCGTAAAGCTCGAAGCCGCCGAGCAGAAGCTCTACCGCCTGATTTGGGAACGCTTCGTGGCCAGCCAGATGGTTCCCGCAAAAATCGCCCGCCGCACGGTGGAGGTTGAAGCCGGATCCGATAACACCTATCTGTTCCGCGCCACGGCTTCGGAAATCGCCTTCCCCGGCTACATGAAGGCCAGTGGCATCGAGGCC
This sequence comes from Verrucomicrobiota bacterium, assembly GCA_039714135.1. Classification (GTDB taxonomy): domain Bacteria; phylum Verrucomicrobiota; class Kiritimatiellia; order Kiritimatiellales; family Pontiellaceae; genus Pontiella. The sequence continues at coordinate 1,217 of JBDLJW010000246.1, forward strand.
GCCGCCGACAAGCCGAAGAGCGGCGAGGGCGACGGTTCCGAAACCGAAAAGCTTCCGTCGCTTGCGCAGGGTGAAAACCTCGATGTGCTCGACTGGCTTTCCGAGCAGAAGGAAACCAAGCCGGTTGCCCGCTACACCGAGGCTTCGCTTATCCGGGCCCTGGAGGAAAACGGGGTGGGACGCCCGAGTACCTATGCCGCAATCATGTCAAAGCTCGACGAGCGCGAATATGTGCTGAAGGAAAAGCGCTCGCTTGTTCCGACCGATCTCGGCAAGGAGCTGGTGACGCTGGTGCTCCGGACGGAGGAAAAGCTGAAGTCCAGCAACAAGGTCGATTTGTTCGAGGCCCGCTTTACCGCCGATATGGAGACCAAGCTCGACAACGTCGAGGAGGGCAAGGTTGAGTGGACGGAAATGATGGAATCGTTCTACCCGTCGTTGCTCGAATGGATCGAGCATGCGAAGGAGACGGCCGAGCCTGCACTGGTTGCCAAATGTTTCGATGCGCTGGAAAACGTCTCCGAATGGGCGCCTGCCGTGAAGTCGGGACGCCGCACCTATGACGACCACAAGACCTTCGAGGATCTCAAGGAAAAGGTCGGGGAGGGGGAACTGCTCTCCAAGCGCCAAGGCGAAATGCTGCACAAGATGTGCTGCCGCTATATCAAGCAGGTTCCGGAAGCGATCGCCACCGAATTGGAGCTGGTCGAACCGGAAGCCGTGCGCGCCGATACGCCGCGCAAGCTGGAGCTGCTGGCTAGTGTCCAGTTCGAGGAGCCGCGCAAGGTCGGCAAGCGCACCTACGACGATGGCAAGTTCTGCACCTCGCTTGGCGACCAGGTCACCATGGGCAAGCGCCTGACGGATCGCCAGGTGGGAGCTCTTGACACACTGCTCTCCAAATATTCCGAGCAGATCGAAAACTTCGATGCCATCCGGGTTGAACTCAAGCTCGA
>JBDLJW010000247.1:0-2170 GCA_039714135.1 Verrucomicrobiota bacterium
TCCACTTCGTCGCCGATGGTGTATTTCACCTTTCCGCCGCGGGTTTTCGCCTGCGTCATTTCGTTGCTGGCTTCGAGCCAGTCGGACGTAATGGATGCGAAGGTCACCATGCCGCGCTGGAGCGATCCCGGCAGCTCGACGATCAGTCCCTTGCCCTTGATGGAGACGATGTAGCCTTTGAATGTTGTGGTCGGCGAGGTGTTCAGGATTTCGCCGTAGTAGTCCATCCGCTTCTTTTCGATGCTCTTCTTTTCAAGCTCGTCGGCCTTGCGCTCGGTGTCGTTGCAGTGCAGGGCAATCGAGTCGATCTGGTCGCCGGAGATCGAGAGTTCCCGGCCTCTTTCAACCGCCTTGAGCATGCGGTGCACGAGCAGATCGGGATAGCGGCGGATGGGCGAGGTGAAGTGGGTGTAGTCGTCGAACGCGAGGCCGAAGTGGCCGATCTGCGTGGATGAATATTCGGCGCGTTTAAAGTTGCGCAGGATGGCGAGGTTGGCGGTGTATTCCACCGCGGTTCCCGCCGCCAGTTTGACGGCCTCGTTGATCTCCTGCCGCGATTGCGGAAGTTTCGGAATGCCCAGAGCCTGCAGCTCCATGCCCATGGAGGCCCACTGCTCCTCGTCGGGTTCGTCATGGACGCGGTAGATCGACGGCTTTTCGGCGGCGATCAGGATTTCGGCCACGGCGCGGTTGGCCAGCAGCATGCAGTCCTCGATCAACCGATAGGCCTCCTTCGATTCCGAGCGCGGCATCATTTTTTCAACCTTGCCCCGATCGTTGAGCTTGATTTCGATCTCGGGCGTATTGATTTCCACCGATCCGTTGGCTACGCGCAACGCACGGATTTTCTGCACGAGCGGCCAGAGATTTTCCAGTCGTTGGAGGGCAACCTCGGGAATGTCGTGGTCGGCTTTCCCGTCGATGAACTTCTGCACCTGCGTGTAGGTGAGCCGCGCCTTGGAGTGGATAACGGATGCAAACGATTTATAGCCGAGCATTTCGCCGTCGTCGCCAAGGTGGATTTCGACGGAGTGGGTAAGGTGGTCGTTTTGCGGATTGAGGCTGCAGACCTTGGTGGTCAGTTCGCGCGGCAGCATCATGACGGCGCGGTCGACGAGGTAGATGCTGTTGCCGCGCCTGAAGGCTTCCTTGTCGATCAGCGAGCCGGGCTGGACATAGGTGGAGACATCGGCAATGTGCACGCCGAGCAGCCAGCCGCCGGCGGGATGCGGTTCGAGCGATACGGCGTCGTCGTAGTCCTTCGCCGTTTCGGGGTCGATGGTAAAGGTGACGGCATCGCGCAGATCGCGCCGGCCCTCCATCCGTTCGGGCGTGATTTCTCCGGACAGCTTGTTGGCCTCGTCGATCACTTCCTTCGGAAATTCTTCGGTGATTCCGGCATCGCGCAGCAGACTGTCGACATCCACTCCGGGTGCGTTCATGGAACCAAGGTCTTCAAGAATTGTTCCGGTGAGCGGCTTGTAGGGGTCGATCCAGTCGTTGAGCTTCACGAGCACCTTGTGGTTTTCGGGAATATCCTGCGTGTTATCAATCCGCACATCGTGCTTGAAGCCGGCGGCATCGGGGATGACATAGGAATAGTAGGGGGTGTGTTTTAGCACGCCGACGGTCTGGTCGTCGGCGCGTTCGAGCACCTTCACAACACGGCCTTCGGCGCGCAGGTCGCTTTGGCCGCGCCGTTCACGCTGGCGGGCGGCATACTCGGAATGGAACACCTCGACGGCCACCTTGTCGTTCGGCAGGGCCACGCCGGTGTTTTTGTCGCCAATATAGATTTCGGATTCGCCCTCCTGTTCCGGGATGAAGATGGCTCCGCCCTTGGGCATGATCTTGATCGTGCCGACCGACTGGTTTCCGACTTCGGGAAGTCCCCAGCGGTTCTTGCGCAGGCGGGTGATTTTCCCCTCCTGCTCCAGACCGTAGAGGTCGTGGCGAAATTTGGTGCGCGACCCCTTGGAGTCGATATGCAGCGCCCTGGCCAGCTCGTGCTGTTTCATTGGATGGTAGCCTGGGGAGGCCATAAATTGGAGGAGTTGTTTCTCGAAGCCCATTTGTGATTCCTTTACATTACGCCGATTATGAAAATCATATCTGTCAGCAGTGAGGTTGTACCATTCGCATCGACGGGAGGTCTAGGGGATGTTTGCGC
>JBDLJW010000248.1:0-2133 GCA_039714135.1 Verrucomicrobiota bacterium
CCGCAGATCTGCAAAGGTTTTGAACTGGGTTCGTACTATTCATACCACGGGGTTCCGGCGCATGAATATCCGGTGGAATTCATCTGGGAAGGTCCCGATGGCAGTGAGATTCTGTTTGTTCGTCCGATTTTCGCCGGTGCGGCCGCGTTCCACGCGGTTGAACTAGGGTCGATTGTCCCTGACGGCGAAACCGAGAACCCATTGGTGCCGGGCAGTGCGCGTCTGGATCCGGCGTATCGCTTGGCGGATGAAGAGCTAACCGATCATAGCCCGTTCTATACGAATGATCTGCATCTGGAGCCGGATTATGACAAGGCGTATGGGATTTATGTGAAGATTAAAGAGGCCGCGGCGGCTGAGTCGACCACGGAACATCTTCTAATTAGCGAATTCTACGACTCGCAGAATATGTCGCCCCATCTGGCCGATCTCGTTGAAGAGATTGCAAAACGCGAAACGAACGGAGATCAGATTAAACTGAGCACACTCTCCGATTATCTGGATGCGTTGCGTGAGAATGTTGGTGAGCTTAAACGTTATAAGGGCGAGATGGTTTATCCGGCTAAGTCCGGCTGGGCATTCCGCCTCTTCCAGACGCTGGCTTCGCGCATGTATCTCAAGCAGATTAATCGCGAGGCGGAATATCTGTTGACCAAGTGGGCCGAGCCATTTGGAACGTTTGCTTGGCTGGCTGGTAGCCGCGACTTCCCTGTGAACGAGATGGACTACGCATGGAAGAAGATGCACATCAACCATTCCCACGATGACATTGGCGGATGTTCCGTGGACATGGTTCACGAGGACATGCTCTGGCGCTACCGTCAGATCAATGAGACCGGGCGGGCGACCCTGCACCGGACACTTGGAAGTCTGGCACGTGAAATCGGCACGATGGAGGTCAAGCCGGGCGAATATCGCGTGGTGATCTTCAACCCGTTGCATTTTGCACGCAGCGAACAGGTCGAGCTGTGGCTGGACATGCCGGAAGAATTTGTGAGCGAAAACCTGATCGCCGTTGCGGGCGACGGAACCGAGGTTCCGTGCCATGTGGAAACGATTTCCCGTGATAAGAACGTGACGGTGGAGGCACCGCTCTCCATCTGTCCATATGTCAGGGTCCGGCGTGCCAAGGTGCTGATTGAAGCGAAGGATGTTCCGGCGCTGGGCTATGCTGAATACAAGCTGGCTCCCGCATCGGAGGCCTTGTCTTCGGAGGCGACGGACCTTTGTTGCGGCGGCGACTGGATGGAAAACGAACACCTTAAGGTCTCCATCGAAAACGATGGGCGATTGACTCTGCTGGACAAGTCCACCGGCGAGGAGTTTTCCGGACTGCACTATTTTTCGGATGATGGACAGAACCGGACCCCCAACGCGGCATGGACCCATTGCCCGGCGATCAAGGATAAGCTCTTTACGAATTGCGGCAGAGAGGCCGCAATCGATCTGGTTTCTCAGTCTGATTTGGCGATCCGGATGAAGGTCAAATACAACATGCAGATTCCGGTCGGACTGGATATGGATAATCAGACGCAGTGCTGCTCGCAGATCTACATCAACTATGCCGCCGACGAACGCAGCCCGAAGCTGATCGAAATTCCGATTGAGTCGATTTTGACCCTTCGCAAGGATTCTAAGCGGCTGGACATCGAGACCACACTCGATAACCGGGCGCAGGATCACCGGCTACGGGTCATGTTCCCGACCGGTGTGGAGACCGACCAGAGCTGCTCCGATACCGCGTACGATGTGGTCGAGCGGACGGTCGGTCGGCTGGACGAAGACGACTGGGTGGAGACACAACGTGCTGGTGGGGTGCAGTTGACCCGCCCGGTGCTGAACTTTGCCGATGTTTCCAGCGATGCGCGCAGTCTGGCGGTCATCGTGGACGGTCTGCCGGAGTATGAGCTGCTTGGAGATGGCGAGCGAACGATGGCTGTTACACTATTGCGAGCATTCCAGAACGGACGAGTCGACCCCGACACGCCAACTCCGCCGGAGCGCGGAAGCCAGGCGCAGGGACTCCATACCTTCCGCTATGCGCTCTATCCGCACAAGGGAAGCTGGGATCAGGCTCAGGTCATGCCGGAGGCATACCGCCACAACCTGCCGATGAAGGTGGTTCAGGCGATG
>JBDLJW010000249.1:0-2107 GCA_039714135.1 Verrucomicrobiota bacterium
TGCCCTATTTTCGCTACATAGAAAAGGGGAGTGTCTAAATGAAAAGTGCGCAAAAAATTGGTCCAATGTTGAAGCGGGAGCGTCGGCGGGCGGGTATTTCGCAGGGGGAAATCGCGGCAAAAACGGGCGTGGCCCGGTCGACGGTGAGCCGGCTGGAAAGCGGGGATTCGGGCTTTCGCATCGATACGCTGGAGAGCTATGTGGATGCGCTGGGCAAGAAGCTGAATCTGATTTCGAAGGATGCGGAGCTGTATCATTACAATGCGCAGGTGCAGTCGGTGTATGACGGGGATACGTGCCGGGTGGATATTGATCTGGGGCTGGGCAGCTGGATCCGCAATGAAAAGCTGCGGTTGTTGCGGATTAATGCGCCGGAAATGACGGGGCCAGACAAGGCGCGCGGCGCGGCATCGCGCGATTATCTGCGGAGCCTGATCGACGGGCGGGATGTGCTGATTGAAACGGTGAAGGATCGGCGCGGAAAGTATGGCCGCTATCTGGCGGAAATCTGGATTGAGCGGGAGGGCGTCTGGGTGAATGTGAATGATCTGATGGTGTCTACTGGCCACGCGGTTTATCAGGCGTATTAGGCTAGGGAATTCCATGGCCACAACCAAAGTAAGTCCACAGATTACGCAGATTACCACAGATTCAAATTCTGAAGATTGGTCGCTGGCCACTTCCTGTCATCTGTGAAATCTGTGGATGAAAAAAGCCCTCTGTGGTCTTCGTGCCCTCCCGCGCAGCGGGTGGTGAAAATTCTAATCAAGTTAAGTCGGTATAAAACGGAGGGCGGAGTGACGTGCCTTAAATCAACACGGGGTTTTACGAGTTCAATCTGGCTTTGAAGCTGAATGCCCGCTACCTATTTAGAAACAGTTTTAAAAAAGGGGAACCATGAGTGTCGTAAAGGAATCATTCGGGCAGACAAACGATGGCCAGACGGTGGATGCGTTTGTTTTGGGGAATGCCAAGGGCATTAAAGTGACGGTCATCAACTATGGCGCGACGATTGTTTCGATCGAAGCGCCGGATCGTTCCGGCAACGCGGTTGACGTGGTGCTGGGCTTTGATGACATGGCGGGCTATCAGTCTGCGGACAATCCCTATTTCGGCGCTTGTTGCGGCCGCTATGCCAACCGCATTGCCAACGGAAAGTTCATGCTCGGCAATGTTGGGTATTCGCTCGCCGTAAACAACGGCCCCAATGCGTTGCATGGCGGGCTGGTTGGATTCGACAAGAAGCTGTGGGATGCCGAAATCGTTGGCGATGCCGTCAAGATGTCGCTCACCAGCCCCGATGGGGAGGAGGGCTATCCCGGCACGCTGAAGGTCGAGCTGACCTATCGCCTGAGCGAGGACGGCGAGCTGCGTTTGGAATACACCGCCGCAACCGACAAGAAGACGGTGCTCAGCCTGACCAATCACAGCTATTTCAATCTGGCCGGCGGTGGATCGGTCCATGACCACGTGATCCGCATCAATGCCGACCGCTACACGGTGGTAGACGATGCTGCGACTCCGGTTGGCGAGCTGCGCGCGGTGGCCGGCACGGAGATGGATCTGCTGGAGCCGACGCTCATCGGCAAGAATATTGCCGCCGTGCAGGGCGGGGGGTATGACCACAACTATTGCATCAACCAGTCTGCCAAGGGGGAGCTGGTTCTTGCCGCATCGGTGGCGGAGCCGGAGAGCGGCCGCACGCTCGAATGCTGGACCACGGAGCCGGGCATCCAGTTCTACACGGGGAACTTCCTCGACAACATCAAGGGGAAGAGCGGCGCGGTCTACAACAGGCAGGAGGGTTTCTGCCTCGAAACCCAGCACTATCCCGACAGCCCGAACCACCCGGATTTTCCTTCGACAGAACTCGCCCCAGGCGAGACCTACACCCAAACCTGCATCTACAAGTTTGGTGTGAAGGCATAGAGGATCCAGTTTTCAGGCCGCCAGGATGGCGGCGATACGTGTGGATCATACGAAATTAATCTGACTGAAATTGCTCCTCGCAGAGCCGCAGAGAACGCAGAGTATGTTTCCGGTTCTCTCCCTGCGACCTCTTCGTCTCTAGCGAGCGATAAATACAATTCAAGTTAAGTGGATATCA
>JBDLJW010000250.1:0-2106 GCA_039714135.1 Verrucomicrobiota bacterium
CGGGTTTCCGCCGCCAAGCATCAGCATGTCGCCCTTTGCCATTGCAGAGCCGAGATCGTCCATCAATTGGGTGATGCCCGCCTTGCGTGTAAACTTTTCGCCAAATCTTGAGAGGTTCATGGAAACAAGGTAACCACGAAGCTCTGGAAAGGCACGAAAAAAGAAGAGGGGGTGGCGATGCTGGTTAACCCCTCTTGAAGATGCGCTTTGCGCCGACAAGCGATATGCCGAATCCAAGAACGAGTGTTACCACTGCCGGTTCGGGGATTACGGTGGTGATGGTTTGCCCCGCCAAAATCGATTTATTGGCGGTATCATTAAAGGCCATGCCCATGATGTTGAGCGAAGCGCTGGAGCTTTTTCCATTGGGATCAACATAGGCTTCGCCAGCGATCTTGGCCCATCCGTAATAAAAATCGCCGTCGCCGGCATCGAATCGAAGCGATACATAACCATCAAAGTTTTTGGGTTCCCCTTTTCCTGTTGCGGATAGAAGCTGTTGGGGGGCTGGGCTAAAATTGGTCTCTGTCCCCACGATCTCGCCTTCGGTTGTCAAACTGAAGCCAGAGAGAAGATCCACGGTTGCCCAGCGACTTTTCTCCTTTTTCTGGACAAAAGCCGACAATGAGATTTCCAGCTCGCCTTGTTCAAGGCTGGCCCCGGAAGTAGAGAGGTAAAGGCTCCCTTGGCTGTAACTGTTTAAATCTGATGCATCTGCGGAATTGCCGATAGGGTTGTTCGAATAATCATAATGCACAATATCCGCATGGGCGACACTGCCAAGAATGGCTGCTGCAATAATCAGATTATACCTGCTCTTTTTCATGATGAATCCCCATTTTCGATGGTTTTTCACACACCCGAGGTGTGCGTATCATGAAAAAGACAAGTTACATGCCTATGCGTTCACAGGTTTTCTCATGTTTGAGAATCATGAAAAGTCGTAGTGAATTACCGTGTTTATCCGGTTATGCCGTAGCAACAACAACCGCGCGTCTAGGGGCAGGATAGCCTTCGATGGTTTTGGAGGGATCGGCGGGGTCGAGGAAATCGGGGAGCGATTTAAAGGTCATCCAATTGGTGGCACGTTGTTCATCGACAGAGGTAGTGGAGACATCAACGGTGTGGATATTGCGCAGGCCGCAACGCTTCAGCCAGAGTTCCAATGTTGGGATGGAAGGGAGAAACCAAACGTTGCGCATTTTGGCATAGCGCCCATGGGGGATCAGGGAATAGCCTTCCGGGCCATCGGCAATCAATGTCTCAATCACCAGCTCGCCGCCGGGGCGCAGGAACGACTTTAATTGCTCAATGTGTTCGATCGGCGATTTGCGGTGGTAAAGCACGCCCATGGAAAAAACGGTGTCGAACGCGCCCGGCGTTTCGGGAACATCCTCGATGCCGAGCGGAAGCACCCACGCCCGCGAATCGCGGATGAAATTCTTCATGGCGAAAAACTGGCAGACAAACATGGGGGAGGGATCGACGCCGACGACCAGCTTTGCGCCATCGCCAACCATGCGCCAGCAGTGGTATCCGTTGCCGCAGCCGACGTCGAGGATGGTGCGGCCTTCCAGTGGCTGGAGGTGCGGCTGAACGCGATCCCATTTCCAGTCGGACCGCCACTCGGTGTCGATATGTACGTCGTGGATGTGGTACGGCCCCTTGCGCCACGGATGGAACTGTTTCAGCAGGTTGGCAAGTTCCGGAGATTCTTCACCTTCAACCCGGACTTCGCTCTTTAGTTCTACAGAGGTGTTTTCAGGGATTGGAAGCTGCGCAAGTGCCTCCTCCCATTCCGGCAGTTTTCCGTGGCGCTCGTAGCGCAGGCCGTGCGCAATCCGCTCCGGAAGCTGTTCGCTCCACGGCTCCAGTGGAGTGCCTTCCAATTGCTGATATAATTCTGTGTAATCGATCTTCATAATGGAAACCCACAGAGTACCTAGCGCGGCAGGGCCGCAACCAAAAAAATTAACCACCAAGACACAAAGGGCACCAAGGTTCTCAAAGTATTCCTTATGGTTCCTTTGTGGTGCTTGGTGTTCTTCGAGGCTTCGTGTTGAAAAACTTGTTAGGAAAACAAGAAAATAACGGATAGCAGTACAG
>JBDLJW010000251.1:0-2105 GCA_039714135.1 Verrucomicrobiota bacterium
CCAACCAACCTTTGATATAATCCAGCCATGCGAAAATCAAACTTAAAACGGAACACCCTGCTGGGTATCCCGGCCGTGATCGTGCTGGCAGTGGTGCTTTATCAAATCCCCGCCATCCATGCGCGCCTTTCCTGGCGGGTTGAAGACCTGCAGGCGAAGATCAAATACGCGCTTAACCCGCCCGACGAGGCGATATTTGTGCCCGAAGAAGTGCCGGTTAATACCCCGGTCAGCAGCGCAACGAACGTCCCGCCGACCGCGACACCCGAGGGACCGACGGCGACCGCGGCGCCAACCATACCCCCCACCGCGGCCCCCACCTCGCTGCCGGATTTTGTCTCCCTGGACGGCGTGGTCTACGTTGATCAGCACGGGCGCTGGAACTACTGCGGACCGGCCAATTTGACGATGGCGCTGAAGTTTTGGGACTGGCCCGGGAACCGCGATGATATCGCCCGGGTGATCAAACCCGGCATCCAGGACCCCTCGCTCGAGTTTATCCAGCAGGGCCGCTCTGATAAGAACGTGATGCCCTACGAGATGGCCAATTTTGTGATCGACGAGACCGATTTCAATGTGGTCGTGCGCTATGGGGGCGATAACGAACTGCTGCGGCGCATGATCGCCAGCGGATTCCCGGTCTTGATCGAAAAAGGCTACTACGAAGCCGACTACACCGGCAAAGTGGCCTGGCTGGGGCACTATCTCTTCGTGACCGGGTATGATCTGGCCGCGGATGAGTTCATCGTCCAGGATGCTTACCTGAAACCCGGGGAGAACCTGCGGGTGAGCGGCGAGGAGATGATCGACGGTTGGCGTTCGTTCAATTACCTCTTCATGCTGATCTACCCCCCCGATCGGGAAGGGGAGCTGTTTGAGGCCCTGGGCCCCTACCTTGATCCCGCCTGGTCGAGTCTGCGGGCCCTCGAGCTCAGCGAAGTCGAAATTGAGACCCAGGAGGGGATCAACGAATTCTTCGCCTGGTTCAACAAAGGCACCAGCCACGTCAAACTGCAGCAGTATGTGGATGCCGCGGCGGCCTATGATAATGCCTTCACCCTCTACGCCCGTCTGGGCACCGGGGATTCCGAGCGCCCGTACCGCATTATGTGGTATCAAACCGGCCCCTATTGGGCCTACTATTACAGCGCCCGCTACCTGGATGTGATCAACCTGGCCAACACCACGCTCTACGATACGATCTCCGAGCCCACCCTGGAAGAGAGCTTCTACTGGCGTGGACAGGCCTATCTGGCCGCCGGGGAAAACGGCAGAGCGGTTGATGACTTCCGTGAGGCGGTGCGCCTGAACCCCTACTTCGGGGCGGCCCTGAACGCCCTGGCGCAGCTCGGCCTCGGTCCGTAAAATAGAATGACCTGCGAGGGAACGAAAAAACGGTAAACACCTATGCCAAAAATCCTGCATTTTGCCGACGCCCATATTGATATGGCCAACTACGGCCGCCGCGACCCCGCCAGCGGGCTGCCCCTGCGGGTGCTTGATTTCCTTAAATCGCTCGATGAAATCGTGGATGCCGCGATCGCCGAAAAAGTAGACCTGGTGATCTTCGCCGGCGACGCCTACAAAGACCGCAATCCCGCCCCCACCTTCCAGCGTGAGTGGGGAAAACGCATCATGCGCCTCTCAAGTGCGGGGATCCCGACCTTATTACTGGTTGGCAACCACGATCTCTCCCCCGCGCTCGGCCGCGCCCACGCCCTGGATGAATTCACCACCCTCGAGGTGCCGCAGGTGACCGTGCTCGACCGGCCCCGATTCCTGACCTCCGATGAGCTGAATGGCCTGCCCCTGCAGGTGATCGCCCTGCCCTGGATATCCCGCTCCGGGATGATCGCCCACCTTGATATTCACAGCGGCAACCTGGAAGAGATCTATGCCCAACTTGAGGGCAAGCTGATCACCCTGGTTGATGGCTGGCTTGAAAATGCCGACCCCGAACTCCCCGTGATGCTGACCGCCCACGCCTCGGTGCAGGGCGCCAAATACGGCGGGGAGCGCACCGTCATGTTGGGCGGCGATCTGGTCCTTTCCGGGTCCCTGGTCAAAGACCCGCGCCTGGACTATGTGGCCCTCGGGCATATCCA
>JBDLJW010000252.1:0-2103 GCA_039714135.1 Verrucomicrobiota bacterium
AACATTGAAACGGGCGAAACGGTATACGAGCAGGATGGTTGCAAGGGGGTGCGCCTCTACGAAGCCGCCGGAAATGAATACGTGCGGCTAACCATTGCGCCCAGCGGGGAGATTCCCGGACACAGCCTTCCGCTGGCGGTATCGTTCTGCGTACTCAAAGGCAGCGGCATCTGCACGGTCTCCGGCGAATCTTTTTCCGCCACCGAAGGCGATATGCTGGAATGCCCGCCCGACGAACCGCGCGGCTGGAAAAACAATTCCGGCGAACCGCTTGAGGTGTTGGTGATCAAGCGGGAGCCCCGTTCATAGTTCCGCTTTTCTTGCCCGGCGCTACCTCGGCGAAAGCTCCTTCGCTCCCTCCCAATCTTTAAATAGTAGTTTTTACTGTTTTTATTTACTTATTTAATTTTTTCTAATCTTACACGTCGTGTATCTTTCGATTATGTCCGGGCGGCATGGTGCTGCCTGTTGAATAAAAGGAGATACATAATGAAGAAAAGAACTCTGCTGAAAACCCTGCTGGCAGCAACATTGATCTGTGCATCAATCTCATTTGCAGAGGGAGGGGCCGCGATCAAAGCCAATCCAAAAAGTAAAACCTATCATAAAGCGGTCTGCCGTCACTATAACGCCAAGGGATCCACGAAGGAATTCAAGTCGGAAACCGAAGCCCAGAAGGCCGGCTACAAAGCCTGTAAACAATGCGGCCAGGCAAAGACCAAAAAGAAGGCTGAAAAGAAATAGGTTCCATCAAGCTGCCAAACCAAAAAGCTCCGGATTACTTCGTCCGGAGCTTTTTTATGTGGGGCAGGCTTTCCAGCCTTCCCTGCACAGACTGGGAAGCCTGCGCCACAGTTCATTTTGATTTTAATTCCTCTGCCTTTTCCCTTAACCTGCTGGAAATGATTCATGAGGATTTTCGATGGAATGGTTGAACGGACTGCTGGAGACGATTGATGGGTTTCTCTGGAAAAGCTGGATAACAATCGGATTATTGGTTGGAACGGGGCTGTTCCTGACCGTGCGACTGCTCTTTGTACAGGTGCGGCATCTCGTCCACGCCATGGCCTGTGTCATTGGCAAATACGACCAACCAGAAGAGAGCGGCGATATTTCCCACTTCAAGGCGCTGGCCACCGCACTCTCCGCCACTATTGGAACGGGCAATATTGCGGGCGTGGCAACGGCTATCGCAGCAGGCGGCCCCGGAGCTGTTTTCTGGATGTGGATTACGGCACTGGTCGGCATGGCCACCAAATTCACCTCCTGCACGCTGGCAGTGAAGTACCGCAAAATCCACGACGATGGCTCGGCCAGCGGCGGACCGATGCACTTTCTCTCGCTCGGACTGAAAAACAGAAGACTGGGCCTATTCCTCGGCGGGGCGTTTGCCCTTTTCGGGATGGTCGCTTCGTTCGGCATCGGAAACATGGTGCAGGCCAATTCGGTGGTTGGAGGCCTGGGCTATTTATTACCTGAATCTGCGCAGACAGGCGGATTCAGCTTGTGGGATGGTTTCCATGTTTCATGGATGAGCCTGGCTACCGGTCTATCCCTCTCTTTTCTGACGGGTGTAGTGATCCTCGGCGGCATCAAGCGCATTGCCAACGTAGCGGGTGTGATTGTCCCGTTCATGTGTTCGTTCTATGTGATCGGCGCGGTAGCCATCCTGATCCTAAATGTCTCAGCCATTCCGAATGCGCTGGCACAGATCGTCAAATATGCTTTCACGCCCTACGCCGCGGGAGGTGGCGCACTGGGAGTAGCCGTCTCCCAAGCGATTCGATTCGGTGTAGCACGCGGCGTCTTTTCCAACGAATCCGGCCTCGGCTCAGCCCCGATCGCCCACGCGGCGGCCAAAACCGGCGAACCTGTGCGCGAGGGAACCGTCGCCATGCTCGGCCCGTTTATCGATACCCTCATTATCTGCACCATGACTGCGCTGGTTATCCTCGTCACCGATGCAAATCTTAGCGGGCACGATGGCGGGGCAATGACGGCACATGCGTTTGAAAAGGGCTTGTTTGGCTATGGGCAATATCTTGTTGGCATCGGCCTGATGTTCTTTGCCTATTCAACCTTGATCGCCTGGTCGTACTATGG
>JBDLJW010000253.1:0-2101 GCA_039714135.1 Verrucomicrobiota bacterium
CGTCGGCATTGTCGCATAGGCGGCGGATGCGCGATGCGGTCTTGGGTCCGGCGGCAACGCCGCCAATCACAACTACTTTCATCGGGTATTCTCCTGGTTGTTTTTGTTCTCTAGAATGTTTTTTACACCGATTAGCGGAGCCCGCTGGAAGCGGGCGGTACGAGTGTATCGCCGCCATCTTGGCGGCCTTGCCGGGGTTCGTGTTCGACCATGTATTTAATGATCTCGGTCTGGGTTAGAATGTTTTTCGGCGAGCCCTGTTCGTCCAGCACGAGCACCTTGTATTCGTGTTCGCGCTTCATGCGGGCAAGGGCTTCCTTGAGCGGGGTCTTGGCGGTTGCGAAGACCACCGGTTCAAGTTCCAGTTCGGAAAGCGGAGTGCTGTGCGGCAGGTCGTCGGCCAGCGCATCAAGCACGCTGGCGGTGGAGATCATGCCGCTGGCTTTTTCCTGGTCGTCGAGTACGACGAAGGAGTGGATATGCTCTTCGGCCAGTAGCTTGAGGGCCTGTTGCAACGTGTCGGAAAGGTGCAGCGAGAATACGCCTTCGAGCATCAGATTACCGACGGTGGTTTCAGGCGCAGGGCCGAAGATCCGGTCGGTAAACTTGACATACCAAGCCGCCGCCTGCACCTGGATGATGTAGGCCAGTGCAATAATCAGCGCAATCTCTGCGCCATCCTTGCCAAAGGCGGTCATGGCGATCGCCAGTGCGATGGAGAGGTTGCGCATGACGGTTCCGTAGACCAGCGCAATGGCGTCGCCGCGCTTGAAGAAGAATTTTCCGACGAGGGTGCTGAGCAGGAAGTTGACGCCGTAGAGCGCCAGCAGCGGGCCGATCAGCGTTGCAAGTTGCGCCGGGTTGGAGGCGATGGACTGCGCCTTCAGGGCCATGGCGACAAATACGATACCCAGTACGCCGAGCGTGGAGAAAGGCGGGAAGATCGGTTTCAGATCTTTTTGGTAGTGTGCCATGCCGTAGTGCTTGATCAGGAAACGCTGCGTCAGGTTGCCGAGCACCAGCGGAAGCACCACGACCACCATGATCTGCTTGAAGATCTTGACCATCGGGATTTCGATGACGGTTCCCATCAGCCCCTTGATGTAGATCGGGGTCAGCACCGAACCGATGATGAGGCCGAAGACGGTCATCTTGACGGCGGCGGCCATGTTGCCGTTTGCCATGCCGGTCCAGGAGATCGTCATTCCCGAGGTTGGTAGCAGGCTGGCCAGTAGCAGGCCGAGCGCAATGTAGGGCGAATCGGGAAAGGCCAGCTTACCCAGCCCGAAGGCAAAGAGCGGGATGATCGTGAAGTTCAGCAACTGCGTGACCAGCTGAACCTTCCCATCGCCACCTTCAACCACCTTCTTCAGCTGAAGGTTTACCATCATCGGGTAGACCATCAGAAAGGTTAGCGGGACAATCAGTTGCTTCAGCGACGAGGGGTTCCACGCCAGTCCCGCAGCGAAACCGAGTAGCATCGTCAGCGGGATGGCCACAATCAGCCGTTTCTGTATTTTCCGGATCAGATTCAACATGGTGTTTTCTCCGTGTTTATTTGAATGCTATTTTCCTTTGATCATGGGGGTTATCACCAGTAGCAGGTAGAAGATCAGTCCCAGAACGGCAAGGGTTCCGGCGGTCCAGAACAGCTTCTCCCTTGGTGATGTCGGGGTCGGGTTTTCTGTCCTGCCCCATGCAATGCGGCCCCAGAGACGTTCATAGAAATAATACATGACCATGCGGGTGGAGTGGTGGTAGGCGACGATGCCCGTGGCCGCCAGCGAGGCCTTGGCCTTGCTTTCCGGAATGAGCAGGATAATGAAATAGGCCCCTGTCCAGGTCCATACAATGCCGATGAGTCGCCAAAGCAAGGACTTGACCAGTGTTCTGCGGTTGGTTTCGGTGGGGTTATGCTTCATGGCAGTTTTAGGTTTTAAGAGGTTGAGTTTTAAGGGGCGGAAACCCCAATGGTTGCGTTTCGGATTTATGTGCTTGAAACTTTCTACACCCAATGCGCTTCGGCGTTGGCAGACTCGGCGGCGGCCAGTTTCCCGGCCTTCAGCTGCTCGTAGGCTTCGGCAATGGTTTTGGCCTTGCA
>JBDLJW010000254.1:0-2098 GCA_039714135.1 Verrucomicrobiota bacterium
CCGATTATCGGGGTCTGGAGCGACCGGCTTCGAACCCGCTGGGGGCGTCGTAGGCCTTTTGACCTGATTGCCACCCCGGTCTGGTTTGTCGGCCTGTTGATCCTGCCTTTTGCCGAGTCGTTCTGGCTGACCAATGTCGCGATGTTGATGATTGGAGTTGCCGGTGCCGCCAATGTCGTCATCACCTTCCTGTACAACGATGTGATTCCCGGCGAGCTGATGGGTCGGTTCTATGCGGCGATCCGTTTCATAGGGTTTGGCGGCGCGGTGCTCTTTCAGTTCCTGCTCTTCCCGATGTTCGATGCGAATCCAGTATTCGTGCTGTTGACCTTTTCACTGGTTGCGTTTGTTGGCGAGATGACCATGATGCTGTTGGTCAGAGAGGGGAAATATCCGGAACCCCCGCCGAGAAAGCCCCTTCTTGCCGGGGCAAAATCCTATTTGAAGGACGGGCTCGGCAGCAAATATATCTGTCTCTTGTGGCTGACGCTCGGGGTGGTTGCCCTGGGAGCCCCGGCGGGTAATTTCTTTACCCTGTTCTTTAAGAACGATCTTGCCATGACCTCCAGGGACATCGGCTTCATGATGGGGCTCGGCTCGGCTGTAGCCATGGTTGTCATCCTGCCGGCCGGTTGGGTGGTGGACAAGTTCGGGCCGAACCGTACCTGGGGGATTATGGCTTTTCTGGTGGGGCTTTTGCAGGTGATGATGTATTTCTTTGCACTGGATAAAATCAGCTGCACCATTATCTACCTCTGCTACTACGGCGTGAACATGGTTCTTGCGGCGGCTCTGATGCCGATGCTGTTTAGCCATCTGCCCAAGGAAAAATTCGGCCAGCTCGCCAGTTTCCAGTCGCTTCTGATGCAAGGGGTCATGTTTTCGAGCAGCATGGTGCTGGGAGCCATTTTGAGTGCCCTTGGCGATGCCTATCGTTTTGTTTTCCTCTATGCCGGGGTGTTTTATCTGTTCACCCCCGTTTTCCTTGTGCTGATGACGCGCGGGAAAAACCCGTTTGCACACATGGAGTTTTCAATGAAGGCCACTCATGGGGTGAAGAAGGAAAAGTAGATTAAAACCCAAGGCAGCGGCTCGCTGCGGATTTTTGATTTTAGATTTCCGATTGATGATTTTCGGGTCTGCGACACCTTTGTTTAAGAGAATGATAATGGAGTGATGTGTTGGATAGAAATATTGTAAATGTTGCCATCCTCGGATGTGGATATCGAAGCTGCGTCGTAGTCGACCATTTGCTTAAGGAATCATTGGGGACGGTACGAATCGCATCGGTGTTTGATCCCGACAAAGAGGTTGCCTCGGGAGCCTTGGAGGCCTGGGGGCAAAAGGATTCGGGAATTTGCGACAGCTATCAGGAAGCCATTGAAAGCGATGGCATTGACTGGGTGATGGTCTTTTCCCCCAACGCATACCACAAAGAGCATATCATCCATGCATTCAAGTGCAACAAGCACGTATTTGCCGAGAAGCCATTGGCGGTTTCAATAGAGGATTGCCAGGAGGTGTTTGACATGCACCAGCAATCCGATCGCCTGTTTGCAACCGGATTCGTGCTGCGTTATTCGCTGCTCTACCGCAAGGCGAAAGAGATTCTTGATTCCGGAAGGCTGGGGAAAATCATCAGCATCGATGCCAATGAGAACCTGTCATCGAAGCTGGGTGGCTATATGATGAGCAATTGGCGGCGCCTTGCCAAATATGCAGGGCCGTATATCCTCGAAAAATGCTGCCATGACATTGATCTTCTCAACTGGTACTGCAAAAGCCTCCCAAGCCGGGTGGCATCGTTCGGAGGTCTCAACATGTTTATTCCCGGGCATGAATCCCTGCGGGAAAAATATGGAGAAGAGCACTTCAGGAACCAACCGGATCCCCATGCCGTTGATTCGCCGTTTACCGCGGATACCGACCAAAAGGACAATCTGGTTTCCATTTTGGAATACCGGAACAACATTCGCGCAATGTTCCAGACGACCATGTCCAACGCCATTCCCGAACGCAGGATGTATTTTTCATGCACGGAAGGAACGATGGTTCTCGAACTGTTCTCGGGGATGTTGAGATACAAGTGCATTGGCGA
>JBDLJW010000255.1:0-2097 GCA_039714135.1 Verrucomicrobiota bacterium
TCTCGTCCGCAACAATTTTTCCGCCCGGCTTCTCACTAAACGTTTTCCTTCGCACGCTCAGGTGAAACGTTGCTACACCAAATGAGCCGGAAAGTTATTTCGGATGATTGCTGTAGCCGGGATCGCTGATCCTGAAAAAAATCTGGCCGAGGCCCGAAACCCGGACTTTAAAAAATCGACCAATGACCCATCGCGGATCTGATTTTTGAATTCTCAGCGAGTTGAAAATGTTCGTAGTTCCGCCTTTTAGGCGGCTCCAAGCTGCAACACATACATACTGCCGCCTAAAGGCGGAACTACATGCTTTTTCCTAGATCCGCTCACGCGTTTCGATGCCGAGAAGATCAAGACCTTGCTTGAGTGTTGCGGCCGTGGACCGGCACAAACGGATGCGGCTTTCGCGTACGCCTTCCTCGGCTTTGAGGAACGGTACATTCTGATAGAAGCTACTGTAGGTTTGCGCCAGCTCGTAGAGATAGTCGGCCAGAATATTTGGACGATAGTTTTCAGCCGCGCCGCGAATCGCCGCCGGGAACCGGGAAAGCTTGATGGCCAGCCGGCGCTCGATCTCGTGTTCAATATTTATTGAACATCCGCTGAGTTCCGTTTTCGGGAACTGCGCGTGGTACTTGTCGTAGACCGATGAAATCCGTGCATAGGCATACTGGAGATATGGCGCGGAGTTGCCTTCCATGTTGAGCGCCTTTTCCCAGGTAAAGGTCACAAGGCTCTGCGGGTTCTGACTGAGATCGGTGTATTTGATTGCACCGATGCCGATCGCCATGGCCAGATCCTTCTGCTGTGCTTCAGGCATATCCGGGCTGCTGGCCTTGACCATTTCCAAGGCACGCGCCTCCGCTTCGTCGAGCAAGGCGGCCAGCTTGATCACATTCCCCTCGCGAGTCGAGAACGTCGCTTCCGGCAGGCGCATCAGGCCAAACCAGACATGCACCAGATTGGCGTCCATGCCGAGCTTTTCGGAAATCTTGAAGAACTGTTTAAAGTGGAGCTGCTGGCGCTCGTCGGTAACGTAGATGATACGGTCGGGATCAAATTCCTCCATGCGCGCTTCGACCGTGGCAAGGTCGGTGGTGGCATAGTTGTAGCCGCCGTCGCTCTTGCGCACGATGCAGATCGGCATGCCGTCTTCCTCGAGATCGACAATCAATGCGCCGTCGCTCTCCTTGGCCAGTCCCCTGCCCTCCAGAGCCTCGATCATTTTCGGCAGGCGGTCGTTGTAGAAACTTTCGCCGCGGTAGAGATCGAATTTAACGCCGAGGCGGTCGTAGATCGTGTTGAACTCCTCGATGGAGAGTTCGATAAACTTTTCCCAAAGCGCGCGGTTTTCGGCATCGCCCTGCTGCAGCTTCACAAGCTCGGACTTGGCCAGCTCGCGCCACGAAGCGTCTTCCTTCGACTTGTTGTAGCTTTCGACATAGATGCGCTCGAGTTCTTCGACCGGCGCTTCCGCCAAAGCCTCTTCATTAACAAAGTTGCGGAACCCAACCATCATCAGGCCAAACTGGGTTCCCCAGTCGCCGAGATGGTTGTCGGCAACCACGTTGTAGCCGAGGAAGCGGTAGAGGCGGTCGATGGCGTTGCCGATCACGGTTGAGCGGATGTGGCCGATGTGCATCGGCTTGGCGACGTTCGGGCTGGAATAGTCGACAATAACCGTCTTCCCCTGCCCCACCTGCTCCGCGCCCAGATGCGGGTCGCGTTCCAACGATTCGACATGCTCCGCCAAGGCGGCATTGGAGAGAAAGAAGTTGATGAAGCCCGGCCCGGCAATATCGATCTTTTCAACAAAATCCGGCAGCTCGGCGGCATCGACGAACTCCTGCGCGATCTGGCGCGGCGCCTTTTTCAGGGGCTTGGCCAGCATCATGGCCGCGTTGCATTGGTAGTCGCCAAACTTGTCGTTGTTGGTCGGCGTCACACCCAGATGCACATCGGTATCCTCCAATCCGAAAACCGACTTCATTGCATCGGTGGTCCAGACAGAAAGACGTTCTTCAAAAGTGGCAAACTCGCGCATATTCTTCTTCTCCGTAAAAGGAGCGGAGGTTATTTCCAACCCCCGCAAAAATCAACCCC
>JBDLJW010000256.1:0-2089 GCA_039714135.1 Verrucomicrobiota bacterium
TTCAGCTCGAAGTGCTTGGCGACTTTGTACTTATTGATGACCTTGCCGGTGCGTACGCCGATGGCATCTTTGCCCTTGAGCTTGCCGGATTCGACCATGCCGACGACCTTGTCCAGCTCGGCCTTGGTCGACGCGATGAGCGCGTCGCGTTTGTGGGCGCGCAGTTTGGCGAGCTCTGGGTTACGGCAGGCGATGAGCTGCTCGCCCGGATAATCAGCGTGCTCAAACGAGAAAAGATTGCGCTCATCGAAGAGGCCGAGCTGCACGCTGCCGTCCTTGACCAAAGAGCGAATCGCGCCGGTCTTGAGCGCGGTAATCCAATCGAAACCGCCCATCTCTTTGAGCGCGTTGACTTGCTTCTGGGAAATCATCCCTCGGTCCCCCACCAGCACGATGTCGCTCACGCCGAAGTTATCGCGTGCCTTCTGGGCCGCCGGGATGAGCGTCTTGGGATCACCTACGTTTCCGGGAAAAACAGAAACGCCGATCGGGCAGCCGCGCTCGTCGGCCATCATGCCGTAGTTGACTTGCAGCTTGCCCTTCTTCTTGTCGCGGCTGTAACCGAGCTTGGCCAGGGGACAGGTCGTCCCTTCGAAATAACTCGAAGACAAATCGAAGAGCATCATGCCGCCGTCGGTCAGGTGGCGTTGTTAACCCCAACATTGTTCCTGTCGGTATGGGGACGGAAATTTCATATTGGGTCTGACCGGGGTTATGCTTTTGGTCGAGAAAGCGCTGTGGGGATGGTCCCATTGGTGTTCTGACCGTTAACATAAAAAAAATGGGAGGACGGTGTTCGCGCACCGTGTCTCCCGGGTGCTGGACAGGTTGGATCCAGCTTTGTTATCCTAATCGCTTCGGCTCCATTTGGGAGTACCAGGAAGCATTTTTTTTAGAAGAAATCGATTTTTTGTCGGTGTTGGGACCGGTTTGTCCGGTTTGTGGGGTGTCGTGCGGGTTTCGGCGCATTGTGGACTACGACCGCCCGGTGGTGGAGCTTTTTCCGTACAAAGAGGATCGGGTGTGGGTAGCGCGGTTTCAGTGTCTGGGGACGCCGGGAAGGTGGCCTACGTTTTCGCTGCTGCCTTACCAGCTTTTGCCGTACCACAAGGTGACCCTTGCCTCGATGGTGCAAGCTCTTCTTATGTGGCGTGAGTTTTGGCGGGAGGAACGACACCAGGGCACCGCATATGAAGTGGAGCAGGAGCTGCCCGGGGAGGCTGGGGTGATGTCTTGGCTTTTGCGTCGCTGGGCGGCGGTTTTTGGAGTGTGGCTGTGGCGATCGCGGGAGGCACTGAAAGGGGAGGTGATGCTGGATGTCACAGCGTTTTCGCAGCGTCCCCCTGAGATTTTGGACGGGCTGCACACCTGTTTTGGGGCGATGTGTCGCGGGTCGCCTGCTAGTGGTGACGGTGTGCTTCGCTTTGTCTTTGCGCACGCCGAAACGACGAGAGGCTTCTTGCTGGGGACACCTTCCCAGGGGCGCACCGGTGCATCTTCTTCATCGAAAACGAGGTAATGGGAGGACCCTCCGACCTTTTGGGGCGTGCATTTTCACGGGCAGATTCCTCACGAAGAATTGACCAGTGGTGGCCTGTGTAAACCGAAACACAAGAAAAGGAGAAAAGTGATCACTGCCTTGCTTGGCTAGTGTCCATGGGCCTCGTAGCGTTTGGGCATCGACACGCTTTTGTGTCCAAAAACCTCAAAATTCCATGACGGAGGACCCAATGACAAACGAAATGAGACAAGAGATCGCCTTGCAGCGGTACAAGCTGATCAGCCCGGTGCTGGCGGAGACGGCGCGCAGTCGTAACGCGTGGTTTCGGCAGGTGGCGAGTCGGGAGCAGGTGATCGGGGGTCGGGCCAAGACGGTGGCGGTGTCTACATTAAAGGCGTGGCTCAAGGCGTATCGCACAAGCGGCTTTGGAGGGCTTATGCCTAAGCGGCGCACGGATAGCGGGCGTCCTCGCAAGCTTGGTGACCGGGAGATGGCGGCGATTAGGGGACGGTGCAAAGCGTTTCCCAACAAGTCGGTGCAGAAGCTGTACGAGGAGCTTCTGGCGAACGACCAGCTGGGGGAAAAGCC
>JBDLJW010000257.1:0-2084 GCA_039714135.1 Verrucomicrobiota bacterium
GACGCTTTCTATATCGACCAATACGAGGTCACCAACGAACAATACGCCGTCTGCGCCGATTTAGGCCTTTGCGATCCCACAACCGATACCACCGCATTCGACAGCTCCTACACCCGCCGGGTTTATTTCGGCAATCCAGACTTTGCCGACTATCCGGTCATTTACGCCAATTGGTATGAAGCAGTACAGTACTGCGCCTGGCGCGGCGCTCGACTGCCCACCGAAGCTGAATGGGAGAAAGCCGCCCGCGGTGGTCTCGAAGGGGCTGCCTATCCCTGGGGAGATTCACCCCCTGTATGCCAGCCGGGTGCAGCCAACGGTGCCAGGTTTGATGATGATGGCGATTGCAACGATACCGACACCGGCCCCGTCGGTGCTTACAGCCCTAACGGGTACGGTCTTTACGATATGGCCGGTAATGTCTGGGAATGGGTCAGCGACGTCTACGATGAGCATTATTATGCCGTCTCTCCGGGGTTGAATCCCGCTGGACCTGGGGAGGGCACTTACCGCGTCATCCGAGGCGGCACCTGGGGGGACAGCGCCGACCGGTTGCGAGCCGCCGACCGCCGCTTCAACCATCCCACCAGCGGCTCCCTTGACAGCGGCTTCCGCTGCGCCCGAGATGTGAGTCTTTAACCCTTGCAATTTTCTAAAAATGCTGTATAATTAGAACAATTGAGCTAAATAAATAACGATAAACGCCCGCGCAGCCCCACGCTGCCCCGGCATCAACACTCAAAAGAGATCACACGTAACCGCCGCATTAGCGCCCGTTCCGAAAGGAGCGGGCGTTTTTTCATTAATCCTCCGCTTGGGAAAAGGTCAAAGAAAGGAAAGAAGCATATGGCGAATTTCATACAACGAGCCTGGCGCAGGGCAGCCAGTTCATTATTTGGTGAGGAGATCAACCGGCGCATTTCGGCTGCTGTTGATGCTGTCGATCGGAGGAGTGATGTGCGCTTGCTGGGTGCCGGCAGCGGTCGGGATAATTTCGCCCAGGATAGAGTCGAGCTGATGCGTGACGCTATGGAAGCATGGCGAACAAACCCGCTGGCACACAGGATTGTGTCACTGACAACGGAGTACGTTGTCAGTGATATTAAACTCGCTTGCGAGCACAAGCGCACAAACGACTTTCTGCAAGCATGGTGGGAACATCCACAAAACCGCATGGCGATCCGCTGCCAGGAGTGGTGTGATGAGCTGACCCGCGCCGGCGATCTGTTTCCGTTGATCAGCACCGATGCGGCGGGTATGTCTTTCATGCGTGCTATTCCATCCTATGACGGCGAGACCTGGGGTATCGAGCATATTGATACCGCAGAAAATGACGTTGAAAACGAATTAAAGTACCGGTGTGTTTCTACGATAGACGGTAAGGATGCTATCACCTATAAAGCCTTCAAGAAGGATGGGAATGAGCCAAACGGTAATGGTGAGTTCGAGCCGGTGATGCTGCACTATGCCGTCAATCGACCGGTGGGTGCGCAGTGGGGGGAGAGTGACCTGGGTTCTCTGGTGCGCTGGCTGAAACGCTATTCGCAGTGGCTTGAGGACAGAGTACGCTTGAATCGGTTCCGCAATATCTTTATGTATGTGGTCAAGCGTGCTTTCTCTAATGATGCAGAGCGGGAAGCCTATGAAGCGCAGCTCAACTCTCACCCCCCACAACCCGGGGCGATCAAGGTGCTCAACTCCAAGAGCAACGAGGAATGGGAAGTTATCAGCGCTAAGTTAAGCAGCATTGAAGCTAACAAAGATGGGCTGACACTCAAGAAAATGGTTGCCGTGGGAGCTGGCTTGCCTATGCACTTTCTGAGCGAGCCAGAGTCTGCCACGAGGACTACCGCTATTCAAAGCGGTAGTCCTACCTATCGCCATTACGAAAGCCGGCAGCAGTATTTCCTTTGGATGCTGAGCGATATCATCCGCGTCGTGCTGGCACGACGCAAGGCGGTGGATAAGTTCATCAAGACTGATATTGAGGTCATTGTCACCGGCGCTGATGTGTCTGCCCGGGATAATGCTGCGCTGGCTATTGCCAGCGAGCGCATTGTCCGCGGGTTCGCAGAAATGCGAAA
>JBDLJW010000258.1:0-2082 GCA_039714135.1 Verrucomicrobiota bacterium
GGATCTGGTGTAACTGCGCCAGACCCAAATGGTCGGCTTTGTTGATGATGATGGTATTGGCCGTGGGTACATCGATGCCGCTTTCGATGATGGTGGTTGCCACCAGGATATTAAAGCGCTGGTGGTAGAAGTCCAGCATCACCTGTTCCAGCTGTTTTTCCGGCATCTGGCCATGGGCGAATTCAACCCGGGCATCCGGCATCAGTTCCTGGATGTCATGGGTGATCTTTTCGATGGTTTTAACTTCGTTGTGCAGGAAGTAGATCTGGCCACCGCGTTTCAATTCACGCTGGCAGGCTTCCTGGATCAAGGTGTCGTTCCACTGGGTAACGAAGGTATTGATCGAATGGCGCTGCATTGGCGGCGTCGAGATGATCGATAGATCGCGGATGCCGGCCAGCGACATATTTAATGTCCGTGGAATAGGGGTGGCGGTGAGCGTCAGGATGTCGATCTCGGCACGCAGCGATTTAACATGTTCTTTATGGCGCACGCCAAAACGGTGTTCTTCATCGACGATGATCAGGCCGAGGTCATTAAATTTGACGCTCTTCTGTAATAACTTGTGGGTGCCGACGACGATATCCACTTTGCCGTTAGCGACATTTTCCAGGATTTCTTTTTGTTTTTTTGCGGTATTGAAACGTGACAGCACGGCCACTTTGATGGGCCAGTCGGCAAAGCGGTCGGTAAAGTTTTGAAAGTGTTGTTGTGCCAATAATGTCGTTGGCACCAGGATGGCGACCTGCTTGCCGTTATTGGCAACGGCAAAAGCGGCGCGCATGGCGACTTCGGTTTTACCGAAACCGACATCACCGCAGACCACGCGATCCATCGGCTGCGGGCTGCGCAGATCGTCTAATACGGCATTGATCGCCGTTTCCTGGTCAGGTGTTTCTTCAAACGGAAAGCTGTTGCAGAAGCTGGCGTATTCGTTTTCATCGATATGGTATGAACGTCCCTGAATCGCGGCGCGGCGGGCATGGATGTCGAGCAACTCGGCAGCGACATCACGCGCCTGTTTGGCGGCTTTTTTACGTGCTTTGGACCACTGGTCCGAGCCGAGTTTGTGCACCGGTGCATTCTCGGCTGAGGCGCCGGTGTAACGGCTGATCAGGTGCAGGGAAGAGACCGGGACATATAATTTGTCGTTACCGGCGTATTCCAGCAGCAGAAATTCTGCGTCATAACCCTCACCGCTGAGTTTTTCCAGGCCGAGGTAACGGCCGACGCCATGATCGATATGAACCACCGGTGCGCCAATGGTCAGGTCGGTAAGATTCTGTACAATGGCATCGCTGTCGGTGCCGCGTTTTTTTCTGCGCCGTTTTTGAATGGCGCGCTGACCGTAGATCTGTGACTCGGTAATAACGGCGATATCCGAATCCAGCAGCATGAGGCCGTGAGTGATTTCGGAGACGGTAATACAAATGGTATCGTCACAGGCAATAAACTCATGCCATGAGGTGCATATTTTCGGGTGTATCTGATGGCCGCGTAATAACTCGGTCAATACCTCACGGCGGCCACTGGTTTCTGCAACGAAAAGGATGCGGCCCTGGTGTGTGCTGATGAAGTTATGCAGAGCCTGTGCCGGTTCTTCCAGTCTCGTTTGCAGGATCAGGTCGGGCGGTGTTTTTACTTTTGCGTTATCCTGTTCATCGATGCTTTTATTCTTCGATGTATAAACTAGGCTCGCCTGTTCTAATCTAGCGGTGATCTCGCTGCTGGATTGATACAGATAGTCAGGTGATAAAATAGGGCGTTCGATATCGTGCCGGCGCTGCTCATAGCGCTCTTTAACCTCGGCTTCGAAAACGTCTAACTGCGGCGTTAATTCCTGCGGTGCGATGTAAAGCGATGATCTGGGCAGGTAATCGAACAGTGTGTCGAGTTCGCCCTCATCATAAAAAACGGGCAGGTAATATTCGATGCCGGTCGGCATGATGCCGTCGCTGACACTCTTATAGATGATGCTGTTTAGCGGGTCGCCCGATAATAGTTCACGATAACGCTCACGGAATTTTTTAATGCCGGCTTCATCGGTAGGAAATTCACGTGCCGGCAATAACTCGACCGTTT
>JBDLJW010000259.1:0-2080 GCA_039714135.1 Verrucomicrobiota bacterium
GTGTAGCAGTGAAGACGCAGCACCAAATCCACATGTAGTGCCGAAGTCCTCTACTATGGGGACATGAGCGATCGTGTAGCACTGTCTGATGGTACGCCGATTGTGGTCTTGACCGCAGAGGAGGGTCTTGCAGAGATTGACCTTCTTGACTACGCCTACGTTCAAGGTTGCTCCACTTCGGCAGAAATAACGCGCTTCCGCAATCTCATCCACGAACACGTTATTACAAGTACTGGCATGATCCGGGGTGAGCAGGCCACATCACGTACATACGCCGCAGGCACGTGGCTGTCCCTCGACGATTACAGCGCACTACAAACACTTCATGCAGAGTGTTCACTGCTAGTTGACGCGCTTGATACGGGGTTCGGGCCCGACTACGGCCCTGACTACGACCCTGAGCCGACAGAAAAGGACATTTCTTGGCCAGAGCTTACCGATGACGAACCAGAAGTAAGGGGAATTCCAAGCATATCCGAAACTGGGGGAATGTCGACCGGGTTGAAAGTGGGGCTGGTTGCTGCGGGTGCGGCAAGTCTACTCCTCGTTGGAACTGTTCTCTTGAGAGGTAAACGATAATGGGTACTTACATCACACGTGACGGAAACCGACTCTATGTCGCAGACGGGGTCGAGGCCGAGGGGTACGCGTCGCTTATCGAGCGCGCGCTTGCTGTTTCCGCTGTAGAAGGTTGTGAGGATTTTCAGCTCG
This sequence comes from Verrucomicrobiota bacterium, assembly GCA_039714135.1. Classification (GTDB taxonomy): domain Bacteria; phylum Verrucomicrobiota; class Kiritimatiellia; order Kiritimatiellales; family Pontiellaceae; genus Pontiella. The sequence goes on from JBDLJW010000259.1 coordinate 712, forward strand.
AGATTCAGGAGGCCGCACTCGATCTCGAGTCGCTGTTGCCCGCTGAGGCCGACACTGATCCTGCCACTCCACCCTTCTCTATTCCGATTCCCTGGGAGTCGCTCGGTACCTGGACTTCTGACGAGTGGGAGGCGGAGGTTGGTATGTGGGCGCAGGATCCGCAACTTGCCGAGCTTTCTGCAGCGCAACCCGGCGGGGTTGTGCTCCCCGCGGCAATGAAAGACGCGTTCGACGCATTGGCGCGCGGTGTGCTCCAGCTTGAAAATGGGACCTGTCAGCCTGTAACCAAGTACGCTGGTGTCATCGCGGCGACTGTTGCGGTGCCGCTACTACTCGGCTCCCTCTACTACATCTGGAAGGGTGCGACATGACCCTCGAGGAGCTTCAGGCCCTCATAGATGAGCTGGCCTTCTACGACGAGCAGCTTGGGGAGGATGAGTGCGCGGACGTGGTACACCGCGCCTTCGACCTCGTTGATCAAATAGGTACCTACGATACGGTTCCAGACTGGCTTGTTTCGCAGCTAGAAACGGCTGTTGACGATGTTGCGATGTGTGTTTGGGCTATTCCAGACGAGGAGGGTTACGCAGAGGACACCGATCCTCCGCTCAACGTCGCGCCGTCTACAGATGATCTTGACGAGCTCCCAGATGAGATTAGTGGTGGGGGTAACTGGACCGCGGTCGTTGGTGGTGGGCTCATCATCGCGGCCGGGATCGGCTATCTAGTAACGAGGAAGAAATGACGATTTCGCTATCAACAGCGCCGCCCCTGGTGGTCAAAGCAGAACTTACCAGAATCGCTCAGCTCCCCGGAACAAGTTTTGCTGTGCGGGAAGCTCGGATCGGAGCTATGCAGTCCCTCCAGACGCTTGAGAGGGGCGTGGCGCCGACGCGTGCGGAAACTGCTGTAGTCGATGAGACGCTGAAGCTCGGTGAGACGATCATGGCGGACGTGATCCCTCCTGCGCTTGAACGCGCTGTTGCCGAGCGTTCTGAATATGACGCGTCGTTATCAGCAGGCGCTTCACCCCCAGTGATACTTGGACAATTCTATTCAACGTCGGACCAACGGGTCGCACCCTCAGTGATACTTGGACAATCCTATTCAACATCGGAAGCGCCTGAGAGCAGCACAGGGACACCCCAACGGGTCGCACCCCCAACAGCTCTGACCGCCCCGACGACAACGCGTGCGGTTGCTACACCAACGCTGCGCCTGCCTCAGTTTGCGGACCCTGAGCCGATCTACGGAGATGTGTCAGGTGACCCCGGCGATTTGTGGTTGGGACCAGAACCGGATACCGACCATGACGATCGCGAGCCGTATGACGACTGGGAGTCGTATGATGATCTCGACAGCGCGTCTG
>JBDLJW010000260.1:0-2046 GCA_039714135.1 Verrucomicrobiota bacterium
AGCGTTCCATTGGGCACCGTACCACACCAGATGGCTCCCTTATACCGCACCACCTGCACACTGCTTTTGAAATCGTTGACGTACCCTCGCGTTGATGTAGGTAGCGACAGAATGTAGTCTCCGCGCTTGTCTTTCCGGAGCCGGGCCGCAATACCATTTGTAACAGCGAGCTGTTGTACTTGTGTCAAAAACTCGAAAGGGCTATAGAGAACCCTCTCCCTGTCTCTGACGTGTCCATCCCCCGCTAGAAGCCCATCGAGAAACGCATTGAACTGCCGCCTTGACAGATTCCGCATCCAATCGGGCACTACGTATCGATCAGGCACAAGCTCGATAAGACGCGCCGCGTCTGCCCTGCGCAAGTAAAACGTATATTCTCTGAGCACCTCTTTTACTTGAACTCCTTTAATAACAGGCGGGAGACGCTTACGATCGCCGATCGTGTACTCAATTTCGAGTGCTGCAAGTAGTGCGCGCAGCGCAGCTATTCCTTCTGGCTTGCTCTGCGAAATACTGATATCCACGCCTCGGGTATAGTGGCCGTCAGTCATGATCCACCCGAGAAGTCGGAGCTCATCATCGGACACGCCTAGAAGATCACGGTCATGACCCAAAGCACACTTCGGCCAGCTCTTCGCGCCAAAACTGCCCCGCTCCACGATCTCCTGCATCTCCATAAACTGATCAGTGGTCGTCTTTACATCCCCGAGCACCATCCTGTGACGGGGCGTTACCATGTAATCTGCAGTTCGGGTCTGAACGTGCACCATTGGACCGTCGTACTGATCAACGTACACATCAGTGAGCGCTTGCCACTCAGTCTCGCCGCTCTCCAGAACGTACGTTGCAACAACGTCGCCGATGTTGAGCTCATCATAGCTACGCCACCCACACTTAGTCAATAATTCCGTTGACTTATCATGACAACGGCCGTGATTTCCATGCGAGCACAGGACGTGGATCGTTTCTACGTCGAGTTCGTCGAGTAGGAATTGCACGCCTTCTTGAAGTAGTCCACGCGCGAGCAGTGAGGATTCTGTTGGTGAATACTCACACGCTTCGAGATCCTCATCGCGGAGGTAGCCGGTAACGATGTCACCGCCGAGCCACAAGACAAGGTCTCGGACGTTGAAAGCCTTCTGGTCATTCCGCACAAGATAGATTACACCGCGGAAGAACTTGGACAAGCGCCGCTTGCAGACCTCGAAGTTGTACTCGTTGAGCCCGTCGATTTGACTGGGGTCAACAACCTCTCCTATGTGAACGTCTGAAAGCAGCGCGACCGCTGCGCCCTCACGCAGCCCACTTTTAGGCTCCCGCTTATCGATGCGCGCATTGGGACGCGCGGTCCACACACCTAGCTCGTCGAGATATGCAATACGGGCCTCGAGCTCTCTAATCTCCTTCTGAAGAGCAGAGTTCTCGACTTTCAACGCACGGGCTGCGTCGAGTATTCTACGTTTTGGAACAATTCCCATGATTACCCTCTAGAGCCGCACTCACTAGGAGGGCAACCTGTTCTGGCCGTGGCTCGTGTACAGCAATCGTCAACACTCCTTGTGTGATAACGATTTCTACAGCTCCAGAACCGGACGAGGCACACGCGCATACAGGCGCTACCTCTGGAAGTAGCTGCTTTTCCGCGGGCGATGCCGCGGCCACTCCAAGCTCCGCAAGATCGGCATCGGTGTACTCATCGTCCACCACAGCATTCTTTTTGATAGGAACGATCTGGGAGACTGCCTCATTCCAGTGTCGTCGACAATAGGAAAGCCTGTTTCTTCCGGACGCGGACTCGCACCCGGGTACCTTGCACGTCTGTTTACTTGCCATAGAATACAGGTTACCATACAAGGCGGAAAGGGTACTAGAAAAATTAGAGCGGGATAACGCGGACAGTTCCTCGGATACCGGGGCCGACGACGAAGCAGTTCCCCCCGACGCGAGCTCGTGACTCCAGTCCCTGCTCTTCAACATACCAGCACGCTGCGAAGTCGCAGAGACCCGGAACCGGGTTGCGCTTCGGGTGCCCAGAGCTAAAAGCCC
>JBDLJW010000261.1:0-2038 GCA_039714135.1 Verrucomicrobiota bacterium
AGTTTGGCTTTACATGAATTCATGTACCTACCGTTCGGCAAGTATTGCGAAATCATCTCCTCCCGGTCGAGTCGCCCCCGGGCCAAAAGCGCCGCTTGGTTTTGCGGGGAAACCCTCCACAAGGAGATTTGTTGACAGCTTTCCATTTAAAGATACACTGGCCCGACAATTTAATACTTTGCGTTTAACGCAGTTTGTTTCTTACGAAAACCGCCAAATTTTAACACCGAAACAACTGGCAAGGCGCGCCCGCTCGGGCGTGGCCTCAGCTAGTTTCGGTGTGGGGCTTGGCGGTCCCTCGTAAGAGACTTGTTTGAGGTCGCGCCTCTTTTTTTGGCGCATAACGGAAGGGAAATATGAAGGCTAATAGTTTGTTCGTTTCATTGGTTGCGCTGATGCCATTGATGGTCAGTGCAGTCAAACCCGTCGAGGAGCCGGTTGTTGCGGCGGATATAACATCGCCGGTGCAGCTGGAAGATATTTTCAATGCGGTGCATGAACTGTTTTTGCCGCCGCTTCCGGGGGATGCGGTTTATATCCATCTGGAAAAACAGATCTATTTTGTGGACTGGAATTCGGGCGAATGGGAGCAGGAGCTGTTGTCGCAGGCGGTTGGGGAGCTACGAACGCTCGGCGGCCTGATGTATCCCGAATATACGTTTTATGTGTTGTTGGACTATAGCGGCGATCTGGTGATCTATAACGGGGACAGCACGGCTGTTTTCCGCCGGACGGTGGACTATGATCCATATTTTTGGGCGCTTGCTCATTTTGGTTTAAGCGATGCATCGGAACTGACCCTTGCTCAGCGGGAGTTGTATCACGCTGCAAAATCCGGCGCCGAAATCCGTGTTGTGCCAGTCTCGTTTGCGGAGAGCTATCTGGAAGAGGAAGCCATGGTTGCCGAGCAGGAGGCGTTGGCCGTTGCTCTTGCCGAACCCATGGCGATGGCCATGTCGTTCCCTGCGGTTGTAACCAACCTTTTGCTCGGCATAGAGGACACCACCAATGGTGTGGCGGAACTGGAGCTGAGGTGGCCCGCCGGTTTTACGAATCGGTTGGAAGTGTTTGCGACGACCAATCTGGTTGCCCGGGGCTGGCAGCTGGTCTGCACGAATATTGTCACGGATGGTTCGACCAATCTGGTCTGGCAGGATGCCGCGTCCTCCAACCTCGCGTGCCGGTTCTATTCTCTGGGAAACGCGGATCTGGATACGGACGGGGACGGATTGGTCGATAGCCGCGAGCTCTATCTGTATGGGAGCAATCCCTCAACCAACCACACGGATACCGATGGCCAAACCGATTATGAAGAGGTTGCGGGCGGTAGCGATCCATCCGATTCTGCATCGTTTCTGGCATCCTTGTCCGGGACATTCCTTCCGGTGGAGTCCGTGTCCGGGGATTTCCTCGGCACGGTTTCGGCGGATGGGTTTGAATTGGATTTCCAGTCCACCGGTGCAAGCTATTCGTTCACCAATCTGGTCACATTGAAAAACTACAGCATTTCGGTTTTCCGGGATACGAACCCCAACGGGATACAGGATCTCGGGGAAGAGTTCGGCAGCACGAACCTTACCTTGCTGGATTCAATCCTTGGTCTGGATCTCCTGCTCGGTAATTCCGATGCGGACTCGGACGGCATGCCGGATGCATGGGAGCTGGAGTATTGCGGGGGAAATGTTGATCCGGGCGGGGATATGGATTTTGACGGGGTATCCAATCTCGATGAATATCTAAACGGATCGAATCCTCTCAATCCAGACTCCGATGGTGATGGAGCGCCTGATGGCGTGGAGGTCGGGGCCGGAACCAGTTCAACCAATCCGGCCAGTGTTCCGGCCTCCGTCCGCGGACTTGTTGTAAACGGGGGAGCACAAAGCGGCACGGTCTATGTTCTGGCCAATCCGACCATAGGCGATTGGTCCCTTTCCAAGTATGCGGTTGCCGGCGCGGATGGCGCTTATCGGATCGAGGGACTGGATCCATCGGGCTCCTATTATATCCGTGCGTTTGTGGATGTGAACGGCAACGGGGC
>JBDLJW010000262.1:0-2033 GCA_039714135.1 Verrucomicrobiota bacterium
CATGAAACTAGTCATCGCAACGCGCAACGCCCACAAGCTCGAAGAAATCCGGGCCATTTTTGACTTTCAGGGGCTGGAAGTTCTCTCCGCCTTCGATTTTCCGGACATCCCCGATGTCGTCGAAGACGGCGACACGCTCGAAGCCAACGCCATAAAAAAGGCCGTGGAGATTGCCGCGGCCACCGGCTGCTGGGCCATGGCCGACGATTCCGGCCTGGAAGTCGATGCCCTCGACGGCGCGCCGGGCGTCTATTCCGCCCGCTATGCCGGCGAGGAATGCTCCTACGAAGCCAACAACGAAAAGCTGTTGCGCGAACTCGCCGATAAGGATGATCGCTCCGCCCGCTTCCGTACCGTGGCCGCGCTTTCCGATCCCGGCGGCAGTGTGCAGACCGTCGCCGGAGAATGCCCCGGAGTAATCATTGAAGAGTTGCGCGGCACCAACGGATTCGGCTACGATCCGCTCTTTGTTCCCGACGGCTATTCCGAAACCTTCGCCGAGCTTGATTCCAGCGTCAAAAACCGCATCTCCCACCGCGCCCGCGCCCTCCAAAAGGCCTACGACACTTGGATGGATATTTTGACAGGATGATTAAATGACAGGACTATTTTCTTCCCCATGAACAGAAATGATTCTGTCATTTAATAATCCTGTCCTTAAACATTCGAATTTCGGCACATTCTGCGGTTTAAAAACCGGTTGCACCTGTCTATATTCAGCGTTTCACAAGTGAAGCGGGTTTAGGTTTTTAGAGGCTGTCCATCCAGTCCATCCTGTTATCCCGTCAAAATTTTAGAGGAGAGAGAATCATGATTACAGCCATCAGCCCGATCGACGGGCGCTATGCATCCAAGGTGTCCGAACTCACCGAATGTTTTTCCGAATACGCCCTCGTGCGCAACCGCGTGCGTGTCGAAGTCCTCTGGCTCATGGCGCTTTGCGCCGAAGCCGGCATCCCCGAGTGCCGCGAGCTGACCACCGAGGAAAAGACCCTGCTCATGGGCATCGTCGACGACTTTACTCCGCAGGAAGCCGAAAAGGTCAAAACCATCGAGCGCACCACCAACCACGATGTCAAGGCCGTCGAATACTACCTCAAGCAGAAGATCGAAGGCACCACGCTCGAAGAGCTTAACGAATTCCTGCACTTTGCCTGCACCTCCGAGGATATCAACAACCTCTCCCACGCGCTCATGCTCAAGGACGGCCTTGCCGCACTGCTTCCGCACCAGCAGGAGCTGATCGACCAGCTCAAGGCGTTTGCCGCCGAGTGGAAAGCCGTACCCATGCTCGCCCGCACCCACGGGCAGACCGCATCGCCCACCACCATCGGCAAGGAGCTCGCCGTATTCGCCGACCGCCTCGCCATGCAGAAGCAGAAGACCGAAGCCGTCGAAATCTTCGGCAAGCTCAACGGTGCCGTCGGCAACTTCAACGCCCATCTTTCCGCCTACCCGGACGTCGACTGGCCGGCCTTGGCGAAAGGCGTCATCGAAGGCAACCTCGGACTGAAGCAAAACCTCTTCACCACCCAGATCGAACCGCACGACTACATGGCCGAAATGTTCGATGCCATCAGCCGCTTCAACACCATCATCGTCGATATCGACCGCGACATCTGGACCTACATCTCCATGGCCTACTTTGGCCAGAAGACCGTCAAGGGCGAGGTTGGCTCCTCCACCATGCCGCACAAGGTCAACCCCATCGACTTCGAGAACTCCGAAGGCAACCTCGGCCTCGCCAACGCCATCTTCTCGCACCTCTCCGCCAAGCTTCCGATCTCGCGCCTCCAGCGCGACCTCACCGACTCCACCGTCCTGCGCAACATGGGCGTCGGCTTCGGCTACAGCATGATTGCCTACCTCTCCACGCTCAAAGGTTTCAGCAAGCTCAAGCTGCGCGAGGAAAACCTCGCGTCCGACCTCGACAACGCCTGGGAAGTCCTCGCCGAGCCCATCCAGACCGTCATGCGCAAGGCCGGCATCGAGAAGCCCTACGAAAAGCTCAAGGATCTCACCCGCGGGCAGGA
>JBDLJW010000263.1:0-2030 GCA_039714135.1 Verrucomicrobiota bacterium
TACTTTTTTTCGGATTCAGGTTCGGCGATGCGCACCTTTATGCCGGGCCGGGCGCGCTGGATGCCTTTCACGATGATTCTGTCCTCGGTTGAAAGCCCTCCGGCCACAATGCGTGTGGTTTCGACACGCTCGCCGACGGTGATGTATTTCGGCTCCACCGTGTTTCCGGCATCCACGGTCAGGACATAGGTTCCGGTCAGGTCGCGCTGGATGGCCTGTTCGGGAACAAGGATCGCCCCGTTCACTTCGTTCGGGAGCAGCACCTTCGCGAAGAGGCCGGGGAAGAGTTTAATGCCTTCGTTGGAGAAGGTGGCGCGCGCCGTCAGTGTGCCGGTACCTTGGTCGACTTCGGGATCGATGTAGTTTACGACGCCCTCTTCGGGATGGATTTTTCCGTCGGCCAACTGGAGCTTGACGGAGGGCAGCTTTGTGCCGGGCTTGTTTTCGCGCACGCCCCTGGAGAGATAGGGCAGCAGGGAGCGTTCGTCGACATTGAAGTAGGCGTTGATCGGGGCTTCGACGATAATCGTCGTCAGCAGGGTGGCTCCGCCGTCACCCACCAGATTGCCGACGCTGAATCCGCTTTCGCCGATCCGTCCGGCAAAGGGTGCGCTGATTTCAGTGTAGGAGAGGTTTAGCCGAGCTTTCTGCAGTGCGGCTTCCGCTTCCAGCATGGAGGCTTTTGCCGCGTCCAGCTCGGCTTCGGCGCTTAGCACATCCAGCTCGGAAACCGCCTTGGTTTCGAACGCTTTTTTGGTTCGCTCAAGAGTGGATTCCGCCAGTTTGAGCTTGGCCTTGGTTTGTTCCACCCGGGCTTCTGCCGAGGCTTCGGTGGATTTGTATTCCTCGTCTTCGATGGTGAAAAGCAGGTCGCCTTTTTCAACGCGCTGGCCGTCCGTGAAGTCGATGGACTTCAGGAATCCCTTCACGCGGGCACGGATGTCGGCGCTGTCCGATGCCGCCAGCCGCCCGGTAAAGCTCTTATAGGTCGTGACGTCTTTCTGTGTTGGATTCTGAACCGTTACTTCCGGCGGGGGTGGGGGCTGGAACTCGTTTTTCTTTGAGCAGCCGGGAAGCAGGAAAAGAGTTGATGCGAAACCGACGAGAATAGCTTTCTTCATAACAGGTTCTCCACGTTTTGTTGAGGGGGAGTCTAGTTACCCCCGCAAGATATTGTCGAGATAGAATACCATTTTATTCCTGTTTATGGCGAAAAGGAGCGGTGGTTTTTTCTGGAAAATTTAAAAGGCCGCTCCGACCAATTCCCGTGCCAAAACGGGAGCTTCAACCTACTCGTAAAAGTCGGTGATTGTTTTCCACGCATCTTCCGCGTTGTCGCAGAAGGTGAGCAGGTCGAGGTCTTCGGGGCTGATAACACCGCATTCGGCAAGATAGTCCCAGTCGATGATTCGCTTCCAGTGGTCGGTGCCGAAAAGGATCACCGGCATTGGATTGATCTTTTTGGTTTGGATCAGGGTTAGCGCTTCGAAGAGTTCGTCGAAGGTTCCAAAGCCGCCGGGGAAGATGCATACCGCTTTGGCCCGCAGTAGAAAATGCATCTTGCGCATGTGGAAATAGCGGAACTCGAAGTTGAGGCCGGGCGATACATACGGGTTGGCCTCCTGCTCGAAGGGAAGGGTAATGTTTAGCGCAATCGATTTGCAGCCCGCTTCGTCCGCGCCGCGGTTGCCGGCCTCCATGATGCCGCCCCCTCCGCCGGTCACGATGACATATTCGCATTCGTGGTTGGTTTGGCAACTGGTACTGACGATCTCCGCCAGCTTGCGGGCTTCTTCATAATAGGGGAGCAATCCGGCAAGCTTGGGGTTCTTGCATTCATCAACGGTTTCGGGCGAGGGAATCCGCGCGCCGCCGAAGAGGACGATGGTGGATTTGATGCCCTCGTCATGCATTGTGACTTCCGGGTGCAGGTATTCGAGCTGAAGGCGTACGGGGCGGCAGTGGTCGCTGTTTAAAAACGGAATGTTTTCATAGGCCTTGGGTGGTTTGATCATAATCGGGGTTCCTTT
>JBDLJW010000264.1:0-2023 GCA_039714135.1 Verrucomicrobiota bacterium
ATACATCTGCACCCAGTTGCGCGAACGGCGCGAAAACTTGGCGATGACCTGCCGGGTCTGCTCGAACATTTCGCGGTCGTCGATGTAGATGCGGTCGATGTCCTCGGTGAGATAGTCGCGCACAACGCGCTCGGCGAGGTTGGGCTCGCTATAAAGCGTGCAGGGTGCGGGGCTTCCCTTGATACCTTTCTCGATGTCGTTCCAAATTTCGAACAGCGTACGGGCATCGCGCACAAAACTGGTCTTTTTTGTTCCGGAACCGGCGGTGCGAACGATCACCCCGATGTTTTCGGGAATGGGTAGCCTTGAGAGGATTTTCTTGAGGCGGTTGCGCTCCTTGACATCCTCAATCTTGCGGGAAATCCCCTTGAGGTGCGTGCCGGGCATCATCACGAGGAAGCGGCCGGGGATACTGAGGTTGGCCGTAACGCGCGGGCCCTTGGTGCCAATGGCGTCCTTGGTAACCTGCACGATAACCTCGGATCCGACCGGAAAGATCTTCTGCATTTCGCCGGGCTTGTATTTCTTGCGGCGGCGCGTGGAGCTCTTGGCGCGGACACCCTCCTCGCGCTCGAGGCGCGCGGCGTCTTCGGGAATCATGTCCCAGTAGTGAATGAAGGCGTTTTTCTTGAGGCCGATATCCACGAAGGCGGCCTGGAGACCATCCTCCAGATTTTGAATCTTCCCCTTGAAGATACTGCCGACAATCCGGTTGTCCTCCTGCCGTTCAATGTGGAAATTATCCAGCTTTCCGTTTTCGAGCACGGCAACGCGCGTTTCGAGCGGCTCGATATTGATCAGGATCTCTTTTTTCTCGGGCTGTCTTCCCTTGGAATCCTTATTTTTCTTAAACATGGTTTTCTCCTTATCTATTTCTTCGGCGCTGGTAGACACTTTGCACCAGGCCGAGGGCAATCATTGTACTGACCATAAAGGAACCACCGTAGCTCATCAACGGTAGAGGTAGTCCTGTAATCGGCAGAATGCCGATGGTCATCGCAATATTTACAAACACATGGCAGAACAACATGACGCCGATTCCCAGCGCCATGAGCCGCCCAAACTCGTCGCGGGATCTTATCGAAGCCCGCATACATCTTCCTAACAACACGGTGTAGAGCACGATGATGAATGCTCCTCCCATAAATCCAGTCTCCTCTGCAATGACACAGAAGATAAAATCCGATTGCGCAACGGCGGCGGGCAGGAACCCGAGGATGTTTTGCGTCCCCTTTAAATAGCCCTTGCCCCGCAGGCCGCCGGAGCCCACCGCAATCTGCGACTGCAGCTTGTTCCAGCCCGCACCGGCGACATCGTGGTCTTCCATGAGGAAGACCTTGATGCGGTCTTTCTGGTAGTCCGCCAAAAAGGGCATGACCGGGAGGATTTGCCCCTTGGCGGCGGCCTGGCCTTCGGGCGGACGCTCAAACTTGATCCAGGTGCAGGCGACCGTGGCAATCAGCACAATCGCCGCAATGCCGATCAGCAGCAGCTTCCGCTGCACGCCCATGTAGAGCATGATGGCCAGTGTAATCGGCACCAGCGTGAGCGACGTGCTCAGGTCCGGCTCCACCGCAATCAGCAGGAACGGCAGCCCTGCAATGGCCGCGCAGCTGAAAAATGTCTTCCACTCGTCCACATCGCGATCGGGAGCCGAAAGATAGGCTCCGAGCTTGATGGACACCGCGATCTTCGCCAATTCCGAGGGCTGGATGGTGAAGCCGGGAAGCGGGATCCAGCGCTGGGCCCCGTTGTTGGCTTCGAAAAGGAAAACCAGCAGCAGCAGTCCGATAGATCCGGCATAGACCCACCAGGAGAGCGCGGCGAAAATCTTATAGTCAAACCAGACCAGCGCCGTATAGATGCATAATCCAAGCCCGGCGAAGATCAACTGGTTTTCCCAACTGTCGCCGAAGCTCTCGGCGGACTTGAACTGGGCGCTGTAGACGAATGACACGCTTATGGCCACGAGGATCAGTATGGTGCCCAGCATGGCCCAGTCCATCCGTTTGGGATTGATACC
>JBDLJW010000265.1:0-2003 GCA_039714135.1 Verrucomicrobiota bacterium
CCGGTCGATACCCCGAATGATCTCTATAAAAAGGTGGGGGCGCTTTTCAACATGCTGGAGTTGAAACACGAGGTGCAGACCGTTTGCTGCATCCTTACCTTGCTCGACCATCCCAATGTCTCTTTGACTGAATCCCAGAAACAGTTTTTTCGGGAGCTTCTCGATGAGCAGGTTCCCAATCTTGAAAAAGTGAAAAAGCGACTTGCCGAATTACGGCAAACTGCCGAGGTCATTGATCATAAACTGAAGAGGAAGAGTGGGGCCTACCGCGTCGCAATCGCCGACAAAACGTTGTCAGTCAGGGAGGACGGCCTTGCCCTGCTCTATTCGCCTGAGATTCAGACCTCCCCGTCGGTGCTGCTTGCAAACTCCTCCCCGCCCGGAATGCACGCCGAAATCATTCCAGAACTATTCATCTTCATCCCGGATGCGGAGATCGACAAAGCCAAGCAGACTATCCACCAGCAATACCGGACGGGAAATATGATCCTCGCCCTGATGGTTGTATTGGGTGGCGTTCTGGGAGGAGGCATTTTCATTGCTGTTCACCGTCAACGTGAACTCGATGCGATGAAAACCAACTTTATTGCCACCGTTTCGCACGAGCTGCGTACGCCGCTCTCCCTCATTCGCCTGCATGCCGAAACACTTCACCATGGGCGCGTTTCCGAAGACAAGGTCCACGACTACCACCAAACCATCCTAACCGAAAGCGAGCGGCTCTCTGGCATCGTCAACAACGTGCTCGACTTCTCGCGCATAGAGCGGAACAAGCTACAACTGCACATTGAATCCACCGACATCTCCGCCCTCTGCAAGCAGATTGCCGAGTCGTTCCGCTTCCGGCTGGAAAAGGACGGGTTTGAACTGGAGAAGCAAATCCAGCCCGGCATCGTTGTTCCCGCCGATCCGCTGGCCGTCTCGCAAATCCTCTTCAACCTCATGGACAATGCGATTAAGTATTCGGACGGGGAGAAAAGCATCCGGCTTGAACTGGAGCGTTCGGGCGACCAAGCCATACTGCGGGTTGCCGACCGGGGAATCGGGATTCCCGATAAGCTCAAGAAACATATCTTCGACGAATTTGTGCGCTCGAACGACAGCAAGGCATCCGCTCGGCGCGGCAGTGGGATCGGGCTGAGCGTCGCCCGCCGGCTCGCAGAGGAGATGGGAGCATCCATTGAGGTTGTGGACAACAAACCGACCGGCACAATCTTTACCGTGAGTTTGGCAGGAGGCTCGACAAACGAAGCAGCCATCTCATAGCGCTGGCTGTACCAGTAAAGCCGCAGCTACGAGGCGGCTTCCCGCAGAAAAGGAAACAGATGAAACTATTGGTGGTTGACGACGAAAGGGCAATGGCCGACTCCATCCGCGACAATCTTGAATTCGAGGGCTACCGGGTCGACAGCGCCTATGGCGGACGGCAAGCTATTGACTGCCTGCTGGGAGAAAAATACAGCCTCGTCATTCTCGATGTCATGATGCCGGACATCGATGGCTTCGGCGTTCTTTCCGAGCTTCGGGAAAACAACGATCAAACCCCCGTGATCTTCCTCACCGCCCGCTCGTCCGAAGCCGACAAACTGCGCGGACTTGGCCTCGGTGCCGACGACTATGTCGTCAAGCCGTTCAGCATCCTCGAACTGATCGCCCGCGTGAAGGCCGTACTCAACCGCACTACACCAGGTTCGGAAATCAAGACGCTGCAAATCGGAAAGACCCGGGTGGATTTTACAAAGCTAACCGTGGAATCAAACGGAAACACCGAAGAACTCGGCCGCTACGAAGCCGACATTCTCCGCTTGCTGGCATCCGAACCCGGCCGCGTCTATTCGCGCAACGAAATCCTTGACCGGGTCTGGGGCATGGAAGCCCTTCCCTCAAACCGCACGATCGACAACCATATCGTCAAACTCCGCCAAAAGATCGAATCTGACCCGAAAGAACCTCAACACATCCTCTCCATCTACGGCAAAGGGTATAAACTGGCTTATACCCAA
>JBDLJW010000266.1:0-1983 GCA_039714135.1 Verrucomicrobiota bacterium
TATCGGCGGCCTTTTTATCGCCCAGAAGCCGGCGGACTTCGGCATAGCCTTCCATCATCGCTTTGCGCTCCGGGGTTTCGTTCATCAGCTTGATGGATTCCTCGGCTAGCCGTTCCGGCGTGGCTTCCTGCTGGATCAGTTCCGGGCAGACGGTGCGCCCAGCCACAATATTCACCAGCCCAATATGCGAAATCTTCACAACCGACCGCGCAAACCAGTAGGTGAACGCACTGGTTTTGTAGACGAGGATGTGCGGCGTGCCGATCAATGCCGTTTCAAGCGTCGCCGTACCCGATGCCACGATCGCCGCCGCCGCCTGCCGCATCAGCTCCCGCGCATGGCCGCAAACCACATTCAGACGCGACGGCTTTTCCTGACAGAGCTGGATCTGCTCACTCACGATCTTTTCAATCCGCTCGTTGGGCGCCGCAATCATAAAGGAAACATTGGGAAACTGCGTTTCGAGCCTTTTAGCCGCTGCCAGCATGGTCGGCAGAATACGCTCGATCTCCTGCCGACGGCTTCCCGGAAGCAATGCGATCCGCTGCTCCGACTGCCATGGAAGAGGCTCGGGGTTGGAGGCCAGAAATTCGTCGATCTGCTCCACCAGCGGATTACCTACAAAATCAACCCGCAGCCCCGACCCTTTAAAAACATCCACTTCGAAAGGAAAAACAACCATCAAGCGGTCAATCACCTTTGCCATTTTTGGGATGCGCTTCTTGTTCCATGCCCAAACCTTGGGGGAAATATAGTAGTAGACCTCCACGCCACGCTTTTTCAGCTCTGCGGCCAGGCGCAGGTTGAAACCGGGATAGTCCACCAGCAGTGCGGCATCGGGCTTTCGTTGATCAACCTCGTCCAGCACCTGCTTTAAAACCGCCTTGAAAAAGCGATAGTGCTTCAGCACCTCGACAATGCCCATCACCGACATCTTGTCGGTATGCTGCAAAAGCTCAACACCCTCGGATCGCAGACCATCGCCGCCAATACCCCAGAACGCAGTCTCCGGCGAACGGGCCTTCACGGCTTTCACCACCTTTGCGGCGTGCAGATCGCCCGACACCTCCCCCGCCACGACTAGAATCGACTTCTTCATCTGAATATCAAACACCCGCTTCGCTCAAGACCCAAAGTGCACCAAGCTTTGTGCTCTTCGTGCCTTTGTGTTTAATTTTTTCCTGTTTCCACCGCCACAAAGGCTATTCCATATTGATCCGCCAGAGCGATGAGCCTGTCCTTTTCAAGTAAAATGGTCTTTCCCGCCTCAACCGCAATGCACGACACCTTGGCCTTTTTCATCATCCGGAACGTCTTGGTCCCAACCACCGGAATATCAAAGCGCATGTCGTGGCCCTCCTTCGGAACCTTCACGATCACCGTTCCGGCCTTGCCGACCTTGCCCGCGCGCCTGATGGTCTGGTTGGTGCCCTCGAATGCTTCGACGGCGATAACGATCCCGTCTTTGATAGCAACGGTTTGGCCGATCTCAAACTCACTGGTTCCCTTCACCAACCTCAGTCCCAGTTCGATATCGGCCCGCTCGCGCTCTGTCGGCGCGCGGCTACTCAGCTGCCCGGCCTCCGGCGTATAGCACTCCATGAACGAATTGCCGGGAAGGACCTCGATGCCCAGCTTTTCGATCTCCGAAACAATGGCACCGAATATCGTGTGGGCATTACGTGCTTCAAGGGCGCGATACATCTCCAGCGCCAGCCTGTCCATCCGAAGGGTAAATAGGTTGTGCGGCGCAATCTGCCCCACCATCACGCATTGTTTGATGCCGGTGGACGCCAGCTTATCAAGAAACGCACGCATGTTGCCAAGATGCATCCAATGGATCTCATCGGCCAGTGCAGCCATCTCGCGGCTCGTCTCACCCTTAAACCCCAGCACCACAATACGCTTAACGCCGGCATTGCGCGCCGCTGTCGCAAGCATCGACGGATACGCATGCCGCCCGGCAATAATAATCAACGACTC
>JBDLJW010000267.1:0-1979 GCA_039714135.1 Verrucomicrobiota bacterium
TGCGCGGACTTCCGCTGGACTTCCGCTGGATAGCTCCTCGAATTTCTTCGTCAGCTCCCGCCCAACGAATACGCTGCGTTCAGCGCCGAGATGTTCTTCGATTTCCCCGAGTAGTTTGATCAAGCGGTAGGGCGACTCGTAGAACACCACGGGCAGGTCGGCATCCATCCACTTAAGCAGGTCGCGTTTCCGTCCGCCGCTCTTATGCGGAAGAAAGCCCGCAAAAATGAAACCCTTTTCGCCGAGGCCGCTCAGTGCGACGGCTGTAGTAACCGCGGCGGGGCCGGGGATGGAGGTGATCATCACGTCTGCTTCGCGGCAGAGTGCAACAACGCGCGCACCGGGATCGGAGATGCCCGGCATGCCCGAATCAGTAACCATTGCGACAGCCTCGCCGTTTTGGATCCGCTCGATGATCTGTTCCGCCCGCTGCACCTCGTTGAATTTATGGCAGCTGATCAGGTGGGTGGTGATTTCATAGCGCTCGGTCAGCCGCCGGGTGTGGCGGGTATCCTCCGCCACGATCAAGGCGGCTTCCTTCAGGGTTTCCACTGCCCGGAAGGAAAGATCGCCAAGGTTCCCGATCGGCGTGCCCACAATATAGAGTCCTGCATCCATGAATCAACAGTACGCGAAACCGGTCTGTGCTACAACTCGATGCCGAAATATTCGGCGGCGTTGTTATAGCAGATGTTTTCAACCATATTGCCAAGCAGCTCCGGGTCGGCGGGAATCTCGCCATTCTCGACATCGGTGCCGATCAGGTTGCAGAGAATGCGGCGGAAATATTCATGGCGCGGATAGGAAAGGAAACTGCGCGAGTCGGTCAGCATGCCGATGAAGCGGCTGAGCAGGCCGAGGCTCGAGAGGGAGTTCATCTGTTTTTCCATGCCGTCCTTCTGGTCGAGGAACCACCAGCCGGAACCGAACTGCATCTTTCCGGGGGCAGAGCCGTCCTGATAGTTGCCAATCATCGTGGCCATCAGCTCGTTGTCGGACGGGTTGATGTTGTAGAGGATTGATTTGGCCAGTTGATTCGAGTTGTCGAGACGATCCAGCAGACGAATCAGGCCCGGCCCTTGGCGGTAGTCGGCAATGGAGTCGAACCCGGTGTCCGGTCCAAGGTTTTTGAATAAGCGGCTGTTGTTGTTCCGGAACACACCGACGTGGAATTGCTGCACCCAGCCGCGGGCATGGTTCATCTTTCCAACCTCGTACAAAAAGACCGCTTCAAACTTTTCGCGTTCTTCGAGGGGGATGGATTCGCCGTTCATTGCTTTCTTGAAAATGGCGTCAAGTTCAGAGGGTGTTGCGTCCGCATCCGGTACATAGGCCACGCCATGATCGGAAAGTCGGCAACCGACGGAGTTAAAAAATTCATGCCGGTTTTCAATGGCTTCGACCAATGAAGCAAAACTGTTGACCGAAATCCCCGCCGCATTTTCCAGGGTCTGGATATACTGTTTCCATGCATTGGAATCCGACAGGTTCATGGCCTTGTCGGGACGGAAGGTGGGTAGCACCTTGGTCTCGAATCCGTCATTGGCAATCTGTTTGTGCCAGTACAGGTCATCCACGGGATCATCGGTGGTGCAGGCCAGCTTGACGTTCATTTTGCGCATCAGGCTACGAGCGGAAAACTCCTGTGTACGAAGTTTTGCAGTACATTCTTCGTAGATTTCGTCCGCCGTTTTCGGACTCAGCAAGGTGTTGATCCCAAAATAGCGCTGAAGTTCAAGATGAGTCCAGTGATAGAGCGGGTTGCGCAGGGTTTGTGGCACGGTTTTCGCCCATTTTTGGAACTTGTCGCGCCACGAAGCGCTTCCCGTGCAGAATTCCTCGCTCACGCCATTGGTGCGCATGGCGCGCCATTTGTAGTGATCGCCCCCTAGCCAGCATTCGCCGATATTATCATACTGCTTGTTTTCCGCCACCTCCTGTGGCGGCAGGTGGCAGTGGTAGTCGTAGATTGGCATTTT
>JBDLJW010000268.1:0-1971 GCA_039714135.1 Verrucomicrobiota bacterium
TGGCTTGGGGCAGGGGGCATGCCATCGGTTAAGACGCTGCTGCTGATCGCGCTCGTCGGTCTTGGCGCGCGCACCTTCGGCATGGCAATCAACCGCATTCTCGACAAGAACATCGACGCAAAAAACCCGCGAACGAAGAATCGTGAATTGCCCTCCGGCAAGCTTTCCCTGGCGCATGGATATGCTGTGGCATTGGTTGGTTTGGGCTTTTATTTTGTGGGCTGTGCGTTGCTGGGTTCGACCGTGCTTAAGCTGTCGCTTGTTCCTTTGGTTCCCCTCTCGATCTACTCTTTGCTCAAACGGTTCACGCCGCTGTGCCATTACGGTATTGGCGTATGCCTGGCGGCGGCACCTCTTGGGGCTTTTGTGGCGGTCACAAATAACTTGGCCTTCACGCCGGAGGTGTTGCTGTTGGCAACCTTTACCTTCTGCTGGATCAGCGGCTTCGACATTATCTATGCGCTGATGGATGTCGATTTTGACCGTGCCAACGGTGTGCGCAGCATTCCGGCGGCGCTTGGTCCGGTAGGAGCGCAATGGGTGGCGGGGGTTACGCATCTTGGTTCCATTGCCGCGTTGTTTTTTCTCATGGATGGATGGCTTTCAGGAGCTGCAGCAGTCGTATCCATTGCAGCGTTCAGCGCGGCCTACTTGCCGAGCATTCCCGTGCATGTTAGGTTTTTCCCGATCTCCGCCATCGCCGGCATTGCTGGCGCACTAGTCGTCCTGCTCGGCGGGTAGACTTACAACGAATGTAGGAAAAACAACGAATGGGTAAATCAGAATGATGGGATGCAATAATAGGCCTGAACTGATTTATCCTGAGTTGTCCTATTCAATTATTGGTTCGGCAATGGAGGTGCATAACGGATTAGGCCCCGGTTGGGACGAGTGGGACTATCACCGTGCCATGATAGAGGCACTAAGCTCCAGCGGGCATGAGGTTTTGAGCCATAATCGGAAAGCCTTGGGGCATAGAGGCGAGGTCGTCGATCATTTCGAGTTGGATCTTCTTGTTGATGATTTGATTATTCTTGAACTCAAACACATCAAATCCGCTTTTCACCCCGAACACTACACGCAGATCATCAATTATCTCAAACGATGGGAGAAGAGGCTCGGTATCCTGATAAACTTTGGTTTGGAGCGGCTTGCTAATAAACGTATTCCATATGATCCTGTTGCGGCCGCGGTTCATTTTTCAGGAAAATGGAAAGAGCTAGGGCAACGGAATCCAATATCGTGCAAACGTGTTGTGACTGCAATTAAAGGGGTTCTTGCCGAGCATGGTTACGGTTATGGAGTGCAGGTATTTCAGAATCTCTTGATGGAGGAATTCAGGTCTCTCGATGCTGTGGCCATAAAGCCGATTCTAACGCCGAAGTATGGAGGATTGGTGCTTGAAGGTCGTGAAATAGATTGCTTGTTGATTGATTCCGAGTTGTTGGTTTCCATCTCGGCATCTGCTCGCGATGCGTCGGCAGCCGATTTGGCCTACTTGAAAAGTTACATGAAACAAACAGGGATTTCATACGGAGTCCTAATCGATATCGGCAGTGCTGATATTCAACTCAAAGGCGTTTTGTAGGCATTCGTTGTTTTTCCTACATTCGTTGCTGGTAGTGGAAGGATTAAAATGGATTTGGTTGTGGCAATGACAGGGGCGTCGGGGGCGTTGGCGACAAAGTTGCTGATTGAAAAGTCGCAGTGGCCGGTAGCGCTGGTTGCAAGCCGGATGGGACGCGTCGTTTATGAACAGGAGGTCGGCCCGTTTTCCGAGCTTGAAGCGCTGGCCGCCAAGGTTTGGGACGACAGCGACCTGACTGCTCCGATTGCATCCGGCTCGGTTCCGACAGCTGGAATGGTTATTGTGCCGTGTTCCACGAATACGCTCGGCAAGGTGGCTGTGGGCATTGCCGATTCACTCGTAACGCGTTCGGCGCATTGCCAGTTGAAGGAAGGTCGCAGGCT
>JBDLJW010000269.1:0-1970 GCA_039714135.1 Verrucomicrobiota bacterium
TTTGCCCTTGACCCCGCCAGCCAATTTGTCACACTGTTTGCCGATTTAATTTGAATCATATTTTTAGAAGGAAACTGCAATATGCTAAATCGTGTAATGGGAATGTTTTCCAGCGATATCGGGATTGATCTGGGGACCGCGAATACCCTCGTGTATGCGCGCGACCGCGGTATCGTGATGCGCGAACCTTCGGTGGTGGCGGTACAGGCCGGCACCAACCGGGTCTTGGCGGTGGGCGACGAGGCGAAGAAGATGCTCGGGCGCACGCCAGGCAGTATTGTGGCTATCCGCCCTCTGAAAAGCGGGGTGATCGCGGATTTTGAGATTACCGAAGCGATGCTCCGTTATTTTATCCAGAAGGTTCACAACAGGAGAAGGATGGTACGGCCCCGCGTGGTGGTTGCCGTGCCGAGTGGCATTACGGAAGTGGAGAAGCGCGCAGTGAAGGATTCCGCAATGCATGCGGGCGCGCGCGATGTATTTTTAATCGAAGAGCCGATGGCCGCCGCGATCGGCGTGGGCCTGCCTGTACAGGAACCCGCCGGAAACATGATCGTGGATATCGGGGGGGGCACGACGGAAGTCGCCGTGATCTCCCTCGCCGGCATAGTCTATAGCCGGAGTGTGCGCGTCGGTGGCGATGAGATGGATGAGGCGATAATTCAGCACATAAAGCGGGAATACAATTTGTTGATTGGTGAGAGAACCGCTGAGGAAATCAAGATTACGATGGGATCGGCCCTTTCCACGGGTGAAGAAAGCACCATGGAAGTAAAGGGTCGGGATTTAGTGGCCGGGTTGCCGCGGACGCTGACGATCAGCTCCGAGGAGGTACGCCAGGCCTTGCAGGATCCGGTGAACCAGATTGTGGAAGCCGTGCGGGTTACGCTGGAACGGTGCCTGCCGGAGCTTTCGGCGGACCTCGTGGACCGCGGCATGGTTCTGGCGGGCGGCGGTGCGCTGCTGCGCGGACTGGACGTTCTGATTTCGGAAAAAACCAACCTGCCGGTGCATATTGCGGACGATCCGCTGAGCGCCGTGGCGGAGGGCACCGGAATCGTTCTGCACGAAATCAATTTCCTACGCAAGATGGCGGGGCCAAACGGCTAAGCCAACCCGATGTGCTGTTTTCCTCATCCTCCCGGTCAATAGGGACGGATGGTTTTGAGGAACAGAAAACTTATTTATGCCGGAGCCGCAGGTTTGCTGCTCGTCGTGGCGTTTGTTTTGCCCTCCTCGCTCTCCCAGAAAGGGAAAGGCGCGGTGCGGGGCGCGGTGGCGCCGGCGGAACGCGGCACGTCCGGACTCGGGCATCGCCTCTCCGAGGCCGTCTCGGCCATACGCGGCATGGGCGGTACGGCCGAAAAAACCCGGGAACTCACCCACGAACTCGTCCGCATCCAGGCCGAACTCAACAAGCTGCGCGACGTTGAAGAGGAAAACGTGCGCCTGCGCCGTGCCTTCAAGTTTCGCCACCAGCAACCCCTTTCAATGATCCCGTGCGATGTCGTCAGCCGCAACATTAGCGGCTGGTGGAACACCGTCCGCATCGGAAAAGGCGAGGCGGACGGCATCCGGGAAAACCATGCGGTGATCAGTCCCGACGGACTCGTCGGCAAGACCATCGAGGCTTCGAAGCGCACCACCGAAGTGCTGCTGGTCTGTGATCCCGCCTGCCGGGTTTCCGCCAAGATCGAGCGCGCAAACACCTTTGGACTGGTGCGCGGCGGCGGAGTCAACCTGCGGGGGCATCCCGTCGCCCGCATGGATTTTATCGACAAGGACACCGAAATCCGTGTGGGGGACGAAGTGGTTACCTCCGGCTTGTCCGGCGAGGGGGGTATTTCCCCCAAGGGCGTGCATATCGGCTATGTCGTGAAAGTCCACCAGGACACCTCGGGACTGTTCCAATATGCGGAAATTGCGCCAAGCGCCACCGTGAGCCTGCTCGACTATGTCTTCGTGGTTTC
>JBDLJW010000270.1:0-1968 GCA_039714135.1 Verrucomicrobiota bacterium
TCCCGTAAATCCCTACAATCCCAATCGCGGCAATGAGATAGGGGGTGTGGGCAGTGGCGGAGAAATCTTCCGCAAGAAAGGCGGATCGGATTCCCCCCGAGGCGGGCGGGATCCAGGTAAATTTCTGCAAGAACCCGGGTTGCGCCAACTACGGCGTGCCAGCCCGGCCTACCGCCCGCCGGGGCGGCACCGGCGGCGGCAAGGTTCAGGACGGCTACGAACTTACCTCAGCCAGCGCCATAACCCCGCTGCTGCGCTGCCACGGCTGTGGCGAGCAGCCGCCCATCAAGAGCAACACCGCCATCCTCGAAGAACGCACCCGCTTCCTCGCCACCCTCAGCCCTCGCAAGGAGCCCTCTTGCCCCGATGAAACCTGTGCCCACCACGGCGTCCCGGTGTCGGCCGGCACAACGTTCTACCAATCCTTTGGTCTCACCCATTCCGGCTCCAGGCGCTACCGCTGCAAAGCCTGCAAGAAGACCTTCGCTGTCGGCAAATCCATCACCGGCCACAAGGCCCCGCACAAGAACCGGACCATCTTCTCCCTCCTGATGAACAAATCGCCCATGCGACGCATCTGCGAGGTGGCCGACGTCGACCCCAAGACGCTCTACGGCAAGATCGACTTCCTCTATCGCCAATGCCTGTATTTCATCGCTGAGCGGGAGGGACGCCTTCTCGACGGCATGCCCATTCGCCGGCTCTATCTGGGCTGCGACCGGCAAGACTATGTCGTGAACTGGAACCGCCAGGAAGACCGCAGAAACGTCGTCCTGCACACCATCGGTACAGCTGACAACGAGACCCGCTATGTCTTCGGGATGCACTTGAACTTCGACGGCACCCTGGACGCGCAAGTCGTTGAGGAAGATGCCAGGGAGGCCGGTGACTACGACGCGAAGCCGCCGTTCCGGCGTCATGCCCGGTGCTGGCTCAAGGGCGACTACGCCGTTGCGCGGAACCGGTCCGCGGGCCGCGGGATGTCCAGGGCCGCGCTGAAAAAGCAGATTGAATCTACCTACGCCGATGCCGAGCAGCGGGAGGATGTGGAGGTCTCGGAAACCCGGGACACCGATCGACGTCTGCCGACCAAGGGCCTGCAGATCCACGCCGAATACACCCTCTACGGTCACTTCTTCTACCTAAAAATCCTCTTTGGCGGCGTGGAGAAACTGCGATTCTTTCTGGATCAGGATTCCGGGATGCGGGCGGCCTGCCTAGCGGCGTTCGAGCCGGAAATCCAGGCCAGAAAAGCCGATGCTTTTTATGTCCGGATCGCCAAGGATCTAACCATCGATGAAAAGCGGGCGGCTATTGCCGCAAGCCGCGACGCGTTCGATACGGCGAGAGGGGATTATCCGGGCCTGTCAGATGCGCAACTGAAGCTTCTGCTGATCAAGGAGCGGATTGCGCAAATGGCGACCCTGGGCAGATGGAAAGACAGGTGGCTGTCTCATCCGTTCCCGAACATGAGTGAGCCGGAGAAAGCGGTGTGCTACCTCACCGACCTTAAGGATTACGACGACGATCATTTGGCCTGGCTCTACAACAAGGCAAGCTTGCATGCCATTGACTGCTTCTTCATGCAGGTGCGGCGCCGACTCTCCATCCTGGAGCGGCCCATCTCCACCGCCAGCCGTGCTGGCCGTACCTGGTACGGCTATAGCGCCTATAACCCGGAAACCATTGTAAAGATACTCGGAATCTTCCGGACCTTTTATAACTATTGTCTTGCCGGCCAGGATGGCAAGACGCCGGCCATGCGGCTCGGGCTTGCCAAGGGCAAGCTCGCACTGGAAGACATCATTTATTTTGTATGATGCGCCAGCTGCCTAATACGCTATCCCTACACGGAGGTTGTTGGACATTTAGATGTTTAGATGGCTCTGGAGACGACTAGGTCAGGGGGGAAACGCCTCCATCGCGTCAAGGTCCGACGCTATACACACCTTTCGCCAACGGCTAGGC
>JBDLJW010000271.1:0-1968 GCA_039714135.1 Verrucomicrobiota bacterium
TGTGAGATGACCAGTATATTTGCCGGGGGTTGATCGATCAGGCCTTGAATCGCATTGCCCGCCCGTAAAAATAGCTCCCACTGACCTTCGCCTGTTTCCCCGACCGGATGGTAGGGGGAGAGGAAACCAAATTGGGCACCGTGTTTTGCCACCTCGCTGTGATGCCGACCGCCCAGCACCCCATTATCGCGCTCCATCCAGATCGGATCATAGGAAACCTCGAAATTGAGCTGTGCTGCAAGGATCTCGGCGGTACCCTTGGCACGGCTTTGTGGGCTGGAAATTGCGTAGTCGAAGACTGCACCCTGGCTGCTCCAATAGTCAGCTAAAGCCTGGGCTTGCTTGCGTCCAAGCTCGGTGAGCGGGAATTCAACCTGGCCTTGATGATAGCCCTCGGCGTTGCCGGTCGATTGCCCGTGGCGCAGCAAAGTGATTTGATGGTGTTTAGTTTTCTCTTTTCCCATAGTTGTTGCCCCATTTCATGACTGCGGCAGTGGATTATCACGTTGAAGTAAATCAAGGCTGGTTTCACGGCGCTGGATCAGATGCACAGCCTCATTTTCCAGCCAGATGACGGCAGGCTTGCGAGCGCCGTTGTAGTTGCTGCCCATGCTCAGTTGATAAGCGCCGCTGACCGGAATGGCAATAAATTCATCGGTCTCAAGTTTGGGCAGCAGCAGATTGGATATCAGAGTATCGCCGCTTTCGCAGTAAGGTCCGCCCAGCCAGGTTGCTGTCGTGGGTTCCCTTTCGGGGTCCCGCACGGGCAGTGCGCTGTAAGCGGCATCATAAAGCGCCGGGCGGGGGTTGTCGGCTAATCCGCCGTCCAGCAGCAACCAGCGCCGATCGGCGGTTTCTTTGGTGGCTCCGATTCGATAAACCGCCACACCGGCCTGCGCGACCAGGCTGCGCCCGGGTTCGAGCTGCAGGTGGGGTAACGGCAAATCGCGTTTTTTGCAGCCCTCAACCAGGTGTTCGGCGATAAAACGCACATAATTTTCAATCGGTTGATGCGGCAGGTCATCTTCAGTATAGGGCACACCCCAGCCGCCGCCGGGGGAGAGCACATCCGGCACCCAACCATATTCCTTGCGCATAGACAATATTAAATCAAGCGCAGTATCTAGCGCGGCCGCTAATGGGCCCGGCTCATGAAAATGGGAGCCCTGGTGAAAGTGTAATCCGGTCAGCGGCAGGTTGTGCTGCTGGCAGTATGCCACTGCCTGGAGAATCTCAGCCGGGTTGAGACCAAATTTGCTGCTTTCCTGGCCGGTTTGGATGTGTTGGTGGGTATCAACCGGTTCCCCGGGCCGCAATCGCAACCATAGGTTGGGTAGGGGGCTGTTAATCTGCCGCGCTTGAAGCCGTTCCAACTCCGCCAAATTATCGACCACGATCGTGCCCGCGCCCGAGATCGCAGAGCTGAGGTCACCGGCGCTCTTGTTCACACCGTGTACCAGCACATTCTCCCGCTCCAATTCCGCAGCCGCGGCGATGCTCAATTCGCCTTCACCGGTGCAGTCCAACCAGATATTTTGCTGGTCAACCCACTGCGCCACAGCCAGACAGAGATAAGCTTTCCCTGCATAGGTGATACCTGCTGAGTCTGGATAATGTTTAGCCAGTGCATCCTGGTAGGCAGCTAAGGATGCATCCAGCGTGGCGCGGTCGTAAATATAGAGTGGTGTGCCGTAATCCTCTGCCAGCTGATCAAGGGCATGACCCCCAATATTAAGATAATGATGATCTGCTCTGGGTTCTATTTTTGTGCTGATCGGGAATAATGCTAGTCGCTTCATGTAATTGTTGTTGGTGGGTTCAGCTGCCCCAATCTCTGGCGCCTCGTAAGAATGTTTCACCTGCCATGACTTTCTTGCCGGCCGGCTGCACCTGGTCAAGGATCAGCAGCCCCTCAGACGTGCCGATGGCCGGTTGCCCTTCATGGATACAAAACACCCCCATCCCCGG
>JBDLJW010000272.1:0-1963 GCA_039714135.1 Verrucomicrobiota bacterium
CCACCAGAACCCGAAAGTCATCCAACTCCACAACCTTCCTGATAGCCCCCTTTATTCTTGCAATGAACCATGCCGGCAATGCCACACAATCAACGGAAACCAGAAGCTGTTCCCCTACCGCGTTTTTTAGATAGAGCGCCTTGGCATAAAGCGGACCGTAAACCCCTAGACTGCGCTTGTTCGGCGCCAGCCGGAACGAGCCAAACTCGCCCACCAGCGGGGTGATTTCCACCTCTCCATAACCAATAATCAACCGATGTTCCATAAGGATTGGCCCTTTTCTAATAAACTCCGTATTCCAGCGCGGCCTCGATGTAGCGCTTGTTCATGACCAGCAACTTGTCGAACCGCTCCTTGTCTTGATTCTGAATTTCCATTCGGCAACTACTGGTCGTACTCGTTGTAGAAGGGCTTGGGGCTGCTGGGGTAGACACGGGTGCAGGTCTTATCAAAATAGTTCCCGACCGAAAGCTTCCGCAGGTCTTCCAGATTTTCAAACAGCCATTTCTTGGGGGTTTCGTGGGCGATGATCCGCCCGCGCTTGTCCTTGACCACCAAAAGCCAGGAGGCATACTTCACGCCTCTTTGCTGTATGCCCCGCTGGGGTGTTCCCGTGAGGTACCGGGTCAGCTCGACACGCTTCGCGCCAAACCTGAAGGTTCTCTGGTTTTCCTCGGTGAGCGAAAAAACGGCTTCCCGGCGGTCCAGCAGGACATAGTCGTTGCCGCCGACGTCGTAGCCAACGGTAAACAGCTCGGCCCGCAGTTCGTGGACGTAGTCGCCCGGGGAGGTTTGCTTAGTGGTCATGCTGAAGTCGTAGTAGTATGTATCGGGAAGGGTGCGTTCGTAGTTTGGAGCGTAGGTCTCCGGATAGTCCCTTTTAATGCTTTGCTTTGAAAAGGAAAACTTGAGATCCGGAGGCGATTCCAATTCCATGTATTCCCTGTCCTCCGCCGAAAGCTGCTCCACCGCAATTTTCTTCACCTTTCCCCTGGCGCTTTTAAACACCGCCTTTGTCCCGATCACGGTCACGAATCCGGCATCGAACGTGCGTCCGTCCTCCATCGTCCACGTTCGCATCCCGCCTTTGACAGGTTCGGAAACGACCGCTTCCGGCGGCTCCGCCGCCGTGTTGGTATCGGCCACCGCCGTGCCGACATCATAGTCGCGGAACACGGGGCCGTTCGTGAGGCCGACGTCGCCCTCGAAGAGGTATTTGCGGATTTCATCGATCTGGTCGCGCGAGAACGCCTCCGTCTTGAAGGCCGGAAAGATGGGGTTGCTGCCCTGCCAGCCCCGTTCGTTGTATTCCTCCCCCTCGACCTCGACGCAAAGCCAAACGCCCATTGAATCGCCCTGGTTTTCCCCGAACAGGACCTCCATCTCGACGGATTCACCCGGCTCCAGGGTGATCCAATCGCCGACAGCCGCCCTCTGGTTGCCGATGCGATGCTTCCTGTTGTCCGGGCTGGAGCTTCGCCACCAGTCGAAGGACGAGGCAAGGTAGGAGACATACTGCCAGGTTGCGGTAAGCACGTTTTTGCCGTCCACCCGGACAAACAGATAGGCGTCGCCGCTCCCGCGGAAACGGAAGGTGATGCCCTCGGGACGGGATGCGGGACAGACCAGTTGCCCTTTGTAGAGCAAGAAGAAAAGGTAGCTCTCCTTCTCAGGTTCGCCGAAGGCGTCGGGAGCCATCGGCGAGGGAACGATGGGCATGATGAAATGGGTGGTGTAGAGCTTTTTCGGGGAACGGTAGTATTTGGCCAGCTTGCTGCGGTTCCAGCCGGAGCGCACAAACTTGCGGAGCACCGCCGCAAGCCCGTATGAATCCATGGGGATGCTGCGGCCCGACCGGTCGCGGTTCAGGTTGTAGTACTGCCCCTCGAAATCGTTGCCGATGGTCTGCGCGCCGCCAAACACGCTGATATCCTCCAAATCGGGCATCGTGTCGAAGCCGCCG
>JBDLJW010000273.1:0-1958 GCA_039714135.1 Verrucomicrobiota bacterium
ATTCGGCGGGCGCAGTGGGTAAGCGTGCAAAATGGCGCGAAGCCCGATACTCGGACAGGCTGCGCTTGTGATTGGGGATGGAATCGTTCGCAGGGAGCCGGTGCAATAACCGGGGAAGCCCTGCATGGTTTCCGCGCGAGCGGGACAGCCTGGCTCCAAGAAGAAGTTCAAGGAGCGGGGCGAAGCGTGCAGGGTGGCAGACGATCCCGTAGTAGTGTTGAAGATCCGGCCTGTGAAAGCCCGCGAGGGTGTGGAGGGCAAAACCGGATCGACCCGCGGCTCGTTCGCGGGGACGGCCGATGGCCAAAAGCGTCGGCTGGATGCGAAGGGGTGAAGTCTACTTGAAAGTTCCGTCTGTTGACGGGAAGCGGTTTCGGGGAGGTAAGCCGTCGAAAGACGGGCAAGTGGTTCTTGGCGAGCTTGGGAGCAAGGGGGCTGGGGGCAAACTGTTCCCTCGGAGTAGGCGCGGAAGAAAAGGCATATTGCCGGTATTGCGGATAGAATCCCTTGGAAACGCGTTGAAGAACCGAACGGGATCGTGAAAACGAAAGATGGACGGAACGAGGCACAAGGGAAGAGAGGAAGAACGGCAGGATGCGGGTTTGGTACAGTCTATATGATCGCTTGCTCCACACGGAGGTGCTGGAAAAGGCGTTCAGGAAGGTGAAGTCGAGCAATGGAGCTCCCGGAATAGACGGGCAGTCCTGCAAAGGCTTTGCGCTGAACCTCCCGGAGAATATCGCCGAACTTCTCGAAGAGTTGCGCACGAAGGCCTATCGACCCAGCCCCGTCAGACGGGTTGAAATCGAAAAGCCCGACGGGGGTATCCGCTTGATTGGGATACCGACGGTGCGCGACCGCGTGGTGCAGCAGGCATTGAAGATGGCGATTGAGCCGATCTTCGAGGCAGGGTTTCATTCCGGAAGCCATGGCTACCGACCCAACCGAAGTCCGCATGGAGCGATTGCCGAGGCAACCGCCCGAATGCGCGAGGAGGGGCTGGAGCATGTGGTGGACATGGATTTGAGCAAATGCTTCGACCTGCTGGATCACGGTCTGATCTTAAAGGCGGTGCGGCGCAAGGTGGCTGACGGCAGTATCCTTGCGCTCGTCGGAATGTTCCTTGAGAGCGGGGTCATGAACCATGGCATATTCGCTCGAACGGAAAAAGGAAGCCCGCAAGGCGGAGTTATCAGTCCGCTTCTCGCCAATATTTATCTGGACGATTTCGACCAGTACATGGCGGGGCGGGGACACCGGATCGTACGCTATGCGGACGACATTCTGATCTTCAAGGGCAGCCCGAAAGGCGCGCAAAACGCGCTTCGGGTGGCCGAGAGCTATCTTGAGGGCACGCTCAAGCTCGCTGTCAACCGTCGCAAGACGCATGTGACCGAGTTGCAGGAAGGCGTGGCCTTTCTAGGAGTGGAGATCTTTCAGGCCTACACGAAAATACAGGAAAAGAAGATCGCCCGAATCAAGGAAAAGCTCAAAGCCATCACGCGCAGAAACACGCCCGTGAACCTCGCCAAGGTGATACGCGACATCAATCCCGTCCTTCGCGGGTTCGTGAACTACTTCAAGGTAGCGAACTGCAAGACGGTGTTGCGCAACCTGATGAGCTGGGTAAGACGCAGGCTCCGCGCCATACAAATGAAGCTGTGGAAGAAACCGCAAAAGCTCCACCGGCGGCTCAGGCAACTGGGCTATAAGGGGGAATTCAAGCGGATCAAAATGGCCTCATGGCGCAACGCAAGTTGCCAGCTCGCGCACATGGCGATGCCCAACCGCTGGTTCAACGAGATTGGTCTTTTTCAGGCCGATCAAGTGGAGACCGGAACGCTTTCCCCGCTGAGGAGGGGATAAAAGTAGGCAGGAGCCGTGTACGAGGTCCGTACGCACGGTTCTGGGAGAGGGACAAAGCTGGACTTGATCGCCCAGCTTTGCCCTACTCGATT
>JBDLJW010000274.1:0-1944 GCA_039714135.1 Verrucomicrobiota bacterium
AAATTGGGACGAACGTCCCTTTTCGGAGCAGTATGCCTGCATCGACTGCGGCATCAGTTTCGACAAGCTGGAGTCGCGGCACTTTTCGTTCAACAGCCCTTACGGCGCATGCCCGACCTGCCACGGACTCGGCACCCAGATGGTGTTCGACGAAGAGCAGGTGGTGCCGGATAAGTCGAAGACGATCGAGTCGTGCGTGCATCCCTGGCGCTACGGCGGGCGGCGAATGATCATCTACCACAAAAAGCTGTTGCAGGCGCTGGCAGAGCGGCATGGCATCGACCCGAAAACATTGTTCAAGGATTTGCCGCGCGAGGTGCAGCAGGAAGTGTTCTACGGCACTGGCGACGAAGACATTCAATATTACATGCGCCGCCGCCTGATCTCCAAGCCGTTCAAGGGCGTCTTCCCAATGCTGATGGAGCGGCTTGAAAACAATGAGAGCGAGGCGATGAGCCATTGGCTGCGCGGCTACATGAACCGTCGTATCTGCCCCGAGTGCGAAGGCGCACGCCTGCGTCCGGCGGTACTGGCCTGCAAAATGAATGGCCGCAACATTCGCGAAATCATTTCCGACTCGGTAATCGACTCGCAGTCGTTTTTTGACTCGCTGAAGCTTACGAAGCAGGAGGAACTGATCACCCGGGAAATCCTCAAGGAGATCCGTTCGCGGCTCGGCTTCATGGTGAATGTGGGGCTGGACTATCTCACGCTTGACCGCGAAAGCGGCACGCTCTCCGGCGGCGAGGCGCAGCGCATTCGGCTGGCAACGCAGATTGGCGCGGGGCTTGTTGGCGTGGTCTATGTGCTGGACGAGCCGAGCATCGGCCTGCATCAGCGCGACAACGATCGGCTGATCCATACGCTTCAGGGGCTGCGCGATCTAGGCAACACCGTGATTGTCGTCGAGCACGACGAGCAGACGATCCGCACGGCCGACTATGTGATCGATCTTGGTCCTGCCGCCGGGCGGCATGGCGGCGAGGTGGTCTTTGCCGGTAAGACCGATAAGCTGCTGAAGGCCGATACGCTGACAGCGCACTACCTTCGTGGCGAAAGAATGGTCGAGGTTCCGGAGAAGAGGGTGAAGCCCCATAAGGGCTGGATCGAATTGAAGGGGGCGGAAGCCAACAACCTGCGGAGGGTGAACGCCAAGTTTCCGCTCGGCCTGTTCACTTGTATCACCGGGGTTTCCGGTAGTGGAAAAAGTACGCTGGTTGACTACACGCTCAAGCGCGCGCTGGCGCGCCACTTCCACGGATCGAAGGATGCCCCCGGAAAATTCAAGTCGGTCCAGGGGCTGGAGCTTGTTGACAAGATGATCGTGATCGACCAGTCGCCGATCGGCCGCACACCGCGCTCGAACCCGGCGACCTACACTGGTGCATTTACCGACATCCGCAGCCTGTTCGCCAGCCTGCCAGCCTCGAAGATGCGCGGCTATAAGCCGGGGCGCTACAGCTTCAACGTCAAGGGCGGCCGTTGCGAACGCTGCAAGGGCGACGGTATCCTGAAGATCGAGATGCATTTCCTGCCGGACGTCTATGTGCCGTGCGAGCAGTGCAACGAAAAGCGCTACAACCGCGAAACGCTCGAAGTCCACTACAAGGGCAGGAACATTGCCGACGTGCTCGACATGACCATCAGCGAGGCGCTCGACTTTTTCGAGGCGGTACCGAAGATCCAGCGTAAGATGAAAACACTCTGCGATGTCGGCCTTGGCTATCTAAAACTCGGCCAGCCCGCTACCACGCTTTCCGGTGGCGAGGCGCAGCGCGTCAAGCTTTCGACCGAGCTGAGCAAACGCTCCACAGGGCAGACCGTCTATATTCTCGACGAGCCGACCACCGGCCTGCACTTTGCCGATGTCCACAAGCTGCTCGAAGTTCTGGAGCGCCTGCGCGACGAGGGCAACACCGTCATTGTCATCGAGCACAACCTCGA
>JBDLJW010000275.1:0-1924 GCA_039714135.1 Verrucomicrobiota bacterium
TCTAAGCCGGTTCATGACTGAAATGCCATCGATCCATTCGGCTCATAGAGCCGACATTACAACCGGTGCGCGTTGTAGAGTTGGCTCTATGAGCCAATTTGTATGGGAGGTGCTGTGGCGCAGGCTTTCCTGCCTGCGCAGGGCAGACTGGAAAGTCTGCCCCACACGAAAACGCTTACGCTCGGGAGAGGTATTTGCGCTCGCGGGTATCGACACGGATGGTCTCGCCCTGCTCAATGTATTCCGGAACTTGGACGATCAGTCCGGTGGTGAGCGTGGCGGGCTTGGTGCGCGATGTGGCCGAGGCCCCTTTCATGGCCGGCGGACATTCGACGATTTCCAGGTCGATCGTGTCGGGCATGCGAAGCGTTAGGATTCTACCCTCGGAAATGAAGGCCATGATTCCTTCCATGCCTTCGGTTAGGAAGGGGAGAATCTCTTCAATGTCCTCTGCGGTCAGCTCGAACGCTTCGTAGGATTCCAGATCCATGAAGGAATAGCGGTCGCCGTTTTTGTAGTCGTAGGAAACTTCCTTGGTTTCATACGAGGTTTCCTGCAAGGCGTCTTCGCCGCGGTAGGTTTTGTCGACCTTCTGCTTGGTGGAAACATTGCGGAAACGAACCTTGTAGATCGTGCCGCCGCCGCGCGCCGTGGGCGACTGCTGGGAAATGTTCTGGATAATGTGCGGGGCGCCGTCGATGTCGATGACGGACGTCTTCTTTAAATCGCATGCCTTGATCATAAAATGCTCCTTGTTGGAAAGAGCGGAATATCCCCAAACCAGCCGGAACAATCAAGTGAGTTATGAACACAAAGGCACGAAGGACTCAAAGACGGGGTATTGGAAACTTTGTGCTCTTCGTGCCTTCGTGTTTAGTTCCCTTTGTTGATCATGGCGGCGGAGAAGCCGGCACCGAAACCGTTGTCGATGTTGACGACGGTAATGTTGGGTGCACAGGAGTTGAGCATGGTGAAGAGCGGGGCAATGCCGCCGAGGTGCGAACCATAGCCGACGGAGGTTGGAACCGCAATGACGGGGCAGGGGGCAAGGCCGCCGACGACGGAGGGCAGGGCGCCTTCCATTCCGGCCACGCAGACGATGCAACGGGCCTGCTGAATCTTTTCGTTGTGGGCCAGCAGGCGGTGGATGCCTGCAACGCCGGCATCGTAGATGCGCTCGACGGCTGCGCCGGAAATGGAGGCGGTAACGGCGGCTTCTTCAGCGACGGGTATGTCGGCTGTGCCGGCGGAGATCACCAGTACACTTCCGGGTTTTTCCCGTTCCTCGGTTTCAAGGGTGATGGTTCGGCCCAGCTCGTTGTAGATCAATCGTCCATCGATCTTTTGGAGGCGCGAAAAGAGCTCGGGTTCGGCGCGGGTCAGCAAAATGTTGTCATTGTGCTTTTCCAGTGCCTGGAAAATCTTTTCCACCTGCTCGTGGGTCTTGCCTTGGCAAAAGACCACTTCCGGATAGCCGGTGCGCAATGCGCGATGATGATCGATCTTCGCAAATCCCATTTCCTCGAAAGGCAGGTGCTTTAAGGTGTCCAGGGTTTGTTCAAGATCGGTCTCGCCGTTCTTGAAGCGGTTGAGCAGCGTTTCCAGTTTATCAACTTCCATAGTCTAGATCCTTTGCAACCAAGAAGAACTCGAAGTTTTTCTTAGAGTCCCTTCGTACTACTATCCATCAACTTCTTGTTTTTTATGCACATTTTTTCAAACACCCGCTACGCTCAAGACACCAAGAACTCTAAGCTTTGTGCTCTTTGTGCCTTCGTGTTTAATTTTTGGTTGCCGCGCTAGGTTTTTCGTGGTGAAGCTGTCTTTTCCACGGCGGTACACCGGGAAGCAGGGCCTTGAATTCGTGGCTGAGTTGCTGTTGGTATTCCTCCGAAAAGCCGCCGCCTAGAAATTTGGTATAGGC
>JBDLJW010000276.1:0-1910 GCA_039714135.1 Verrucomicrobiota bacterium
TTTGTGATTCCTTTACATTACGCCGATTATGAAAATCATATCTGTCAGCAGTGAGGTTGTACCATTCGCATCGACGGGAGGTCTAGGGGATGTTTGCGCGGCTTTGCCCAAGGCTCTGGTTGGGCAGGGTGTTGAGGCCATCCGCATCATGCCGCTTTACGGACTGATCGACCGCGAAAAATTCCGGCTGGAAAAGTGCGATGTGGAACTCCACATTCCCTTGGGACATGCTTGGTACCAAGGCACCGTATGGAAACAGGAGTTCGATGGTGTCACGACCTATTTCATCGAAAGCGCCGAGTTTTTCGATCGCGATGGAATCTATGGAAGTGCGGATCATGGCTATGCCGACAACTTTGAGCGCTTTCTGTTCTTCCAGAAGGCGGTGGTCCGGCTGATCGACGAATGGAATATGCAACCCGATGTTGTGCATTGCCACGACTGGCAGACCGGTCTTTTGCCGATGCTGCTTCAGCACGGGATCGATGGGCGCTTCCGCAACGGGAAGGAAAAGACCCTGATGACGATCCACAACCTCGCGCATCAAGGCTGGGCCCCGGCTGAAAAATTCTACATGACCCAGCTCCCCGACAGCTGCTACACCATGCACACGCTCGAATTCTACGGCGAGATCAATATGTTCAAGGGTGGCCTCGCCACCGCCACCGCCATCAATGCCGTCAGCCCCACCTATGCGGAAGAGATCAAGACCGCGCAGTTTGGCTGCAGGCTCAACGGTGTGCTCTATCATCGCCAAAAGGTGCTTCACGGCATTCTCAACGGAATCGACTATACCCGCTGGTGCCCGATGACCGATCCCTATATTGCCGCCAACTATTCCTGCGACGATCTCTCGGGAAAAGCCGTCTGCAAGCACGCCCTGCAGGAGGCCGCCGGGCTTGCTCCAAACCCGAAAGTTCCCCTGATCGGAATCATCAGCCGTCTGGTTCCGCAGAAGGGGATTGATCTACTGGTTGAAAGCATGGAGCGGATTGTGGCAACCGGTGCGCAGGTGATCATGCTTGGAACGGGGGACGAGCGCTACGAAAACGCCTGCCGCGAGTGGGCGCAGCGCTGGCCGGACCAGGTTTGTTCCTGGATCGAGTTTTCCAGCGAGAAAGCACACCGGATCGAAGCCGGCGCGGATATTTTCCCGATGCCCTCCGAGTTCGAGCCGTGCGGGCAGAACCAGCTCTACAGTATGCGCTATGGAACCATCCCGGTGGTTCACGGTATTGGCGGTTTGGAAGACTCGGTGGTCGACTATTCCAAAAAATGCGGCACAGGCTTCAAGTTTCACGGCCACACCGCCGATGAATTTTTCCGGTGCCTGGAACGTGCGCTCAAGACGTATGCCGAACCCCGCCGCTGGAAACCGCTGATGAAGCGCGCCATGCGGCAGGACTTTTCCGTTGTTCATATGGCGCGGGACTACATCACCCTCTACGAATCGATTATTTCCGGAAATGAAACGGTGGATTGAAAAACTGCTGAAGCAAAAAGCCGAGCCCACCCACCTTAAGTCCGGTCGGTGGGGCGAAAAGCGGGCTGTCCGGCTTCTAAAAAAGAAGCGCTATAAAATTATCGGCGAGCGCGTGCGGGTTGGAAAGCGCGACGAAATCGATATTGTGGCCGAGCAGGGCGGGGTGCTGGTTTTTGTCGAAGTCAAAACCCGGAAGAACGAAAACTTTGGCCGCCCTTTTTCCGCCGTGAACAAGGAAAAGCGAAAGCATCTCTCCCGCGCCGCCGTCACCTATCTCAAGCGCAAAAAAACCGAGCCGGAACATATCCGGTTCGATGTCGTCGAGGTTGTTGGCGAACCGGGCGGCGACGCTCCCGAAATCCGCCACATCGAAAACGCCTTCCCGCTCGATTCCGCCTACCGCCTTTGGTGGTAGGAACCCATGCGG
>JBDLJW010000277.1:0-1909 GCA_039714135.1 Verrucomicrobiota bacterium
TTAAAACAAAAGGAGCGGTGTTGGTTATGCGTAGGAAAATTATTTGTGCGGGACTGTTTTTGTCGGCGATGCTTGTTCAGGCGGGAAGTGCTGGTACTAAAGTTGATTTGGAAGCGGCACCGGAATGGACCCATGATCGTTGGAGTGGCGCCTCGGTTTCGCTCCAGCAGGCCAAGTCCGGGAAGGCTGGATTCCAGTCGAACAAGTTACGTATCATGGACTACAGCTATGTGCGCTACCGCTCGGATCGAAAGTGGGCCACCTATGCCCCGAACTTGGAGGAAGAGGATTTCGCCGCAGAGCGAATCCGGGAGATGCATGATGCCGGAATGAAGGCTCTCGGCTACATCGTTCCCAATCGCGCCGAGTTGGCGGAAACGGGAAAGCACGATCATTGGCTGATGCTGAATGCCGCTGGGAATCCAATTATCGACCATGGCCAGTGCCTTGATTTCATGAGCCCCTGGGGCGACGAACTGATTGCCCGCTGCAAGGAAGTGGTTGACAAGTATGATCTTGACGCCTTCTATCTGGACGGCTTTACCTATCAGCTCGATGGGGGGATGAAGGGCAAGTATGCCCGCGAGCGCTACCGCAAGGATACCGGTCGCGAGATGCCTGAAAAGCGCGACCTTAAGGATGAAAACTATCGCCGTTGGCTTTTTTGGCGGGGCGACATTCTCGGTGAATATCTGACAAAATTCAAGACGGAGCTTCGCAAGGAAGATCCGAATATCGCCGTTTACGTGAATGCCTTGCGCTTCCAGCCGTTCCCGGACTGGCAGCAGTGGGGCTATGAAACCGTCGACCGTGCAGCGGACGTTCCCTGTGCGGAATTTTCCCCTTATATCGGCTGCGATCCGCTACACAAGCGCTTCAACTATTCAAGGTTTCGCGGGATTCGGGGCGACCGTCCGGCCGAGACCTGGATGGTTTCAACGATGGGGTGGTCCGCCAAGCCCGGCAGCGTGCCCGGCACAATGCCGGAGCTTTACAGCCGGGTGTATGAAGCGCTGACCCAGCGCATTCAGATTGCGCTGTATCCCATGCATGTTCCGGATCGGCACATGAAGGAGCTGCTGGATAATATCAACAAGCGCGGTCCCTTTCTTAAGAAGGCGGTAGATGTAGAATGGGCGGCCATCGTGGTTGGCGAACACGACGACGCTTTCTATCAGCTGACTGAGCGCGTGACGGGATACCGCCACAACTATGAGGAAATTTTCCGCATCCTCTGCGAAATGCATGTTCCGGTGGATGTGATTTCCGAGGTGGATGTCACTCCGGAAACACTGAAGAAATATTCTCTGGTCGCTCTTCCCGGTCAGCACTGCCTCTCTGACCAGTCCGTACAGAACATCAAGGATTATGTGGCTGAGGGCGGGGGATTGCTAGCAACGGATATGACTAGTCGCTGGGACGAGTGGGCGAATCCTCGAAAAAACTTTGCCCTTTCCGAGCTCTTTGGTTGCGACTATGTCGGGCACGGAAGCGTGCTGAAAAAGCCGGAGAACAAGCGTATGTTGTCAGTGAATGCCGGGCATCCTGTTTTTGCCGGGGACGATATGGCGGACACCTTCCTGAACAACTCCTTTCTCTTTACGGATGAAAAAGCTATCTACGAAAACTTCTTCCAGGGCAGCCTGTCAACCTTCGAGGAGATGTCGTTCGATGGCCGCGACATCTTGAGCATGTACAAATGCCCCGGCCGCATTCTGGAGACCAAACCCCATGCGGGCGTCAAGCCGATTGCCTGGCTACTGGACGAGGCGAAGAAACCGCTTTATCCGGCGGTCTATGCCAACACCTTCGGTAAGGGCAAGGTGGTCTACATCCCCATGAATATTGGCGGAATGTATGGAGAAACCAGCTATCCCCAGTGGCGGCTGCTGGTCGATCAGGCCTGTCG
>JBDLJW010000278.1:0-1908 GCA_039714135.1 Verrucomicrobiota bacterium
CTTCAGCTCCTAGCAGGACCTCAGTATACGTACCTGTGATCCTGATTGATCATACGTATAGAATAGTACGTAGGGCGTGAATAGGTGAAGTTGTGCTCGCGTCTAAACTCACAGGAGAAACACCTACAATGCAAAACGCTGTCTATGTTATTGGAATTGCACTCTTGCTGCTGACCCCGTCAAGCTGCGGCCCGTCTGATTGCTCCGAATACTGCCGCGACGACTGCCTTACTGAATCGGAATCTTGTTACGAGGTTGCCGAGTCCTGGCAGGAAGACGAGCTCTGCGGCGTGCTTTACGACACGTGTCTTGTAACGTGCTTCGACGACTGCGGGGGCTGAGCTACTTTGTGGACTTGCCGGCTATAAAACCGGTCGCGGCGCCGGTTACGGCCGATCCGAGCATTGGAACGACCTCGCCGAAGTCGATTGCTTCTCCAGACAACACGGCCAAACCTGCAAGCCCCAGAGTCACGACCCCGCCTACGATAATCAGTGTAATCTTGACTGTTTTTGACATCATGGGGCTATTGTAGCACGACCTTAGCAGCTTCGCATAGAGCAGCCTTCACGCTGCGGTGGTAAATAATCGACGCGTGATCTGCGTCCTGAACAGCCCGGTTAGAAACCCCCAAGCCAGTGAGGGGAGCTCCGCACTGTTGTCGCGCGGTACCTATGACGTAAACGTTGATTGCTACGTCAAGCGCGCCCGCGCTCCCGAGCAACAGCACATGATTATTCAGGTTTGGTGTCCAGTCTGCGCAGAGCGGCCAGTTTGGGTCAACGGTCACGAGCCCGATCTTGTGGTAGCGTAGATTTCCATGAAAGGCATTCCAGGCCTGGACGGCAGAAAGCGCACCAAGGGACTTCCCGACGAGCAGCAACCTGTTTCCCGCATCCTGACGCGCACCTACAAATCGCTTGAGCTGGCGCTTGTGCCGTCGAAAGAATGTCGCGCGCCACTCCCGGAACTCGAAGTCCGACGTGCGGTCCCGAACAACCTCGTAGGCCAGATCGGCGATGTCAGGGTCCCTTAGATGAGCCGAGTAGCCATTCACGCAAGCGCATATAAGCACGTGTTGATCCCCTCTTAAAGATCACCAGCCCATATCCTCTTCGAATCGTTGAAGAGTCTTAAATTCTCTCCAGCTAAGTTGACGCCACGACCAGATAATAATACCGGGGAGGTCCGGATAGACTTCAACGAGCTCGTCCAGCCAAGGACGAAGCTGCGCCTCGTCACGCGCCCCGTAGCCCTGAATCGACGGCACGAGCACTGTTGCCCCTCGATCCTTGTATTGCTGAAAACTGCGACGAATATCACGCTTGGCGAAGTTGTAGATCTGCGGGGAGCTCTCACCCCACTTAAGAAATTCGGTCCACGGGAGGTCACCGATACCCCTAGGCAGCCCGTAGCTCGTGACAGTCAAATCGTGCCGCTCTGTCATGATGTCTACGACACCCCGCATCAGAACGCGCGCCTGAAGTTCTGCGTCGAGGGGCTTGACAATTGCCTGCCTAAACTCACGTTCCGGATCAGGCACGAAACCACAACAGATGCCGTGCGTGAGCTCGTCAGAAGCCTGCAGTGCGTCACAAAATGCCCTCTCGGAGCCCGCGGCAGGGTAGCCCCAAAGCCGTACTTCAATCCCAAACTTGGAGAGCGCTTCTGCATAGGGAGCGATAAAAGCCTGATTGTATAGCACGTCCTCCCAGCAACAGAGGAGCCCTACACCCCGAATCCCGTGATCTCGACACTTGTGGGCGAGCTGTGTAGGCGTGCCGTGGATACCCTTCTCAATCACTCGTATGTATACGTGTATTCCTCGAATGCTCATGAATACATTGTATCATACCCGGATATAG
The DNA here is from genome assembly GCA_039714135.1 of Verrucomicrobiota bacterium. Taxonomy (GTDB): domain Bacteria; phylum Verrucomicrobiota; class Kiritimatiellia; order Kiritimatiellales; family Pontiellaceae; genus Pontiella. The sequence continues at coordinate 1,866 of JBDLJW010000278.1, forward strand.
ACCGAACTAGGATCGGGTAAGCACGTAGCGGACACCAGGATGG
>JBDLJW010000279.1:0-1904 GCA_039714135.1 Verrucomicrobiota bacterium
AATCGAGTAGGCGGGGGCTTCACAGCCCCAACCTCTCACACCACCCGGCAAGCCTGCTAAGCACCAAGGCGGTTTCCTATGGTCTGTCTCGCAGCACCTTCCATCTTTCTGACACGCTGACAAGTCCAAGTTCTCTAAACCAACGCACGCTCATCGATTGATGGGACTGCGGTATCGAACTCCTGCGCCACAGCCCCTTGCCGCTCAATACTCCGATCCAAGCCTGATACTTTTCTACGCCGTGGCGGACATAAAACTTCCACACTGTATACCGCCGCTTCAACTGCTTGAGTTTAACAGTACGAAGCTTACGACGTATCCAGCCGTCCAGCCGTTTGAGTTGCCAATCGCTGCGAGTATGCCGGTAATAATTAACCCAGCCAACCAGTAGCTTATTTAACTTCTCAATCTTTTCCTCAAATCGACCGGGCTTGTTACGCCGAGTCAAGTGCCGAACCTTATCCTTAAAACGGCAGATACTCTTCGATGATATACCAAGGCTGCCGTCGCCGAAAAAGGCGATAGCCAAGGAAGCTTCTTTCGCTTACATGACCGACCGCCGATTTCTCCTTATTAATTTTAAGTTTCAGCTTCTTTTCGAGGAACAATGACGCGCTTGAAAGCACACGCTCGCCGGATCGAATCGATTGCACATAGATATTACAATCATCGGCATAGCGAACAAAACGATGACCGCGTTTTTCTAACTCCCTGTCAAAATCCGTCAACAGAACATTGGCAAGTAAGGGACTTAGAGGTCCGCCCTGAGGGGTACCCTCTCGGCGGGATTGAACCACTCCATTTTGCATAATTCCGGCATTAAGAAACGCGCGTATAAGCTTAAGCAAACGCTTATCCTTAATATGCCGGGCCACTCTGGACATCAAAATGTCATGGTTCACACGGTCAAAGAACTTCTCCAGGTCGATGTCCACGACATACACAAAGCCGTCTTTAACATAGTCACAGGCTTTATGTACCGCATCGTGAGCGCTTCGGCCCGGACGAAACCCGTAGCTTGAATCCGAGAACTCAGCTTCAAAGATCGGGGTCAAAACTTGAAGAATCGCCTGCTGAACAAGCCTGTCAACGACCGTTGGAATGCCCAACTGACGTTTGCCTCCGCCGGGCTTTGGAATGTTTACTCCCCGCACCGGAGGCGGCTGATAGGTGTTGTTTAATAGCGATTCTCTCAGCTCGCTTATGTTATCACGGCACCACGCATTCAGGTCTTCGACGGTCATTCCGTCAACGCCTGCTGCGCCCTTGTTAGATACCACTCGGACATAAGCTGTTCGCAGATTGTCAAGATCGACAACCTGCTCGATAAGATGTTCGGTCAGGGATAATCGTTCCGGATTCGCCGCTGCACAGCTGCACGCCTCGTGCCGGGTAGTTTCGGATACGCCGTTACCGCCACAGCCGCGGTTCAGTTCTTGCTGATTTTGCAGTGGTTCGCTGGCCATCGAGTTTCCTTATATTATTCCTGTACCATAGAATTCGGCCCTTGACAGCCTTTCAAGGGAGGGCTGCTACTATGGCCTCTGCTGACTTCTGCCAGACTGTTGCGATGCCTTGGCATGGTGACCTTGAACATCGTTAGTCCTTTACGGACAACCTGACAGATATCCCGGGGTAAGATGCGTAGCTTTCTGTCGGCACCAGCCGGATTTACCTTGCGTCTCGTACGGATGAGTATCGGGCATCGGGATATATTGCTCCCTTACCCAAAGACGCCGGCCTTGTATCCGATTCCTGTTCGTCCGGTCCGACATTTGCCGCCGGCTTCCTTCCCACAATACCTCGCGATAACGCAGTTGCCTTAGGCTTGCAGTTCCGCTCATCACAGCCTGCAGGGGACTCACACCCCACGAGCTACACACCATGCCCGGCGCACAAAAAAG
>JBDLJW010000280.1:0-1897 GCA_039714135.1 Verrucomicrobiota bacterium
CTAGGTGGGCTGTTCGGCGGTCAAGCGCAGGGCGCTGTCGAGGCCGAGAAGCTGAAGAGTACGCAGTTCACCGACATGATGAAAATCATGATGGAGCAGAATGCTGGGCGGCGGGGTGAAGTTGACGCGATCATGAAGCGTAGCATGGACATGGCCGAGTTTCAGCTTAAAGAGCGCCAAATGCGACTCGAAGAGCCGCTGAAGCAGGCAGAACTCCTCAACAGTTTCATGGGTATGTATGGCGGCATGATGCAAAGCTATGCGGCGTTGTATCAGCAACTTCAGGGAAACAACCCGTTGTGGGATCAGATTGGTCAGTTCCTGTCGGTGGCGCCGGAAATGGTGCGGGAGCTTGCCGGAGTCGATACTACCCGCGGCCAACCTGTGGTGCAATTCCAGGAACCACAAGCTGCGCACGCTGAGCGAATTGCAGCGGATCAAGCCGCGCGCGAGCTCTACGCAGGTAAACCGCCCCAGCAAATTCAAGAGACGGCGTCAGCGCCTTCTACCACAACTGCACCACCTGCTACACCACGTGAACAGGCGGAACACATTATCGGCGCGCTAGGACTCGAACCCGCTAAGGCGCATCTTGACGATGAAGAATTCGTCGCGTTTATCAACCTCTTCGCCTCCGACAACGCTGATGCGGGTGCGCTTGGGGTGCGGCTCGCACAGTTCCTCGCTTCCGGTGACGAGGTTTACGACGTCGTTGACGCTGAGCTAGTTGAGGCGCTGTTGACGGCTGGTTGGGCGGAAGATCGGGTCCAGACTTTCATCGCGGCTTTTACCGCGACTATGCAGGAGCTGTCTGAGAAAGCTGCGTAGCCAGTAGACTCCACTTCTAAGACACAGGTACAGTACCATGGACCTGTGCGATTCAAAAAGAAAAGAGTACGCAACCCCCGCGATCGAATAGACCTCATTGAGGAGCAGGTCCAGATCTCGGCGGGCGGGTCCGGTGTAGGGCTGTTGCGGCAGATTCTTTTAGAGGAGATCATACGGCACGTGCCGGATCGCGCGAAGTGGGGACAGGTAGAGGCGATTTATCATTGGGTTCAGTACCACATTAGGTACCTAGAAGACCCGATCGGGCTTGACTTCTACCCTACCGCTGCCGTTTTGTTGGCAATTGGGGGTGGGGACTGTGACGACCACACGATCCTAATCTGTGCTCTTTGTGCGGTGATCGGTCTTGAGGTGGGAGCTCGTCTCATCGAAACCCTTGACGGTCAGTGGCACATTTACCCAATCGTGCACCTTGACGGACAGTGGGTGCCACTCGATACAACTGCTGAGGGTATTCAAGCTCCGGGGGTTGAGTGGCCCCCGCAACAGACACAATTTAGAGAATCGTACCTTTTCGAGCTGTAGGAGATGATGATATGAGTCTAGGCGGCAACGATTATTCAGCGTGGCGCCACGCAATGACAGCGCATGGCACGTTGAACACTACGCAGGGGCAGAACTACTTCGCTAATGGTTATAGCGAATTAAAGCCCTTGGGCAGTATGCGTGCAATCACTGCGTTTATAGAGCGCCAGATTGAAAAAGCAGAGAGTCTCGTTGGTCCGGGAAATCTGCCTCGAATTCACTATGTTCCGGTGAATGGCTCAGATACACCCTTGGGTCTCCCAACACACGGGTTACCGCCGGAAGTTGTTGCGTCCTTCGAGGCAGCGGCGCAGTTGGGTGTAGACGAGGTGGCGAGTGTAGCTCGGTCTTTGGAGGGCCTCGCTGAGACGGCACAGGCACAAGAGGCGTTAGAAGACGATCTTCAGCGGCAAGGTCTCGATGAGGAAGAAATACGAGATAGGCTCCGCGCGGTAAATGCGGAAAAGGACCCGCCCTCGAGTACAGCAGCTAGGAACATGCTCGAGACTCATCTCCACGATGA
>JBDLJW010000281.1:0-1848 GCA_039714135.1 Verrucomicrobiota bacterium
ATGTCTATGATTGAATGCGAAATCAACGGAATTCCCGTAAGCGTCCCGGCAGGAACCACCATCCTGGATGCAGCCAAGGAAGTGGGAGTTGAAATCCCGAAACTGTGCTACCACTCCGACCTCGACGCATGGGCCGCCTGCGGCATCTGCGTGGTCAAGGTGGAAGGCTCCCCGAAAATGTTGCGCGCCTGCGCCACGGCCGTCGGCCCGGGCATGAAGGTGCTCACCCACGATCCCGAGGTGGTAGAGGTTCGCCGTACGGTGCTGGAACTAATCCTTTCCACACACCCGAACGACTGCCTCCAGTGTGGTCGCAGCGGAAACTGCGAGCTGCAGGATCTCTCCGCCGACTTCGGCATCCGCGATATCCCATACGAAAAGCGCACTCCGGAAATCCCGCGCGACGAATCCACCCCCTCGATCGTGCTCAATCCGGAAAAATGCGTGAAATGCGGACGCTGCGTACTGGTCTGCCAGGAAATGCAAAACGTACACGCCCTTGAATTCATCGGCCGCGGCGACGACACCCGCCTCGCCCCAGCCGCGGACGTCAACCTCGAAGAGAGCCCCTGCATCAAGTGCGGACAGTGCTCGGCGCACTGCCCCGTTGGAGCAATCTACGAGAAAGACGACACCAAGGCTGTCTGGAACGAAATCAAGAAAGAGGAGAAGCACGTCGTTGTGCAGATCGCCCCGGCGGTTCGCGTTGCCCTTGGCGAAGCCTTTGGCATGGAGCCCGGCGCACTCGTAACCGGCAAGATCTACACCGCGTTGCGCCGCCTCGGCTTCGACGCCGTGTTCGACACCAACTGGGCAGCCGACCTCACGATCCTCGAGGAAGGTTCCGAGTTCGTAAAGCGCTTCACCGAAAACGGACCGCTCCCGCTGATCACCAGCTGCTGCCCGTCGTGGACCGACTACATGGAAAAATTCGCCCCCGACTTCGTGGACAATTTCTCTACCGCCAAGTCGCCGCAGGAAATGCTCGGCGTAATGTCGAAGACCTACTATGCGGAAAAGGCCGAAATCGATCCTTCCACCATCACCATGGTTTCGGTCATGCCCTGCACCTCCAAGAAATACGAGATCACCCGTTCCGACGAAATGTTCGCTTCGGGCTATCAGGACATCGACTATTCCATCACCACCCGCGAGCTCGCCCGCATGATCAAGCAGGCCGGTATCGACTTCGCCAGCCTGCCCGACTCGGAAGTCGACAGCATTCTCGGCCAGTACACCGGCGCAGGAACGATCTTCGGCGTGACCGGCGGTGTGATGGAAGCGGCGTTGCGCTCGGCATACTACCTCATCACCAAGGAAGACCTTGAACAGGTTGAGTTCGAGGCCGTCCGCGGCATGGAAGGTGTCAAGTCGGCCGAGATCGACGTGAAAGGGACCAAAGTGCGCATCGCCGTCGCCCACCAGATGGGCAACTGCCAGGCGGTCATCGACCAGGTTCGCGAAGCGCGCGACAAAGGCGAGGAACTGCCCTACCACTTCATCGAAGTAATGGCCTGCCGCGGCGGCTGCATCGGCGGTGGCGGACAGCCCCACGGGGCGACCGACGAAATCCGCGCACAACGTACGCGCGGCATCTACACCGACGACGAAAAGAGCGTTCTGCGCTGCTCGCACCACAACCCGGAAATCACCCGGGTCTACAAGGAATTCCTCGGCGAACCACTGGGCCACAAGGCGCACGAACTATTGCACACCACCTACACACAGCGGCCGCTCTACCAAAAGTAGGCGAAAGCTTCCGAATACACGAAAAACCGCTCCGGCCTCCGGGGCGGTTTTTTTAGGTCATGGAAAGGTCAGGCCTCCTTCCGCTCCGACGAATAATGG
>JBDLJW010000282.1:0-1846 GCA_039714135.1 Verrucomicrobiota bacterium
TAATCGGGTAAGGGGGAGGTTTTCCCTCCCCCTCCCCACACCACCTAGCAAGCGGGTCCGCACTAGGCGGTTCCCAAGAGTTACCGAGCCGTAGCCGGGTAATGGATGTTCACCCATAGATCTTTTACAGATAATAAACCTTGATCCTTAAACCATTTGTTGGTCATCCCCGATTGGGTTGCCAGTGTTTTGGACAGTCTCCATGGACCTTTTCGGCTTAGTCCAATGGAGATAGCAAGCCTCAGGTTTGTACCGAGTTTCACCAGTTCACGTACCTTGGTGCGACACCAGCGCCATTGCTTTACATAGCACATGCGCATTCGCCGCCTCAGCCAGTGGTCAATTTCCGGGATCGGCCGATAATACTCCGATATCCCGTAGTAGCCCATCCAACCACGAAGGTATTCCGCCAGTTTAGTAAAACGGTACTCCATTGAGACTCCCCAACTTCTGCCGGTCAACTTCTTGACACGCCGTTTGAACTCGGCAAACGCCTTGTTAGACCAGCGGATACCCGCACCCTTGAAGATGAATCCAAGAAAGGTAATCTCGTTGGTAGAGGCGACCTTGCTCTTTTCCTGGTTAATCGTGAGTTTGAGATGGTTGGCGAGATAACGACAAATACTTGCCATTACCCGATTTCCTGCCCGCATACTTTTCACAAGAATGACAAAGTCATCGGCATAACGGGCAAAACGGTGCCCTCGCTTCTCCAGTTCCTTATCCAGATCGTCCAAGAGGATGTTGGCCAACAGCGGTGAAAGTGGGCCGCCTTGGGGTACACCCTTGCGGGTATCCTGACGGCGACCTTCGATTACCACCCCGGCCCGCAGATATGTTCCGATCAAGTGGAGAACTCTTTTGTCATGAATCCTCCTGCCAACCCGGTTCATCAGGACATCATGGTCCACTGTGTCGAAGAATTTCGCCAGATCAGCGTCCACCGCCACGCGATATCCCTTGCGGATATAGTCGCGCACTTGGTGGACGGCACCATGGGCCGAACGTCCTCCCCGGAATCCAAAACTTGATTCCGAAAAATACGGGTCGAAAATCGGGAACAACACCTGCGCAATGGCTTGTTGGATCAGCCGGTCCAACACGGTGGGAATACCAAGCGGACGACTACCGCCCGTTGGTTTTGGTATTTCCACCCGTCTTACCGGTAAGGGTTGATACGTACCTGCCAGAAGTGAAGCACGGATTGCATCCCACTGCTCACGGGCAAAAGCCAGGAAGTCGTCAATAGGCATATTGTCTATGCCCGGCGTTCCCTTGTTGGCCTTTACCCGTTCCCATGCTTTGAGCATGTTCGGTCGAGAAACAATTCGTTCCAACAGGTCTTGTTTGGGATCGGGCTTGTCGATAACGCGCCGTCCTTCTGCTTCCCCGGTCGGGTTCATAGCAGTAGACGAGCTTATCGGGCCTTTTCCCTTCTCTGGGTTCGGTCCTTCATTCCGCATGGGGGAACTACTATGACCTCTGCTGACTCCTGCCCCATCATCCTTCATGTTGCCACAAAGGACGCTGTCCAGCGTTAACTGAACCGCACGTCGGGCAGGCCTCCCCGGATAAGAACGTGATCTTTCACTACACAACCGCAGCATTTACCCTATCTCCTGAATCCCGGGATTCGTCATGTTGTGCTGACTTACCCGGAGACTGGGCCTTGTATGCTATTTCTGTTCGTCGGCTCATAGTTTTGCACTCCGGCTTCCTTCAGACCACCCCTCGCGAGATCGCCCTTGCCTTCGGCTAGTATTTTCGCTACTATCATTTGATAGCAACGGGATTCATATACAGGGGACTTTCACCCCATTAGATCACGCCCATGCCGGGCGTACAC
>JBDLJW010000283.1:0-1841 GCA_039714135.1 Verrucomicrobiota bacterium
CCCTTCAGATTGATGCGATAAGCGTTGTGGATAAGACGATCCAAAATGGCATCTGCCAGGGTGGGGTCACCAATGATTTCGTGCCAATGATCGACCGGTAATTGGCTGGTCACAATGGTGGAACGTGTTCCATGTCGGTCATCGAGTAGTTCCAACAGATCCCTTCTCTGCTCCGCGGCAAGTTTGGATAAGCCCCAGTCATCCAGGATCAGCAGATCGGTCTTGGCGAAGGCCATCATCAATTTGGGGAAACGACCGTCGGCATGGGCCAGATGGAGCTCTTCGAACAATCGGGGCAGCCTCAGGTATTGAGCGCTATAGCCCTCCCGACAAGCCTTGTGGGCCAGCGCACAGGCGATCCAGGTCTTACCGACACCGGTGGAGCCGTTGATGATCAGATTGAGGCCCTCCTTGACCCATTGGCAAGCGCTCAGTTGCAGCATCAAGCCCTTGTCCAGCCCACGGGGGGATCGGTAGTCCATATCCTCGATAGCGGCATGCTGTTTCAGTCTGGCCTTGCGCAGCCGGGTCTGTAAGCGGCGGTCCTCCCTTTCCGTCATCTCCCGGTCGATGAGCAGGCCGAGACGCTCTTCGAAGGAAAGGGCGTCGATATCGGCCATTTGCCCTTGTTCGGCCAATGCCTTGACCATGCCGGTAAAACGCAGGGCTTGTAGTTTGTCCAGGGTGGGATGATTCAACATAATGGGTTCTCCTGTATCTGTAGGTGATCAGTGGTAATAGTCGGCGCCGCGGATGTTGTCGTGATCGACAGAGAGATCGAGTTCCTGCTGTAGCGGCGGCGATAAGCGGTCGAGGCCTTTTTTCAGGATCGACTCGATGCTTTTGTAGCTGAGCGCACCGAGGGTCAGTGCCCGGCGACAGGCCGCCTCCAGGCGTTCATTGCCATAGCCCTGGGTCAATCGCATAATGCCGAGACAGGAACGGAAGCCTTGCTGTGGATAGTTTCTTCGTTGCAGGATCTGTTGGATCACCCCGGCGGTGGCGGGTCCGGTCTTCTCCGCCCAGCGGATCAACCGTTGCGGTGTCCATTCGGCGTATTCGCGGTGTGATTTAGGCATGTGTTCGGCCACGCTGGTGTGACGCCCCTTGAGGGCGGAGCGAACGTGGCTGGCAACGCGTTCATCCTTGTGGAAGCACTCCACTGTGGTGGCGCTAAAGCGGACATCCAGTTGCTTCTTCACCAACGAATGGGGAACCGAGTAGTAGTGGCCGTCGACTTCGACATGGTAGTCGATATGAACCCGCGCCTTCTTCCACTCGGCAAACTCATAGGGAGGTAACGGCAATGCCTGCAATGCCGGTTTATCCAGACTCTCAAATGCCTCCCGGCGACACCCCGGCAGTTTCTTGAAGGGACGGTCATTCAGCTGTACCAATAACGTGCTGATTGCCTGGTTCAGCTCCCGCAGAGAAAAGAAGGTGCGATTGCGTAGCGCCGCCAATATCCAACGCTCAACCAACTGCACCCCGGACTCCGCCTTACCTTTATCCTTGGGGCGACGAACACGGGCGGGCATAACCGCTGTTCCATAATGATTGGCCAAGTCCAGATAGGTTGGATTGAGATCCGGCTCGTAACGGTGTGCCTTGGTAACGCCGCTCTTCAGATTATCGGGGACAATGACCCCAGGGACGCCGCCAAAGAACTCGAAGGCGCGTACGTGTGAACCGATCCAGTCCGGTAGCTGTTGGCTCCAGGTGGCCTCGGCAAAGGTGTAACTGGAGGCCCCCAGTACAGCGACGAAAACCTGTGCACAACGCACTTCACCGGTAGAGCGATCCACCACCTCGGCGGTTTGTCCGGCATAGTCGACAAACAG
>JBDLJW010000284.1:0-1840 GCA_039714135.1 Verrucomicrobiota bacterium
GGCCATCTTAGGTTCTCGAGCACGAGTAAAAACGCCTTTCATATTTTTCGCTCCTACCCGTGTGGTGGACTGCACCACAGCAAAATCGGCAAAATTCCATACTTGCATTCCAGCGACAAATTCCTTATGGGCGGCAATTTCGAGATACCCGCGAATGTACTCTACCTGGTATTCTTCGCTCCACATCACGGCAGGTTGTCCGTGGAGACCAGGTATGGTATCGGTCCCGAACTCTGTCACGATGATCGGTTTGCCCCACAACTCCCAGTAAGCATCGAGCTGCTGATCGAGCATGGCCAAGCCTTTTTCGAGTTCGCCCCCCTGCGTGTACCAGCCAAAATAGCGATTGATGCATACCACATCGCAGGTATCGAACCATTCAGTCGGACTGCCTTCTTCGCCGACGATTGTGATTGGCCGGGTTGGATCAAGCTTGCGGGCGTGCGCCACCATGCCGTGCAGAAAATCGGCACTTTTTTGTAGAAAATCGGCATCTTTTTGTACAACTTGCTTATTGGCCGGCCTCGGTTCGTTGGCCACACTCCACATAACCACGCTGGGATGGTTCTTATCGCGGACAATGAGCTCATCGATCTGTTGGATGCACATTCGATAGCGTTCTGCCATATTTTCTTCGTTATCGAACTGCAGACTGACAGCTGGGGTTTCGTCGATGATCAGAAAACCCTCTCGGTCAGCCAGGAGCATCTCTTCTTCAGAGTAGGGATAATGTGAGGTACGGTAGCTGTTCGCCCCTGTCCAACGCATCAGCTGGTAATCTTTGACCATCAGGGGCAGGTTCAGGCCCTTACCGCTGGCATAAAAGTCTTCGTGGCGGCCGTAACCGTTAAGCTGGACCGGCTGACCGTTAAGCAAGATTTGTCCACCCTGGATTTCAACAGTGCGGATTCCGATTTTCAAGGAGTAACGGTCGCTATCGGTGAGGACTGTGAGATCGTAGAGGAAGGGATTCTTATCGGACCACAACTGGGGGGCTGGGACTTTAAGGGTAGCCTCAGCGAAACCCTTTTCGAACTCGATTTGAGATTCGATTTTTTGTGTGCCGCCCGTGAGAAACAGTTTCCCTTTGGGTGTGGTCTCGTTGATTTGGGTTTTGACCTGCACCCAACCACCATCTTCGTCGAATCCGGTGACCACGGTGATATCTTCAATGTGCGTCTGCGGTACGGAATACAACACCACCGGACGGTGGAGCCCGGCGAAGGGGAAGAAATCGAACGTCGTGGACGGATACCCGCTCAAAAAGCCGGCCCCGCCGACGCCCATATTACCGGAAGGCACACGCGTGGGTTTTAGCTCGTTCTCCACACTGATGGCAATCACATTTTCTGCCGACCATTTGATATGGTCAGTAATGTCGAACGCAAAGGGCAGGTGGCCGCCTTCATGGGAGCCGATCTCCTGTCCGTTGACGAGCACTGTCCCAAAATAGCAGGCCGACCCAACCCGGATGAACACCCGATCGCCCTGCCAGCTCTTCGGGATATACGCCCGTTTGAGGTACCAGCTCAGACCAAAGTAGTTGTAGATATCTTCGTACTGCTCGTTCCAACTGCCGGGCACGGCCATCGGGCGGGGTTCGGGCAGCCCGTTGAACCAGCCGTTCGCTGCGCCAATTTCATCGGGATCGGCCTGAAAATCCCATATTCCGGAAATATCAAGTCTATTGCGAATATCGTTCTGAATGGGGTACAGCATCATTAGACTCCTTCTGAGCAGTCCTTAATTTTTAGACAATTGGCGGCTGCTTCATAGTCTCGGGGATGGGGATGCCAAGCAGTTTGCAAACCGTCGGTGCAATTTGAAGGTGGGAAACCAC
>JBDLJW010000285.1:0-1835 GCA_039714135.1 Verrucomicrobiota bacterium
TCCAAGGAGCTGGAAAAGGCACTGGAGGTCCAGGAGGATACCGGTCGGGTTTTGACGGATATCCTGATCGAGGAACAGCTGGCCTCATCGGAGGACATTGCGCTGACCTTTTCGGAACTGCTCAATATTCCCTATCTCGAGCTGGACGAGGAATTTCATCTCGACCGCGAGGAATACAACCTGATTCCCGAGTCGGTGGCCCGCCGCTTTGGCCTCTTCCCGCTCAAGAAGGAGGACGGGGTTTCCATCACGATTGTGATGAAAAATCCATTGGATATGGATGCGGTTGACACGGTTCGCTCGTTGACCAGCTTGGAAATTCATAAGGCGGTCAGTACGGAAGAGCGGATCAATACCGTTATCGAAAAATGCTACAAGGAGGAGGCCTATGTCGAATCCAGCCTCCAGGATATTATCGATATCGAAGCCGGGGAAGCCGGCCTCGAAGGCGACATGGGCGATGTCGACCAGTTGCTCGTCCACGCCAACGATGCCCCGGTGGTACGCTATGTCAACCTGCTCCTGATGGAGGCCGTGCGCGATGGAGCCTCCGATATTCATTTTGAGCCCGGTGAAAACAGTTGTTCGGTGCGCCTGCGCGTGGATGGGGTGCTGCGCCCGGTAACGCCGCCGCCAAAAAGTCTCTATCCCGCCATTGTTACGCGCATCAAGATTTTGTCCGAAATGGATATTGCCGAGCGGCGCCTGCCGCTGGATGGCCGCTTTAAGTTTAAGTTTACGGGTCGCGTGGTGGATGTGCGTGTATCCTCCATGCCGCTGGTGTTTGGTGAAAAAGTGGTTATGCGTATTCTCGATAAGGAGAGCCTTGTGCTCGATCTTGAGGATATCGGTTTCGAGGGCGATAACCTCCAGAACTTTAAGAAAATCCTGGCCATGCCAAACGGGGTGATTCTTTTGACCGGCCCGACCGGCAGCGGTAAGACCACTACGCTCTACAGTGCGTTGAACCTTTTGAAGAGCCCCACCAAGAATGTGCAGACGGTGGAGGATCCGGTGGAATACCTGATTGACGGCGTCAACCAGATGCCGGTGCGCCCCAAGATTGGGTTGGATTTTGCGCAGTGCCTTCGCCATATCCTTCGTCAGGACCCGGATGCGGTAATGATCGGGGAGATCCGCGATGCGGAGACCGCCGAGATCGCCATGCGTGCCTCGCTTACCGGTCATATCGTGCTCAGTACCCTGCACACGAACGATGCCCCCTCGTCCTTCAGCCGATTGCGCGACATCGGCATTCAGCCCTATCTGACAGCGGCCACGATGCGGCTGGTGATTGCCCAGCGTTTGGTACGGCGGATTTGTCCCAACTGCAAGACCGAGTATCAACCCGACGATGGCGAGATGGAATGGGTGCGTCCCATTTTTCCGGATGCGGATAGTTGGACCTACTACCATGGAGAAGGCTGCAACCAGTGCCGCAATGTTGGTCTTAAAGGCCGGCGCGCCATTTTTGAATTTTTACCGGTCACGCCGCAGATTCGCGAACTTGTACATAATGAGGCCGATGATCTGTCTCTGCGGAATCAGGCCATTTCCGGCGGCATGGAAACCTTGGCAGAAAATGGGTTCAGGCGTGTGCGGCAGGGCGAAACCACCATCGGCGAAGCCATCAGCGTCTGCCAAATGGATTAAAGTGAATGGAATTTTGACCGGATAACAAGATGGACATGATTATGGGTCAATTAATTATGAAAAATAATCCCGATGATCCTGTGATCCTGTCTAAAAAAGGAACTTGATATGGGAATGTTCAGCTACATTGCAAAAAACAAGGAAGGTCAGGAAATCCGCTCTTCGATCGAGGCGTCCACCCG
>JBDLJW010000286.1:0-1833 GCA_039714135.1 Verrucomicrobiota bacterium
ATTTTGTCGCGGACCTTGCCGTTGACCTGGACGACCATTTCGATTTCGTCGCGCTTGAGGGCTTCTTCGTTAACCACCGGCCAGTCGGCGTTCATGACGCCGGCGTCGTGGCCCAACTCAACCCACAGCTCTTCGGCGATGTGCGGCGCGAAGGGTGAGATGAGCAGAACGACGTTCTGGATAGCGTCGCGGAAGACCGCCTTGGCGGAGTCGGAGCTTTCGTCCGAAATCTTGAGGTGGTCGACAGCGTTCATCAGTTCCATGATGGCGGCAATGGCGGTGTTGAAGGTAAAGGCACCATCGAGACCGCGGGTGATTTGCTGGATCGTTTCGTTGGTCTTGCGGTAGAGGTCGCGCTCGGCATCCCCCATCCCGTCAAGAACGGGCTTCTTATCGCCGACGGATTCGAGCAACGCGTGATTTTCGGAGACGCGGCGCCAGATGCGCTTGAGGAAGCGGGAGGCACCTTCGACGCCGGTGTCCTGCCACTCGGCTTCTTTTTCGGGCGGGCCGATAAAGAGCGTGTAGAGGCGGACGGTGTCGGCTCCATATTTTTCGAGCAGCTCTTCGGGACTGACGACGTTGCCCTTGGATTTGGACATTTTGTGCAGCTGGCCGTCGGGGCTTTTTTTGCAGATCATACCCTGCGTGAAGAGGTGCTTGAACGGCTCGTCGAAGTCGATGAGGCCGAGATCCTTGATGGCCTTGGTGAAGAAGCGGGCGTAGAGCAGGTGAAGGATGGCGTGCTCGATGCCGCCGATATATTGATCGACCGGCATCCATTTGTTGGAAATGGCGGAGTCAACGGCCTGCGAGGAATCCTGGGCGCTGAGATAGCGCAGGAAATACCAGGAGGAATCGACGAAGGTATCCATGGTGTCGGACTCGCGGGAGGCGGGTTTTCCGCAGTTTGGACATTCGCAGTTCATGAAGGCTTCGCTGGATTTGAGCGGCGATTCGCCTTCGGCTTTGAATTCAACGTCGGTCGGCAGAAGGATCGGGAGGTTTTCCTCCTTTTCGGGAACGACGCCGCAGGATTCGCAATAGACCATCGGGATGGGTGCGCCCCAGTAGCGCTGGCGGGAGATGAGCCAGTCGCGCAGGCGAAAGTTAATCTTTCCTTGCCCAAAGCCTTTTTCCTCGGCGTGGACGGTCATCTGCTTGATGGCTTCGCGGTTGTTTACGCCGGAGAACGGGCCGGAATCAACACAGGTGCCGTCTTCGGTGAAGGCGTCTTCCATTTCGCCGAGCACGAGCGAGTTGTCCGGATTCTGGATGGAAAGTTTGATGGGCAGATCATATTTCTTTGCGAAGGCAAAGTCGCGGTGGTCGTGCGCGGGAACGGCCATGACCGCGCCGGTGCCGTACATGAGGACATAGTTGCCGACCCACAGCTCGATCTTTTCGCCATTATATGGGTTGATCAGGTAGCGACCGGTGAAGCGGCCTTCCTTTTCAACTTCGTCGGCTTCGCGGTCGAGGTTGGTGAGCTTGGAGCTGGTTTTGATGAATTCAAGGACTTCGGCTTCCTGCGGCAGGCCCTTGACGAGGTTTTTCAGCTCGGGATGCTCGGGAGCGAGCGCCATGTAGGTGCAGCCGTAGATGGTGTCAACGCGGGTGGTGTAGCAGGCAATGTTTTCAATGTTGTCCCCTGCCCCGTCCTCGCGCGGGACGATCGGAAAATCAATTTCGGCGCCTTCGGAGCGGCCGATCCAGTTTTTCTGCATGGTTTTCACGCGGGTCGGCCAGCCGTCGAGCGTGTCGAGATCGTCGAGCAGGCGCTGGGCATATTCGGTAATCTTGAAGAACCACTGGTCCATCGACTTTTGGTCG
>JBDLJW010000287.1:0-1828 GCA_039714135.1 Verrucomicrobiota bacterium
AAAACGGTTGTTTTATATAGAATATGATATAATCAGAAAGGCTTAACCTTGGGCAGAAGATCGGTTCCTAATGGCGCAAGGTTAAGCCGTCTCGCAGCGACGGCTGTACTCAGTTGCGCAAACCTATTTTAGGTTCTTGTTCATCAGCAAGACCTCTTCGCTCGTTACATGGAATCGTTCATCAATCCCTGTGTTGCTTGGGCATCCGACAATTTCGATCAGTTTTTTCAAGAGATAGGTGAGGTGCTCGCCGCTGTTGTGGGCCAGATCGATCATGGAGCGCTGTTCGTTGCTTATCTCTCCGGCATATCCACCAAGGATCATTTCGTGCGATGTGGTGATGGCCGTTAGGGGCTGGAAGAGCTCTTGCGCAAGTTCGGCGATGCTGGAAAGGAGTTCGTTTAGGCTCATGCCCTTGGTGTGGCCGCCGATGGTTCCGGCTTCCGATCCGCTGAGCTTCTGGGATAGTGACTCAAGCTTTTCATTGGCGGACTCGGCCGTATCGTCAACCCTGTTTTTAGCCTGTTCGAGCAGGTCGGATCCCAGATTACCATCGATTTGATTCGAGGCCATTAGGTGTTCGATTTTGGCCAATACCATGGCGAGGGCGTTGAACCCGTCTCCGGCGGGGGGCAGGGGCCCTCCACCGGCAAGCGGTTGATGGTTCACGACAATACGGTGCCAGGCGCGGGGAGGAAAAGCGGTGTGCGAAATGAGTTCCTCTGCAACATCCATTCCCTTGGCACATACGTAGTCTTGCAGTTTCTTCCTGTTTTTTTCCAGTCCGTCGTTGCACGCGATGTATTGATTTGCGGCGATCTCAAAGTCGAGATCTTCATTCATCTCGCGGATGGTCTGCACAATCTGGCGGTCGAGTTCGAGGTTGGCGTCGCCGGTAATGTCTCCAATCTTTTTGAGCAGGTTGTCTTCGAGTAGTAACAAGGATTTTTTGAGGTCGATAACGCCTTCCGTGGTGTGGAAGGTAGGTTGCTTCCGCAGTCCGTTATAGGTGCGACGCAGGCAACCGAGGATTACATCGCTGAGAGATTCTCCCGCGAGCGCGCTGGCGGTCTGTCGAATGGCGACGGACTCCAGGATCATTTGTCCGAGCTTGGCCGGATCCGATGCCAGTTCCATTAGTTCTTCGGCAACCTCGCCATCCTCAATATCCAGATTGCCTTGCAGAAACGCTACGATCTGCTCCACATGCACATTGGCATTGCTGGAGCCGTCGCCGCCGTTTCCTGCTCCGGCGGCATCGTCGTTAATCACAACGATGCCGTTGTAGTCATTGGTTTTCTCGTTGGCGACGGTTTGTCCTTCGTGCACGGGCAAAAACTGGACCTCTTCGGAAGCAATATGCTCCAGCCCGGCTTTGGTTATCTCGCCCTTGAAATCGGGACCATTCTTATTTGCCAGCAGCCTGGCCAGTTCGGTCAGTTCGGCTTTTGATGTGCCGTGGCTGATACGCAATCCGGTGATGCCCAGATCATCAAGCCGCCGCTCCAGCGTTTTTAAGAGGGTTCCGGCGACGAGAACAGGGCTTTCATCGATCATCAGCGTGCCCTTGAATGCGCCTATGCAAATCTTTTTGCGGTCGACGAATAGCGATTGCATGGCAACGAAGGTTGCTTCGCTTGTCTGTTCGAATGCGCGGTGTTTGCTGCCATAAGTAGAGATAATGTTGATCGAACGGCTCAATGCGGTAAGCGCATTCAATAAGGAGGGATCTTTGATCGGATGAAGAGTCGTATTCATAATATTTCCTCCGGCCCGCAATTTGCACCAAACCAAGGCCAGCTGTTTTCACGGCATTGGTTTAGGAATA
>JBDLJW010000288.1:0-1822 GCA_039714135.1 Verrucomicrobiota bacterium
TTCCAGTACCTGCAGCGCCAAATCCACGATGCCGAATGGGGCGCTGACTTGGTAGCCGGCGACGCGGTCGGCGATGGCGTCGCGGATCTCGCGGGCAATCTCGATGCCGAGCTTTCGGCCGTCTTCCTTGGTTTTGGCATGACTCATCCGTTCTAGGATTTTCTCAGGGATTTCGACGCCGGGCACCTCGTTGGCAAGGAACTCGGCGTTGCGGAACGAGACGAGCGGCCATACACCCGCGACTACCGGAATGCTACCGCCCTTGGCCTCCGCCGCGTCGAGGAAGCGAAACAGGGCTTCGGGATCGAAGATGGGCTGGGTGATGGCATATTCCGCGCCGGCGTTGATCTTGTTCTGGTAGTGCTGTAGCTCGCGCTCCGGCTCGACGGCGCAAGGGTTGGCGCCCACGCCGATCAGGATGCCGGTCGGCGGGTCGATCACATTTCCACCCACATCCATGCCGTGGTTGAGGTTGGTCACCACTTGTGTCAGACCGACGGCGTCGACATCAAAAACGGGGGTGGAGTCGGGGTAGTCGCCGAGCTTGGGCGGGTCGCCGGTAATGATGAGATAGTTGCGCAGGCCGCCGGCATAGCCGCCGAGCAGATCGGACTGCATACCGATCAGGTTGCGGTCGCGGCAGCAATAGTGAAGCACGGTTTCAATGTCGATCTCGCGTTCGATCGCCAAGGCGGCAACCATCGGCGAGATGCGCGCGCTGGCGCGCGGACCGTCGGGAATGTTGATCGCGTCAATGCCCGCATCCTTGCAGGTTTGGCACTTGTCGAGCATCGGTTGGAGATCGATGGAGCGCGGCGGGGTGATCTCGATACTGGTCACTTTTTCGCCGCGCGCAAGCTTGGCGGCAAAGGCGCATTTTTCAGCCATTGGAACCACGTCCACCTTGGGCGTCTCCTGATCGGTATGGCTGGCGATGGCGACATGCTGCTTTACGCCGGTCATCGACTTTATGCTTTTGGCCATTTCGGAAATATCGGCCGGGGTGGTGCCGCAACAACCGCCGATGCCGCGCACGCCTAGCTCGATCATGCGTTTGGCATATTCGGTGAAATATTCCGGCGAGGCCATATAGATCATGCGTCCGTCCACCTCCTGCGGCAGGCCGGCGTTGGCCATCACGACGAAGGGTTTGGTGGTGTGGGGCAGGGCGCGCTCGGCGTTGCTGTAGGCCGCGGCCGGGCCGACCCCGCAGTTGAGGCCGATGCCATCGACATTGCCATCATTTTCCAGAGTCTGGATAAGCTGTTCAACCGAACGTCCCTTCTGGGTTTCGCCCTCCACTCCGACGGTCATGGAAACAAAGACGGGAAGACCAAGCTCCTTTGCCACCTTGGCGGCGAGCTGCGCCTCCTTGATATGCGTGAAGGTTTCGAGCATGAAAAAGTCAATGCCTTCGTCGGCCAGTACCGCCATCTGTTCGCGAAAGATATCCGCCAGCTCATCGGCCTGTGTATCAAGGAAGACCTGTCTTGATTTTAGAATGGGGCCGACGGAGCCCGCAACAAGAGCTGTGTCGCCCGCGGCTTCGCGTGCCAGCCGTACGGCGGCGCGATTGATCGCGCCAAGCTGGTCGGCCAGCCCGTGGCCCTGAAGCTTGAGGCGGTTGGCGCCGAACGAGTTGGTTTCGATCACATCCGCCCCCGCGTCGGCATATTCCTGATGGATACCGCCGATCAGCCCCGGGTTGGTAATGCACAGGTGCTCGTAGCAGGTGTTGATGAATATGCCCTTGGAATAAATGACTGTGCCCATTGCGCCGTCAAAGATCAGGGGATGGTCTTGGATTTGTTCGAGTATGTTT
>JBDLJW010000289.1:0-1812 GCA_039714135.1 Verrucomicrobiota bacterium
CGTTTTTTTGCCTTAATGAAGGCTTTCAGAACATTCCTGTCGGAGAAATAGAACATCGAGAGATCGATCCGTGCGCCCGGTTCGGCGGACTCCAACAGATCAAGCACCTTGTCCTTGATTTTGCGTTCGGTCAACAGAGCCAACCGCGGCAGGGACGGATCGCCGAGCCGTCCGCCTTCCTTCCCTGGATTGCGGCTCGCCCGGCGGTCGAGCCCTACCTTTTCCGCACCCGACATCTGCAAAATGGCCGATTCCGACTCGCAGGCCATGGCCATTCCCGCCCCATCGACCCGCAAGGCCACGTTCCAATGCGCACTGCTGGCGCTGTGCGGATTGGCACTCGTAACGAGCAACGACTTTTCAGTAATCACCACCTTGCGGTGGTTGGCCTTGAAGTTGAGCAGCTTCAGGAGGCTACGCATCGAAATGCGCCCCTCACCCATGGGATTGTCGAGCGCATTGCCCGACCCGACGCCCCACGGTTTTACCAGCAACCTCCAGGGTTTGGAAATAACCGGGTTGCTGTCGCGCAACCGGTTTAGATCTGTCCAGACCACCTGCACCCCGGCGGCCTCCAGCGCCGTGAAGTGCGGCGATTCAATGGAACCGTAAACCGTATTGACCGGATCAGTTATGAAAACAATTTCAACCTCGGGATTTGCCGCGCGTTTGGCCAGCAACCTATCGGTCAGCTCTTGACTAAGGGGACACATGCCAACGCCGGGCTTGAACATGAAATCGTTGACGAGAAAAAAGTCGAGCAGGATGAATTGCTCCGCCTCGACGATCATTTCAAATACCGACTCGAAGATTTCCTGCGCCACATGGCGCTTGCCATCGGCATCGATCCAGGTTTCGTCAAAAAGCAACCGGACATTTTCGGCCCGCGTTTCGCCGGAATACGCGAGCCCCATACTTTCCGGCTTCCTTGAGCAACCGGAAAACATGATCATCGCTAGGGATAGAATTGTCATCGCAATTAAAAAGCGCATGCGCCATCTCCAAAACCAACGGCAATTTAATGGGTTTCACGGAATGGGGAAACAAAAAAGGAGGACGCCCCGTTGCGGGGCGCCCTCCTGGGGGTGGGGTGTTAACTAACCAGGGGAAGTTAGATTTTTCCTACGAGATCGAGACCGGGAGTCAGGGTGTCGCCACCCGGAGCCCAGTTTGCGGGGCAAACCTGGTCGCCGTGCTCGTGTACAAATTTTGCGGCCTCAAGCTTGCGAAGGGCTTCCGCAGCGCTACGGCCAATGCCGAGGTCGTGGATTTCCGAGGTCTTCAGAACACCATCGGGGTCGATAATGAATGTTCCGCGCAGAGCCAAACCCTCTTCATCGATGTAGACATCGAACAGCTGGCTAACAGCACCTGTCGGATCGGCACCCATTGGGTAATCCACCTTGCCGATGGCTTCGGAAGCATCGTGCCACGCTTTGTGAACAAAGGCGGTATCGGTGCTGATGCTGATAACTTCGGCACCGTTTTCCTGAAACTTCGGATACAGGGCAGCCATGTCTTCCAGCTCGGTCGGGCATACAAAAGTAAAGTCGGCCGGGTAGAACATCAGCACAACCCACTTGCCCTTGTAGTCCGAAAGATTGATGTCCTTGATCTCATCGTTTTGGAATGCCGCCATTTTGAAATCGGGCACCTCCTGTCCAACCTTCACCATCTCGAAATCGAATATATCCTGTTCTACGTTTTCCATTTTTTCCTCCTTATTTATTGAATGGTTTTCCCAACGAATGTGAATACAGTACTATTCCCGTACGGATTGTAAACAGGAATATGGATACTTTTTTACGGTTT
>JBDLJW010000290.1:0-1803 GCA_039714135.1 Verrucomicrobiota bacterium
GTGGAAGAAGTCGCGGCAACCAATGAAGACGACAGCGCCGCATCCACAAACAATGTGCCGGAGGGAATGCAGGAGCTCGTGACCTTGATGGCGGAAAGCACTGCCGCCACGAACGAGGCCGCCGAAGTTGAAGCGGAACCGATCGCCGCCGAGACAACGCCCACAAACAACGTGGCAGAAACCGTCGGGGCCGACAGCACCATTTCCACGAACGGAACCGAACTCACCAGCGATATGGTCGAACCCGAGCCCCAAGAGGAAAATGGCTTCTACCTGCTCGACAACAACGGACTGACCGGACGGGTCTTTGGATGGAACGTGATCGGATTTGGCGCCGGATACACCATGACGGAAGACATGGGACGCTATTTGGACATCCTGACGGATGTGGATTTTGCAAATATCGAAAATGTCAGCTCCTCTGCGGAAGTCCGCGACCTAGTGGCCATGGCGGCAGCGCTAGAGGGAATTGCCTCTCCCGGCAACGGCTTTTACATGGATGCCACCGCAGGGACTTCTATGCGTATCGGGCATTTTGCCATTGGTGCCCGAATGTTTGGTGAAGCCGCAGTCTGGGTGAACAACCTTGATACAAGCAACCTGGGCTTGGCCGTAGCGGATGTTGATGCCAGTATTTCCGGAACTGCCGGAGGCGATGGCGACTATATAGGACTGGGTGGTTATACCGCAGAAAACCTTTCCTCTACACAGCAAGATAGTCTTACGGATGCGGGGCTTTCCCAAGCCAGCGTGGATTATCTCGACTATCAATTAGGGCAATTATTGGCAGACGGGACCATCGAACCGGAAGATTTAGCAGGAGCCACTGACCTGCTGGTCGATGTTGTAAATGCTTCAGGAGGAGCGCTCGCCGACAACCAAACTGCGGTTGTTGGGCGAGGTTTTGCCATGGCCGAGGTGCCGCTCAGCTATGGCAGGGCGATCAACGAAAATCTTTCGCTGGGCATTACCGCCAAAGCCATGTTTGGTCGGGTACTGGGAACCAAGATCTGGGTGTTTGACGAAGACAATCTGGACAATGCCGTGAAAAGCGTCACCGACACGGAGTCGGATACGCTCACCTTCGGCATCGATCTCGGCGCGCTCTACCGCATCAAAAACTTTCAGTTCGCATTGGTTGGCCACAACCTGAACCGCCCGACCTTCGATGGCTACACCGATACCGTGATCATAAACGGAACGCCGGAAGCTATTGTCGTGCCCGATGTAAAAATCGACCCGCAGGTAACCGTGGGTGCGGCGTTCATTCCATCCAAGCGCCTCTGTCTGGAAACCAGCCTCGACCTGCTAGAAACCGGAACGCTGCTGAACGGTTATGATATCCAGCGCTTTTCCGTCGGCACCGAGCTTGATGTCTGGTTGCTGGCGCTCCGCCTTGGGGCCTACAAGAACCTCGCGGCCGACTGGCAGGATTGGGTGGCGACGGCGGGCGTCGGCCTGAACTTCTGGGCATGCAGATTCGATATAGGCGGGGCCTATTCCCTCGGCGACAATGCCGAGTATGACGGAACGGAAATCCCGACCGAGGCACGGATCTACGCCGGATTATCGATTGATTTCTAGAACGGGTTTAAACCCCGGCAACCTCTTGAATGGAGGGTCGCAAGCTCTGCGGCCCTCCATTTTTTTATATCACATACTATATAAAACATCCGGTTTGAGGGCAAAAACCGGCATAAATATATAGTATATGATATAAGCAGGAACCGTGTTTGGAACCTTCTCCCGCAGGATCATCGCGCTGCAGCCGGCATCAGGGAAGGTCTGTCCATTCCTCCGGAT
>JBDLJW010000291.1:0-1799 GCA_039714135.1 Verrucomicrobiota bacterium
CTCTCGAACAGGTAGTTCAGGTAGGCCCAGGGCTCCAGGTCATTTGCCTTGGCAGTCTCCACCAGCGAGTAGAGGGTAGTGCTGGCATGCGCACCACGGGGACTACCGGAGAATAAAAAATTCTTGCGTCCGATCACGAACGGGCGGATCGCATTCTCCGCCCGGTTGTTGTCGATCGGGATGTTGCCATCCTCGAGATAGACGGTCAGCTGCGGCCACAGCCCCAGGGTATAGTGGACGGCTTTTCCCAGCAGGCTCTTTGGCAGCACCTTGCTAGCCTTGCTGTCCAGCCAGCTCTTGATTTTCTCCAGAATGGGTTTGGCCTGCTCCTGCCGGATCGCCTGGCGTTCTTCAGGTGTCATATCCTTGACGCTGCGCTCGATCAGATACAGCTTGCCGATCAGAGCTACCATCTGGTGTGCAGCCGCCTGGTTTTTCCGCCCCTGCGCGGCTTCGACGAACTTTCTCCTGGCGTGCGCCATACAGGCCGCATGCCTCTCGATGCCGGGCATCTCGCGCAAGGCATTGTAGCCGCTGTAGCCATCGGTCATCAGGGAGAGCGACCAGTCCGGGTCCACTTCGCCTGTTTCCTTCTCCGGGTACAGGAACTCCACGGGTACATGACCACCCCGGCTGTCTGCATACTGGTGCCAGACCACCGGTTTGTCCGGCGGACCGCCGACATAGACCCAGATGTAGGAGAGTTGTTTATTATCCCGGCCCGGTTCATTGAGTACCTGCAGGCGCGTTTCATCGATATGCAGGACTTTGCCTTCATAAAGCTGGCGTTTCATGGCCGCCATCAGGGGCGAGAGCTTCTCTTCCAATTGCATCACCCAGCCGCTCATGGTCTGACGGCTCAGATCGACACCCTCTCTGGCATAGATCTTCTCCTGGCGGTAGAACGGCAGGCCATCGACAAATTTGCGGGTCACCACATCGGCAATGACCGAGCTGTGGGCGATGGATTTGGGGATGATCTGGTCCGCACGGGGTGCGATGATCACGCCTTGCTCTGCGCCGGCAACATCGTCGTTCTTCGGCACGTACTTGGCGCGCTTGTAGGCGATGACGTAATACTGGCGGGGAATGACGGCCAGCTGTTCCGAGGTGTCATAGCCGATGAAGGTCCAGTCGTCGCCCATGGCGGCCTTCTCTGCATCAGGGAGATCGATGATCTTCTCGATGCGGTTGTAATGCTCGGGCAGTGGGCGGCGGACAGGTCTCTTTTTTTCACGCGCTTTCTGTGCTTCTACCGGCGCTAAGGCTTCATCCGCTGCAGGGATCTCGATCTCCTCCAGCAGTGCTTCCAGCTCGGCTTCGTCGAACAGGTTGGACTGGTCCTTGTTGAACTGTTCGCTGCTGGAGCCGAAGCGGCGATTGCGCATGAGCAGAATGTAGTCGAGCAACTGCTCGATACGTTGCTTTTTCTCCTCGACGCTTTCCCGTAATTGAACCACTTCAGCTTTGAGCTTTTCCGGGTCGTTGGGAAGGGAAAGTGCCGCTGAATCCATGCGATGAATTATACCAAAAAGCCTGCATCCAGGCAGCAAAAAAGTGTGTTAAATCAAGGAAAAACAAGCCATTTTATGCGCCTGGACCCGGGTGATGTCCAGCCCTTCCAGCAGCCAGTCCAACTCGCGGTTGCTGATCTCGATTGCACCCGCTTCGCCGGTGCCCGGCCACCAGAAACGCTGGCGTTCCAACCTGCGGTAGAAGAGCCAGAAGCCGTTGTTGTGCCAGTAGAGAATCTTGATCTTGTCGCGCAGCCGGTTGCAGAAGACAAACAGGTGGCTGGA
>JBDLJW010000292.1:0-1795 GCA_039714135.1 Verrucomicrobiota bacterium
GGAAACAAAATGAACTGGGCGCATTCCGCATTTTTCAATCTCGACATCGCTGTCGGCAATCTTGCACTTGCCTTCGGGCAGTTCGACAAAGATGGCCACGGCACCGTTCTTGACGGCCGCGTCGATCTCCTTCCGCTGTTTTTTATACAGCATGACATCATCAATCAGGAAAAGCGTAGAGTGCGGGGCCGAGAGCGAGGAAGTTTTCAGACCCAGCTCTTTGGCCAAGCAAGCGGCCTTGCCGTCTTTTGATCCAACCACAACCACCGAAGAGTCCCCTGCTGACTCAACCTTCGGGAAAATTTCTATCTCGATGGAATTGTCGTGGAGCACCTTGCCGTCCTTGTCGAGCAGCCCCAAACGGAGCGTTGCCGGAGTGCGCGTTTCCACTTCGGGAACCGCGAATCGAATGCTCCCCTGAAACGCGCTGGAACAGACCGGAATAGAGGCCTTCTGCTTTCCGGAAAAGAGCACCTTGCCGCCCTGTTCAAGCTGATAGCACAAAGAGCATCCCTTCGGCGTTTCGGGGAGATCGTTGCAGAGCCACGCCTCAACCGACACCTCTTCGCCTCCGAAGTATTTAAAGCGATCGGTTCGCAGATTCGCCATCAGCGGGGTCAACGCATCGCGATAGGCAAAAAAGGCGGGTTTGGGCTGGCGCTCACAATCCATAATCGTCTTCATCCAGCCAGCTGGAAAGGCGTCGATAAACAGATGGATAGCAAAGGTGTTCATCCGGTTGTCGCGGCGGAACGCCTCAGTCATCAACTGCGTGACCCAACGCTGGTGCGCCTGGCTGGAATCCACCCAATCCTCCAGCGTTTTTTCCGTGTCATGCCAGACATAGTGAAAGTTTCCGCCCTGGGCCTTGATGATTGATTTCGGCGACCATCTCTTTTCTTCTTCGGCAGTGGAGGGCAGCCACTCCTTCGGATAATACTTCCGCATCAGATCGACCGACTCCAACCCTTCGGAACCAAACTCGCCGCAACCGTAATTCCAGCCTGGCTTAACCTTCTGCCAGAAGCCCTTATGGAGCTTGCCGAGATCCAGTCCGTGACCGTTGTACCAGCCGTTGTAGCAGTGGTTGTCCGGCAGACCGGGCGCAGGCGGATCATAGTCGCCGTCCACCGCCTTGATCACCCGATCGGGATTGGCCAATTGCACCACCTTGTCAGCGGAGGCAAAGAAGGCCTCCAGCTCATGGCGCTCCAGATGCCGGTGCGCTTTTCCGTGACCAGCATTCGGGAACGGCTCGTTAATGTAGGACACCATGATATTGCAGGGGTGGTTCCGAACCAGCCGTTCCATTTCCTCGGTCTGCCGGATTGCTTCGACAAACTGATTGCGCCGAAGCATCGCAAAAAGCGGCAGATCGGTTTGGGTCATCATGCCCAGCCGATCGCAGTATTCATAGATCTCCGGCTGCACGGGTCGCTGGGTCAAGCGGTAAAAATTCATGTTGCAGATCTTTGCCAGCAGGATGTCGTCGCGTAGCTGATCCCAGTCCTTCTTCATCACACACTGCTGCATGTGCCCCATCGTATTGGCACCACGCAGACGGATTTCCCGCTCGTTGAAATAGAAGCGCCCCTTTAGCATTGATGATTGATGATTTCCGATTGATGATTGGTTGCCGGAATTGGTGCTGGCTTCCGACCTCTGTCCTCTGATTTCCGATGCCCCCTCGTCCATGCGGAACGATCGCATGCCGAACTGTTTTTGAACAACATCCAGCACCTTGCCCTTTTTGTCGACAACCTCCACCTGCGCCTGATACAGCCATGGAGAGTCC
>JBDLJW010000293.1:0-1794 GCA_039714135.1 Verrucomicrobiota bacterium
CCGGTGTAGCGTTGGCTCTATGAGCCAATCGCCCGCAAACGCAGCTCGGTGGAGCTGATGTCTTCGCGGAAAACGCTTTCAGGAATGGGGATGAAAAGCTCCTCAAAACCAACAGGTATCTCCAAACCTTCCACGCCCTGGAATTCTCCGGCATGGAGGCGCCCCGCAACAATGAAGCGGGTTTTCAATGCCATAAAACGCGCGAGCATGGCCGGAACATCGTCATGATATTTTGGGCTGAGCAGGCGGATGGCCGTATCGTAGCCAAGGGCAAACCATGCCCCGGGAAACAACTCCGCCTTTTCGACAAAGGTCGGAGCGCAGGTGAGTATGACGGAATATTGTCCCTCTAAAACAGCCAAGCGGCGCTCGACCTCTTCCGCATCAAGCGGGGACTTGTCGACGTTCGCAATGGACAACTCCAAATAACCATCGCGTTCCGTGATCTGCTCCGCCGCCTTGAGCAATCCCTTGTGCCCTGCATGCAGTGGATTGAACGAGCCGGGCAACAACACGGAATGGGACGACAAATTTTCCCCGACCAAAAGATACGGGATTTTTCCGGAAACAAGTTGGTCCAATGCATCCCGCATCATCCCCCCACTCCGATAAAACCGGCTGTCAGCCCAAGTAGCATATCGCTCACAACCGCGTCCTGCCGCCCCCGGCTTCCCGGCTCAAGCTCCAGCTTGTGCAACACCTCTTTTTCCGTGGACTTAATGCAGATATAGGCCCGATCGCTCCCCTTCCGTTCCCGATTGGTTTGCAGGGCGGAAGTACAGGCAATGCCGATGGCCTCCGAAGCGGGATGCGTGAAACGGGATGCGCGAGCGAGGGCGACCTGTGCGAGCAAGCGGACGGTTTCTTCGGAGCAGGCGCGGACAACCGTTCCGCCGAGATAGGCCGCAAGGGCTTCGGCACTGTAGGGAATCTGAATATCGAGTACAAAGCGCGATGCCCCGGGATGCGAAAGCAAGGCGTGCACGGCTCCACTCCCGCCGCCGGTCACGACAACAGCCGCCTTATAGCCGGAAGACTGGATGGCCTCGATCTGCTTGTCTCGCTCCCCATTCATGCCAAAAAGAATGCCGGAAACCTCCAGCCATTGGAAGTTCCGGCATTAGCGTTTTTCAAGAGACAGGAAACTAGTCTTCGAGTACGACTACTTCGTTGATGGTGATCGTCTCTTTCGGCACATCCTGGGCTCCAGTTGGAACCCCTTTAATGGCATTGGCCACATCCATGCCGTCGACCACCTGGCCAAAGACACAGTAGCCCCAACCATCCTGTCCGGGATAGTTCAAAAAGGCATTGTCGTTGACGTTGATAAAGAACTGCGCGCCGGCACTGTGCGGATCGGATGTACGCGCCATGGCAATGCTGCCAACCACATTCTTCAGACCGTTTGCGGCTTCGTTTTCAACGGTGCTCGGCGCGGGCTTCTGGCTCATGTCTTCATCAAAACCACCGCCTTGAATCATGAATCCATCGATGACGCGATGGAAGATGGTTCCGGTGTAGTGGCCGGATTCAACATAGGCCATGAAGTTGGCGACGGTCTTCGGCGCCTTTTCCTTGTCGAGTTCGATTTTAATGTCCCCTTTGGACGTTTTCATCAAGATCATAACAGTTTTCCTTTCTTGTATTGGGGTTTGACATCCAAACATTAGTCCGGCCAACAAAGCCAGCAGCATATAGCGTCGAATCATACTTTCCCCCTTATGGTTGATTTGGCGAAAACTATTATTGGTTTTGGCGCAGGTTGTCCACGAAAACACAACGACAAGTGAAGAT
>JBDLJW010000294.1:0-1786 GCA_039714135.1 Verrucomicrobiota bacterium
CCTGAAGTTTGGCAGCCTCTCCCCGTCCCCGTGGCGGCATTTATTCGATATCGCTCATGCCGCCGCCCTCATATTTGATTTGTCGGGGTTCATGCCCGGTCGGCTGCTGAAGGCGAGCGGCGAGAAATTGCCTGTAGCCGAGAGCATCAGCTCCTGATGGAGTTGTTTGATGAGATCAGAGGAGGTGACGCGCGCGTTGTTCTTGCGCGCGTACCACTTTGGCGGGCTGAGCGATGGCGGCTTGGAATGGAAGCCGTAGGCACGTATTCCCGCGAGAAGCAAGGCGGCGTAGGT
The DNA here is from genome assembly GCA_039714135.1 of Verrucomicrobiota bacterium. Taxonomy (GTDB): domain Bacteria; phylum Verrucomicrobiota; class Kiritimatiellia; order Kiritimatiellales; family Pontiellaceae; genus Pontiella. Next base: position 295 of record JBDLJW010000294.1, read on the forward strand.
GGCGATGCAGACGGCCGGGGCGGTCGAGACGCTCGATGCACTGCGAACCTGGGCCTGGCCGGCGCCGAAGAGCTGCTTCTCCTCTTTGAAGTTGACCTCGATGCCCCATCTCCAGAAGTAGGCTTGTATCAGTTGTTCCACCGGGATGTCCGCATCGGTACAGACCAGATAGGCAGGCTTGGTGTATAGCCATGGCCCGTTCTTGCGCTTCCTGTAGCGCAGCGGGGCGATGACGACGATCTGGACGACGGCCTTCTCCCCTGCAACATGCCATTTGGCCTGCGAGATGCGTTTGTAGCGAACCTTGGTTGCCTTGGGGCCGTTGCAGATCGCGAGTTGCCCCCAGGGAACCGTTTTGTCCTTGCGCAACTCCTCGGGCGTTGGCAACTGCTTGCCGTATGAGCGGGGCCGCCCGGCCGAACGATGCCGCGGCTGCCTTGGAACGCCATGCAAGTTGAGATCGTTGCGCGTTCTGCCGATATAGGCGGTTTTGGATGGTAGGTGCGGCAGCAGGGTCGAGTTGGAATAATCGCCGTCTCCACATACCCACATCATTCTCCCGGCATGGGGGCCGGAAGCATCGAGATGCTCGCGAACCCGCTGAAGCAGTCGTCTCGCATGAGCCCCGGGGCTATTGAGTGCTTTGATTTTCTCGTAGTGCTCCAAATCCTCTTTGGACGCATCCCTGGCAGGCTTCGGCAACTTGGGGATCATCTCCACGGCGATCGGGATCATGCGCGAGCGCTTTGGGTTGGCCGGATCCGGCACCGCCGCGGACAGCTGAATGAATCGCTGGGACCACATCAGGTTGGTGTGGAACGCAGGGCCAAGGGGATCCCGGTACCATCCAGCCGCCGCAATCTTCTGGCCCGTCTTTCTCAAGTGTGAATCATCCACGCCGATCACCAATGCCGATCCCTCCGGGAGCAACTCCAGCACGCCGTCGAGTATGGGGCTGAACACGGCCGCGCCGTCTACATGTTCGCGATAGAGCCGGTATGCCTTGCTCCAATCCTGTTGCTGGCGTCCCAGTGTGTCGAGCAGCCCGGTTATTGTGCGACGCCGAGTGCAGAGCAGATGGGCCAACATATGCTGGGCCAGCTCCCCCTGGTGCTCTTCTTCGGCCCCCAGTTCGGCCTGCTCGGCAACGATCGCCAGAACGTGCTCGCTCAGCGTGCCGTTTTTTTTTCGAGCGGCGAGGGCGGCGCATCGGGCCGCCGCAGCACAAGCGTGCCCCGGTCATGCACCGACCATTCGACCTTCTCCCCTTTGGTGAAGTCCATCGCATGGGACAACCCCGCCGGGAAGTTGACGTAGTACTGCTCGCTTTGCTTGCGATTGATGAGTTGGACCTTCGTGGCATATGGCATCGGGCATCTCCTTTTGTTTATCTATGCCCATGTCTAGATACTTGGGCGTAATAAATCAAGGACTTTCTTGTCGTGAATTAAGGAAGGTGACAGCTTTATCTAGTCAGTTGCCAAACTTCAGG
>JBDLJW010000295.1:0-1779 GCA_039714135.1 Verrucomicrobiota bacterium
GGACAAAAAGTTGTTCCTCGCTGGCCTACAACTATTTTTTTGAGCGTGGTTTTGCATCGTTCGCACGGTTTTCCGGATCGTCCGTAGGCCTTTACCTTTTCACGGTGTCCACCGGATTCCCCTTCCACGTCGCGGTAGTTGGTCTTGCCCTCGCCTAGCGAGGTGCCACGATTCTTTACGCCGACTTTCAACACATGCTTGATTGCCTTGAACAGAGCTTCCAGCTCGATATCGGACAGGGAATCCGACAACCGCTCCGGATGGATTTTCGCTTCCCACAAGGCTTCGTCGGCATAGATGTTTCCCAGCCCGGCAACAATGGACTGGTCAAGTATCAGCGGCTTGATCTTTCGATGCCGCTTGCGCATCGCTTCGCTAAAATATTTACAAGTAAACTTCCGGGTTAGCGCATCGGGCCCAAGCGAACCGAGAATTTCATTCGGATCGTCCACCAGCTTCCATCGACCAAACTTGCGCGTGTCGCGATAGTAAAGATTCAACCCTCCCGACAATTCCAAAACAATTCGGTCATGCTTGCCCGGCTCCATCGAAAAAGAACCCGCCATGCGCAAATGGATCATAATCGTCTTGCCCGAGCTGAGCGAAAACATCATCCACTTCCCTACCCGCCCGATCAGATCAATGGAGGTTCCGCACACCTGACGTGAAAAAGATGCCGCCGAAAGAGGTTCCACGGTCCGCGCCCAGTTCACCTTTACGGAAAGAACTTCACGCCCCTCGACTCCCCGCGCGCGCAACTGCCGCACAATCGTTTCAACCTCTGGAAGCTCCGGCATTCAGACCCCGATCCTTGTTTTAGCCAAAATTAAACGGCGGACAATGCAGGCCGTTTTCCGTGATGATACCGGAAATCAGTTCGTTGGGCGTAACGTCGAACGCAGGATTATAGACCCGCACGCCATCCGCCGCCCCCACTTCCGCAGGATCGCGTTGCTCGATCGGGATAAGATCGCCATGCTCCAGAGAAGCATCAATGGTCGAGGTCGGCGCGGCGACATAGAATGGAATGCCGTGGTGTTTTGCCAACACTGCAAGACCGTAGGTACCAATCTTGTTGGCAGCGTCGCCGTTGGCCGCAATGCGATCGGAGCCGACGATTATTAAATTGATCTTCCCCTCTTTCATCACCTGCGCCGCCATATTGTCGCAGATCGTCACCACATCGATGCCGGACTGCTTAAGCTCCCACGCCGTCAGGCGCGAGCCTTGGAGCAGCGGGCGGGTTTCGTCGGAATAGACTGTGAACTTGCGCCCTTCCGCATGCGCCACATACATCGGCGACAGCGCCGTGCCGAAATCGCCCGTCGCCAGCGCACCGGCATTGCAGTGCGTCAGGATGCCCATGCCCTCTCCGACCAACGACGCACCATGCCCGCCAATCGCCCGGCACATTTGGATATCTTCTTCGAGGATCTCCAGTGCCTCTCGCAGGAGCTCTTCCATATCGGGTTTATTGCGGCAGCGATCCAGCGCCCAAAACAGATTGACCGCCGTTGGACGGGAAGCCGCCAACTGATCCGCAAGCTTTCCGACATTTTCAGCGAAGCCTTCTTCATCCAAATACTGGGCACAGGCGGCCAGTCCCAAGGCGGCGGCACAGCCGATCGCCGGCGCACCCCGTACAGACAACCGAAGAATGGCATCATAAATCTCTTCGACATCATCCAGCTCAAGGTAAACCAGTTCCTGCGGCAGGCGGGTTTGATCGATGATACGAAGCTTGCCCGGCAACAGCGGCGTTTCTTCTTCATACCCCGC
>JBDLJW010000296.1:0-1774 GCA_039714135.1 Verrucomicrobiota bacterium
TCTTCATGGACTTCCAGCGCTGCGTTGGGGAATTGCCGGCTGAATCGGCGGATGACGCCCGGCAGTACAAAGGGCGCTATCGTGGGGATGAATCCCACGGTCAAGGTGCCGTGCCCATCCTGAATATCGGTCGGCAAATCTACTTTGATGCCCTGCAGTTCTTCCAGGATCGCTCGGGCGCGCGGCAGGAGCAGCTTGCCCATATCGGTCAGCACCACCTTGCGTCCCAGGCGGTCGAAGAGCGGCTGCCCGATCTCGTTTTCGAGCTTCTTGATCTGCTGGCTCAGCGAAGGTTGGGCCACGTTACAGCGTTCAGCAGCCCGACTGAATCCCCCGGTTTCGACGATGGCAACGAAATACGCCAATTGATGAATTTCCATATTTTTATCCGACCAATGTATAGTTAGAAACTATGAGATATATAGGCAATTGATATTTTACAACTATACCACGGATTTGTATAATGGATATATGGTGTTCTTTTAATGAAATGATGTGGGTGCAATAGGAGGCAGCCTTATGAATGAAAACAGCAAATGCCCGGTAACGGGCGCGGGGAGCAAATCCACTACCGGCGGCGGTACGTCGAACCGGGAATGGTGGCCAAACCAGTTAAATCTCAAGATTCTTCATCAGCATTCGCTGTTGAGCAATCCGATGGGCGAGGATTTCAACTACGCTGAGCAGTTCAAGAAGCTCGACCTGGAAGCGCTGAAGGGTGATCTCTACGCGCTGATGACCGACTCACAGGATTGGTGGCCGGCTGATTACGGTCACTACGGGGGGCTCTTCATCCGCATGGCGTGGCACAGCGCGGGCACCTACCGCATGGGCGACGGCCGCGGCGGGGGCGGCACCGGCAATCAACGCTTCGCGCCGCTCAACAGCTGGCCCGACAACGTCAACCTCGACAAGGCGCGCCGGCTGCTCTGGCCGATCAAGCAGAAATACGGCAATAAGATATCCTGGGCCGACTTGATGATCCTGGCCGGCAACTGTGCGCTCGAATCGATGGGCTTCAAGACCTTCGGCTTTGCGGGCGGACGTGAGGACATCTGGGAGCCGGAAGAGGATATTTATTGGGGGACCGAGAGCGAATGGCTTGGCGATAAGCGCTACTCCGGCGACCGCGATCTCGAAAACCCACTCGCCGCTGTGCAGATGGGCCTGATCTATGTAAACCCGGAAGGCCCCAACGGAGAGCCTATCCCGGCAGCTTCCGGACATGATGTTCGAGAGACCTTTGCCCGCATGGCTATGAATGACGAAGAGACGGTTGCCCTGATTGCAGGTGGACACACCTTCGGGAAAGCCCACGGCGCTGGTGATGCCGCGCAGGTTGGCCCGGAACCGGAGGCCGCCGGCATCGAAGAGCAGGGCCTCGGCTGGAAGAGTTCCTACGGCAGCGGTAAAGCTGGCGATACGATTGGCAGCGGCATCGAGGGTGCCTGGAAGCCGAACCCGACGACATGGGATATGGGCTATCTCAAGGTGCTGTTCAAATATGAGTGGGAACTGCTGAAAAGTCCTGCAGGAGCTTATATCTGGCTGGCAAAGGATGTTGATGAAGAAGATATGGTCGTTGATGCACATGATCCGACCGTCAAACATCGCCCGATGATGACCACTGCCGACCTATCGCTCAAGTTTGATCCTGCCTATGAAAAAATCTCACGGCGCTACCTTGAAAATCCTGAGGAATTCGCAGATGCCTTCGGTCGCGCCTGGTTCAAGCTGACCCACCGCGATATGGGACCACGCTCGCGCTACCTGG
>JBDLJW010000297.1:0-1771 GCA_039714135.1 Verrucomicrobiota bacterium
CGGCAACCAACCTCTACATTGGTTATCTATCTCAGGACAACACGGTGACCGTGGGCGGCACGAATTCAACATTGGCAATCGGAGCCGACCTGTTCATTGGAACCGAAACCAATGATTCCTTATACAACACGCTGGCCGTATTGGATGGCGCAGACGTATCTATCGGCAACAACGCCTTCCTCTACCGCGGAGCAACCTTAAAGATTGATTCAAAGTCGCAGGTGCATGTTAAAGGCGACTATGAGCAGGATGAATACTCCTCTCTCGAGATCGGCATCAGCAGCAATCAGGTGGCCCCCAACCTGATCGTTGATGGCACTGCCGGATTTACCCCAAGCTACAATCCGGAGAACGAGCCCGTACTTAAGATCTTCAACGAAGGCGTTGGCGAATCGAACGTTATAACCATCGTCCAAGCAGACGCCATCACCATTGATGGGGAAGAGGCATCCACGGCCTCCCTCAAATACCACATCCACACAAACCTGTTGCTGGGCTTCAACATCACCCTCTCGAACGGGGTGGACAACAGCTTCATTGTGCTGGACGACTTCATCAAGTACAGCAGTGGTGAGGCCGGCGACTTAGAAGGCCAATTGCTCTCTATCTCCGAAGAAATCGAGGCACTGCATACGACTGAAAGCTCGAATATGCTGCATATCATCGAAGGCATGACCTCAGCCGAGGAAATCTACACTGCATACGACAACTACTTTGGTGAAAAGATGGGTTCGGCGCCGATGCACAACGTTGTTAACCAAGGTGTTGGAACGGTTGCGTCCGAACTGACAGGCCGCGGCGACACCACGCGCGACCGCATGGCTGCATCCGCCCCCGCAGGCGCGGCAGGCCCGCATGCCGAAGAACAGGAGCTCCAAGGCTGGATCGCCGGATATGGGCAGCGGGGCGACAAGAGTGCCGCCGACGGATTCGATGCCTATGATTCCAGCGTGAACGGCTTCATCATCGGAGCCGACCTCTCCGTCTCCAAAGGCATCCTCGTTGGTCTGGCCGGAGGTTCCAGCAGCGGAAGCGTGGACAAGGACAACGGCGCAAGCGGCGACACCAAGACCACCTATCTCGCGGCCTATACCTCCATGGGAACCAAGGATTGGTTCATGGACGGCAGCATGATCTACGGCTCCAGCTCCATCGACAACAAGCTGGGCGATACATTCGATACCACGGCAGCCTACGATGCGAAAAACATTGCCTTCTACCTCGGCGGCGGAAAGGAGATTATCGGGAAATACCTGATCATCACCCCGCAGGCCTCGATTCTGGCCAACTATTACGAGCAGGATGCCTACGAGGAAGAATCCAGTATCGTAGGCCGTTCAGTAGACGGCTTCGACACACTGTATCTCCAAAGCTCGATCGGCGGGAGCATTGCCCTCTACACGACCATGGGAGAGCTGACCCTCAAGCCTGAGTTGCGTGTCCACTGGCTGCACGAGTTCAATGGCGACGAGGAATCCCTGCCCTACCAGCTGATCGGCGGCACGGGGAACTACAACATGCTCCTCCAGGCACCGGAAGAGGATATCCTTAAGATCGGCGCAGGAGTTTCCTCCAAACTATCGGAGCTCCTTGAAATCCGTTTCGATCTCGACACGCGGATGGGTAGCAACTATTCCGACTACACCGCAACCGGATCGCTCCGCTACCAGTTCTAAAACAACTTAAAACGTCATGGCGCAAATTGTAGGGCGGGTTCCATGAACCCGCCTCCGCGATCACGGATCGCGGCTACATCACCTTGCACCTTTGC
>JBDLJW010000298.1:0-1754 GCA_039714135.1 Verrucomicrobiota bacterium
GATGAACTGTCCGTTGTTGACGGTCAGGTTCCAGTAGCGCGCGAAACGCTGGATGCGCTGCATCTGATCGAACGGAATCAGGCTGGTCTGCAAAATCTCGTAGGGCGTGTGCGGACTGTAGACCATTTCCCATTCGGCAGTGTGCTGGGCAATCGGTGCGCCGCGCAGCCGTTTGAGGATGCCGAGCTGGATCTCCTGTGGATTAAGTGCGAGTAGCCGGTTGAATCCCGCCTCGAAACTTTCGAGGTCTTCACCCGGTAGTCCGGCAATCAGGTCGGAGTGGATGTGTACGCCGGTCTCTTCGCGTAGGCGGCGCATGTTGGCTTCGATCTTTTCAATGTCGAGGGGGCGCTGTATGCGGTGCGCCACCTTTTCATTGAAGGTCTGGATGCCGATCTCGAATTGAAGCATGCCGGGCGGGCATGCTTTGACCGCATCCATCAGCTCGTCCGGTAGGTGGTCGGGAATTACTTCAAAATGCAGCATCATCCCCGGTTTGTAACGCTCGCGGAAAAAGTCCAGCACCTTCAATGCAAAGGAAATGTTAATGTTAAAGGTGCGGTCGACAAACTTGAAACTTCGCGCTCCTCGGTCGAGCAATTTTCCAAATGCCGCGAACAACTTTTCTTCCGGGAAGTATCGTACCTTGGGGTCGAGCGAGGACATGCAGTATTCGCACTTGAAGGGGCAGCCGCGCGACGCTTCGACATAGATTGCACGATGGGCGATGTCTTCATCGGAGTAGAGATCGTACGGCAACTCGATCTGCGAAACATCCACCGGCTTTGCGTGGATCATTTTACCACGAAGACTCGAAGAGCACGAAGGGGTACCGATTTCTCCATCATAATTATTTGCACTCTTCGTGTCCTTCGTGCCTTCGTGGTGAATATACTGTCGACACAGTTTTGGGAATTCAATCTCGCCTTCGCCACAGATGACGTGGTCGGCGTGTTGGAAGATTTCCTGCTCCTCGGTTTCATAGCTGATTTCCGGCCCGCCGAGGATGAGCTTGATGCCGGGGCGGATGCTTTTGAGCAGGGCGGCGACCTTGGTGGCGAGCTCGATGTTCCAGATATAGCAGCCAATGCCGACGACGCGCGGGTTGTGTGCAAGAATCTTTTCAGCGGCAATGCGGGGCTGGATTTGCAGGTCGAACTCCAGCAACCTGGATTGCTCCTGCAGTTCGCCGAGATTGGCGAGCAGGTAGCGCGCACCGAACGAGCAGTGCGCATAGCGCGCATTGAATGCAGCTAGAACAAGGTCAGCCATTGCGTCCCATCAAGGTATCGATTTCTTTCAGTTGGGTATCATCCAACTCAACACCACCACCAAGCTGTGCAAGGTTGAGATTTATCTTGGCGGTGTTTTCCAGTACCTCGATGCGATCGAAGGCCTGAAGCAGGGAGGTGCCTGTGCAGAGTACGCCGTGGTTCTCCATGAGTATGCAGACGGTGTGCTCCTTGAAGCTTTCGGCTACAGAGTCGGCCAGTTCGGGCGTGCCCATGAGGGCGTAGGGGGCGTATTCGGGTTCGCCGACAATGGCGTAGGATTCGGCAATCAGCCGGACGTTGATCGGCTTGCGCGCGGCAACAAAGGTGCTGGCCGTGGGTGGGTGGGCATGGACGATGGCCTGGATGTGCGGATGGCGCTTATAGATTTCCAGATGCATCGAGGTCTCGATGCTGGGTTTCAGTTCCGGCGTATGGTTGGTGCCGTCCATCCCGATTTCGGCGATTTCTTCCGGCGTCATG
>JBDLJW010000299.1:0-1738 GCA_039714135.1 Verrucomicrobiota bacterium
GATGCTGATCTCCAGCGGACCAACGGGTTGGATTTCGTCAAAAACATAGACATTGTCGTCGCCGTGCGGGCCGGACGTGTTAATCAGGTTGATCATCAGCTTTCCATCCTTCCGGGTGGCTGCGACATCGACAAGATGTGATCCTGACACCTCCACCAGCGGCGTGGGAAACAGCTCGCAAACCAGCGAGTTCAGGAAGTCCCTTGAAACCGAATTGCGGGCCTTGTCGTAGCGCTCGCCAAGGTTGGTGTAGATGGCGGCAATCCTGCCCTTGCCGCACTTGGCAATCGAAGCAGCCGGAATCGATGCGCACTGATCATTGTTTTCCTCAAACAGTTCACCAAACGAACGGGCGCTATCCTTGATGACTACCTTTTGAGTCGGCGTTTTGAGGTTGCACATATATCCGTCGTGCATTAGCCAGTGCTCCATGGTCTCGGATTTTCCGACAAACCGGACACCCAGTTGCCTCTTGAACAGGGCAGCCGCCTCAGGACCGACCAGCAGAAGGTTTCCGCCTTCCTCGACATAGGCCAGCAGCTCGTCTTTGAACTTTTTGTCCAGATAGCCCCATTCCGGCAGGACGATCAACGGATAGTCGTTCATCCGGCCGGTAATCTGGTGCTCCATCGTGATGTCCACAATGTTCTGCGAATCCAGCAGGTTTTGCAGCACCCCGCGCATGGGATCAAGTAGCCGGTCTCCAGAGGAGGACCACGGAGAGAAAATGCGGGCGCACTTGCGGTAGTAGGCCTTTCCGGGATACACCATCGCGATCTGCGGAACCGGAACCGCTCCATGGCAAAAATCCTGCCGCTCGCGGCAAAACTTCGCCACCTCGGCCATCGGCTCCATCTGCCATTCGCTAATCGATCCATCCAGCCTTTGCTGGAAGTAAAACTGAATTCCCCCGCCCTGCGAAATGGTCACCGCTGCCTCCTGCATCATTTGCACAGCGGACTTGAGGGTCCGGGAGCACTCTTCCCATCGGGAGGTAAAGCCCCAGGCCATCAGATCCCACGGTTTTCCCTGGTAGACCAGGCAACGCGACTCCAGACGCGCCATGTTGACGCTATTGGTCAGGGGATAGTCGCCGGAAAGAAAATCCACATCAATTTCCACCGGCTCCGGCATATACGAGCTGTAGGCCCAGTTGCTGCAAATCTGAAAATCCGGATTATGCTTATGAACCTCAGTCACATAGTGATTCAGATAATGCCGAAAGGCTTCACGGATAAACTCGGTAAACTCGAAGAAACAGGGGTCGTCCGGCTTGCGCGGAACCTCTTCAATTCCGGTCTCCTCCCGGAACTTGCGCAGCACCTTCGCACCGTAGTCCTGGCAGGCCGCCCAGCATTCACCATCAATCCAAATCCCATCCACATCATATTCATCGCTCAGTTCCTTGATCTGGGGAATAAGCACCTTGTCAACGTAAGGGCTAAACAGCGAGGTGCTGTCGGGGTGACGCTTTCCGGTTTCACGTACGCAGGACCACGACGGATGCTGCCGAAGCGCTTCGGTATCCCAAACGCCGGAATGGTGCACATACAGAGCCACGCCATGCTCCGCCGTCACATCGCGCCAGATTCGCAACGGATCCTTCACAAAACCCGGCGCGGGAGTACCAACCTTGGTCGGATAGCTGGAAAAGCCCGGATGCCCCTTGCTGTCGCACTGGATATAGTCGGGCTTGACCTTCCTGATTATTCCCTCAACCATTTCAGGTGTCACATCC
>JBDLJW010000300.1:0-1738 GCA_039714135.1 Verrucomicrobiota bacterium
TTAGCGACCTGAGCAGGCTTGAACATATAGAACGCAGCGCAACCTTCTACATTCGGCGAGCCATGGATCTATGCAATGAGCGGGGGGTCGGAAAAATCATCAGAATCGTGCCATACCCCCGGAACAACTGTGGTTTCAATGTGATGTCAAACTTTCACTATGACCACAACGTTCCCATCGTCAACTGTTCATCCATCGAAGAAGCGGTAAGACGCATTGTCTAACTGAATTTTACGTGTATTAGACACGATGAGATCAGACAGGGTTTCTATCGCGCGGTAATCCGGTTATCTTATGAAAAGACCGCAGGATCAATCTGATGCGCCCCCGTAGGCGAATTCTATCTTCAGCTTATCCGCCACCGCCTTGAATTCTTCGTTTCTTTTCTCAATCAAGGCCTCCAAGCGTTGCCCATGAGCTTCCGACCACTGAATATACGCGGGATTGTCCGGGCAGGTCTCGGGAGACGGAAGCCCCAACTTGTTGAACTGCTCCATACTCTCACTCGTCATTTCCGAGTATTGCCCCCAAACCTTCATGAAACCCTGGGCCGACTTGCACTCCTGCAACGATCCACTCGCAAACCCTCCGCTGCGTCTTTCCAGATTGATATAGAGCCGGTCGGCCCAATACATTTTCTCATCAAGCGCCAGCCTGGAAACAATTCCGGGAAGCTTCAAGGCTTTGTTCCCCGGCTTCGGCAGCTCCTGCGCTTCGCGCTTTTGCTTTCCAAAGCCAAGCATCCTGAACTTTTTCTGCGCCGCCAAGAACCACTCCTTGTCCTGAGTGGATTTTATTTTTTCAGCCAATCCGCTCTTCGGCGGCTCTGAATTCATCACTAGATAGTTCGTTGTCGTCGTCCCATGAAGAACCATAATGCCCTGCTCATTGATTTCCGTTATGCGCACGCCTTCCGAAATCTCATCGTTCACATGGTATAACTTGCCATTGATCAATGCGGCCTGGCCTTTCTGCGACCGCATGGTGCCCGACACATTGATCTCCTGCGGGTTGCCCTGCACTGCTCCATTGCACAACAACATCATCCCAGTAGCAATTAATCGTAGTCTCATTTCGAATCCCTTTCCCCGACAATGCATTATTTAAAACAACCTACTTAATCGGGCGGCTTTGACCGGCACCCTGATACTGAATAGATAAGCAAATCTGATGCCGCAATAGGCGCTCCCGGCAAAAGCCAGAGCCCTTTGGCTTCGTACAAAGGTATATTTTCTGCGGATTCGGGTTTTTATGGGGAATAAACAAGCAATCCCGCGCCCGGCCAGCCAGCCCCGCCCCTAAAGGACGAAAAGAACAACCACACACGGATTGACGTTTGAACGTTTTTGGTGTTCCCTCTGTCTTCTACTGAGTTCTCACACATGGGGATGACTGGTTTCGACGGGTAGGTTGAAGCTTCAGTGGCGTGTCGAGGTTGGCCTCCAGGCCTCGTAAAAAGGAGTCCAAAAAACATAAATGCTGACGAAAGTTACGCACTGGCGGCATAGTTCCGCCACGTCTCTACCCTGAAGCTTGTTAGGGGCTAGAGGCGACGATAACAAGCTAGTGCCAAATCCGGGGATCCGGGAGGCGGTGCAAAACTCAACAGGATCCTAGCGACCAAAGTGGCCCGGTCAGGCGGCAGCGGCGGCGGCGAATCCTTTAATGCCCGACTACACACGTAGAAGCTGTTGTGACTCTTATTCGGACGGGGGTTCGATTCCCCCCATCTCCACCA
>JBDLJW010000301.1:0-1723 GCA_039714135.1 Verrucomicrobiota bacterium
GTGCCGTGATACTGCTAGGATTGGGGTCGCCGCATTTTCAGCTATGGCAGAATTCGGGCGCCGCGTTCTCAAAAAGTAAACGTAGTCAATGGTCTATAGCTCTGCTATTATCTGAAGCATGAGCATATCCCTTGTTCTTATCTACCGCCGCGTGACTCCAGCGATAAACAAGCTCTTCGATTCGGTCATAGGCCAAATTGATGAGTATATTCTTGTAAATACAGGACCTGATGATGCTGACGGGTCGCAGGCGCTTGTCGAGGCCGCTGTTGAACCCGGAGTTCCTACCGTGCATCTTGAGTACCGCTGCCCGCGTGAGTGGGAGCTTGAAGGGACTAAATATATTGGGGACTTTGCGGCCGCGCGAACCTACGCGCATAGGCACGCAACGGGCACATGGCACCTTTCTCTTGATTCCGATGACGAGCTTCGGGGCGCTTCGTTGCAGGATTGTCTAGTAGCTGCTGTGCAAGAGGATCCACATGTCAACTGTATTTCGATGTCGTACTTCTACCAGGATACGCGAATTGTACATGACCGGCCTCGGTTGTGGCGCGCTGACCTTGCGTGGACGTGGCGTTATGAGCTTCACGAGATCCGCGTGCCGGCAGGCGGCGGGCGTGTTGTAGTCTACCCTACAGACCGCTGTGAGGTTGTACACCACGGCGATCCCGAAGCATCAGAACGACGCAACACCGCTATGGTTGCTTGGCTCATGGAGCAGCCCGACCCGTCAGACCATGTACGCTTGGCCCGTGCTGCTGCTACTGCGAAACAGGGTTTTTATGCTACAGCGTGTCGGCTTGCAAAGCAATTGTGGAAAGAGAATCCAAAGGGTGATCTCAACTACCGTGCCGGACTCGTCGCAGCGCAGGCTTGTTATGACAGTGGAAACCGCATACGGGCTCGCGCGTTATTAGGTGGGCTCATTGCGACGCAGCCGGAAAATAGAATCGCCTATCTCGACCTCGCCGCTTTTTTAGTAGACCAGGGTGAGCTCCGCGAGGCGGCACGGCTTTTCAAACAAGCGTTTCTCGAGCTCCCACAAAACCAGTCTTATGAATTCATGACAACACCGCATTGGGTTGACATCGAGCTTCGGAGTCGTGCGGTAGAGGTTCTTGCTACGGTGGGGAACTACGAGGCCGCACGTGAAATCTACCAGCGAGGCCCAGCCAGCGCAGCGCGGCTAGAAGAGGCACACGCTTTTCTGGAACAGGAAGAGGGGCTTGCCAAAGTTGCGCGGGCGATCGACACGGTGACACATTACTTTCTGGATACGGGTTTTATAGAGCGCGCTGAAAAGCTGGTAGATGACCTCGTAACTGAAGAGCTCGCGCCCCGGGTTGCGGAGATCCGAAAGCAGGTCCACGAGTGCGGTCTTCAATACGAGAAAGTATCGGCTTCTGCGTGCGAAAAGCTCGCGCAAGTGCTCGCGGGTACGACGGGGTACGCCGTCCCACCGTCGCGGAGTGTGCATGACGTGCTCAGCGGCGGGGAGTGTGTAGAGACTAGTCCGGGTGGGTGGCGCGTAGTACGTTCTAGATCACAGCGGCGTGTGCCCTTACATGTCGTTGCGCCGGGTCCTCTACTGTGGGGGCCGCAGGCGCATCAACGGCGGGGAATCGGTGGTTCAGAGCAGGCGGTGATCAATCTCGTGCCGTTTTGGGCTGATCAGTATGACGTTCACGTGTGGGCGTCACGGCTCGAGGAAGAGACCTTT
>JBDLJW010000302.1:0-1721 GCA_039714135.1 Verrucomicrobiota bacterium
CAATGCGTGTAAACGCCTTATATTCCATCCGATGCACACAAGGCTCCATTCGTCTGACACGGCATCCAGTCCCCGCAGCAGAAACTGGCGGAACCCCTGAGCCATTTGCACAATTCAAGCGATATCCGGCCTGATTTTTCTGCGTCGCTCAGTAATGAGAATGACTCGCAATACCGAACTATTTTTAGCAGAAACACATCATTGACTCCCCGAATAGCGCAGAATTTCCCCATTGGGAGCATAGCTGTCCGCCGACCGCGTTAATCGAGAGGCGTCTCCTGTTGTCGCGATGCGGTGGCTATTCCATGAACCGCATCAACTGATCGACGGTCAGCACTAACATCCCGAACATCAGATGGGCCATGACCTTTGCATGGCCCCGCACTCGCAGATGCCGGCCGCCGAACTCATCCTTGAGCCGGCCATTGACCCGTTCGACGGTACTGCGCTCGTTATAGCGGATCGTTTCCGCCTCGCGGTATCCCGCGCTGCGGCGAGCCCGGCTTTCCTGTGCGACCTCCGCCTTGCGTTTCGGATTGCGCGGATTCTCGTCAATGATCGGGACATGCCCCAGTGATTGACTGTGCTGCTTGATCAAGGGGGCATCGTAGGCCGCATCCATCAGGTCGTAGCAGTGGCTGATGCGCCGCTGGGTCATCTCCGCCAGTGGGATCGCCGCCTGGCTGTCGTGCAGGGAGGCCGAACTGAGCAGGCAGCTGACCGGTATGCCGCCATCCACTGCGTCGATGTGGAGTTTGTAGCCAATCCAGCTGCTCTTATACCCCTTGCTGTTGCGTTTGCTACCGACAGTACAGGCCGTGGGAAGGTCGCCGAGCATCGCCTGCAGCGGAATCCCACTACACTGGCTTTCCAGCCGGCTGGGCTCCAGGGCGCGCACCTCTCCCTTCTTCGGGCGACCCCGCTTTTTTGGCGCCGGATTTTTCTCAAGCTTCTTCTCAGGCCTCTCTCTCGCCACTATGGCGGTGGAATCACGTGAGACATGGCCGAACAACTGCTCACCCAGGTGGCGCTCGATGACCTCGGCATGGACGATCTCGGCCAAGTGACTCCTGGCAAACTCGCCAAAGGCGCGGGAGAAGGTGGAGCGGCTGGGCACCTCGCTTTTCTTCTCCCAGCCACAGATCCGCCGGAGCTTGCTGTCTGTCGCCAGCCGGTCCAGCAGGCTCTCGGTGGTGGGCATGTCGTACACCGCCTTGGCGACAAAGGCCCGGGCAATGGCCGAGCGGTCTTTCTGAGGATGACCGGGGACGCTACCAACGTAGGGGAGATGGCGCTCTATCTGTGCCACTTCCAGCACTTCGACCAACTGTTGTTGCTTCGTGGTCAACTCACCCAGTTCCTCCCCAAGCCAAGGGAAAAGCGAACCTTGAATATGTGTCCAGATGCTGGATAATGAATGACGTGCCTGACTCATCGAAATACCTCTACTTGGTTGTATTTCATGTGGTTTCGTTGCCCTCCATTGTAACAAATGGAGGTCAGGCACACCTCAAATTTTGTCTCTAGGCATCAATAATTCCGCTGGTTTGCAGAGTTGTGCAATTGCCTCATGTGGACAACTCATTATCTTCTCCCCAAGTGCGCCGAAAACAACTCTAGCCTACTCGCAGATTATGCTTGATTGCAAACGGGCATCTGTGATATAAAGAGAAGTTATCTTCTTATTGCGCTCGAAAAGGCTGCAGCCTCCTCCGATACCA
>JBDLJW010000303.1:0-1719 GCA_039714135.1 Verrucomicrobiota bacterium
AAGAGGGCAACCGTTTCCACGATACCGAGAACGGTAAGGTAGTTACCAAAGCCCTGTCCGGTTTCTGCCAAAGCATCGGAACCGGCTGCACCAGCCTTGCCCTGGTACCAGGCGGAGAAGCCCATGGCAATACCGCCGATGATACCGGCGCCGAGCTGAGCCGTGCTCGGATCTGCTTTCAGGATAAAGTTCATGAGCAACATGCCGTAAATAGTCTGCGACAGCGGAGCACCGATGAATACGAGCAGGATGAAGGGAGCGGCCTTGCCCTGCAGGTAGCATTTTTTCCATGCGCCGATACCAGCCATGCCGGCGGTTCCTGTTCCAAGTGCTGATCCAATTGCACCGAATCCCAAAGCCATTGCTGCGCCCATCTTAGCTGCTTCTATTGCTGTTATGTCCATTGTATTACCTCCTGTTGTCGATTCTAATTAATTTAAAGTTTCGTTCTTCTTCTTAAACGGATTGTAGTGGGTTCCACCCCATTCCACCCCGGCGTGTCCTGAGAATTCCAGTGTGTTCAGGCGGATGCCGTGCACCAGGATGCCCATTGCACAAAGGATGATGTTCAAGCCATGACCTAAGAGCAGGATTACTGCGGCACCAAACGAGGCCATTCCTTTGAATCCGATTCCACCTGCCATTTCGTTGAAGGCCACCGCAATTGCCAGCGATGCCGCTCCCACCGCGTAGAGACGGACATAGGAGATGATGTCAACGAAGTTGTTGATGAGATCGAGGGCGAGGGTGACGAGGCCAAAGTATTCCTTGCTGGCCAGCAGGCTGATCAGAATCAGGCCGGCACCGGTTCCCACCAAGCCGCCGAGAACGGGCTTGGGCATCATAGGAACGGGAATCGCGTCTACCCCGATAACCATTTCCAATACGAGGAAGAACAGTCCCCATGTGGACAAAATCCAACCCAGGTCAGACAAGCAGGAAAAACTGTTGATCTTGCGGATGAAGTTCCAGACATGGGCAATCGTGATGTGTATGGCTCCGATCACAAAGCAAATGAACATGATGTTATTGGCCGACACGTCGGCATCGCGAAGTCCGGTGTCTGTCTGCATCCCCGTCATGAAGTCATTTACGAGAAGCTGAAGAGGAGCCCAAAGGTTTTCCGTCGGAATCCCGAAATAATTTCCTGTAAGCGCACCGAAGATCACACAGCAGGTGCTCATGATCAGCAACAGGTTCAAGCCGGGTTGTGCTACGGCATTGCCTTTGCTTTTAACTTTACCGAACAAGGTGAGGGCAATGAAGATCAGTCCATATCCCGCATCCCCGATCAGGAATGCAAAGAAGATGCTCAGGAAGATCAGGAATAGCGCACTGACATCCAGTTCCTTGTAACCTGGAACAACGCCGATGACATCGAGTACGGCCTGGATCGGCTTTACCCACTTCGGATTTCGGAGCAGGGTGGGTGGCTCTTCATCCGCAGAAACCTCTTCGAGCTGGTATCCCCATCCGTTTTTCTCCGCCTCCGCAACAAGGTTGTCTTCCCGGTCGGCGGGAAAGAAGCCTTTCAGGTAGACGATGGATTTTTCGTTGCCCATGCCATTGAGTACTTCCAGATAGGTCACACCGTCGGCGGCTGTATCGGTAATCTCTTCTGCCAGTTTGCGGTCCCCGGCATATTGCTGGAATTCGGTCTCGTTTTCTTCCAGTGCCTTCTTTGTTTTTTCAATATGGTGCTCGATTTCCGAAAGCGAG
>JBDLJW010000304.1:0-1718 GCA_039714135.1 Verrucomicrobiota bacterium
GCGATCATGGCACACATGGGCTGCTTTGTTCCGGCGAGCTCGGCGGAGATCGGGGTGGTCGACCGCGTCTTCACCCGCGTCGGCGCGAGCGACGACCTCGCGCGCGGCCGCTCGACCTTCATGGTGGAGATGCAGGAGACGGCCAACATCTTGAACAACGCGACGCCCAAAAGCCTGATCGTGCTCGACGAGATCGGGCGCGGCACGAGTACATTCGACGGCATCAGCATTGCGTGGTCGGTGGCGGAGTTCCTCTGCAAGAACGAGGCGATGAAGGCTAAAACGCTGTTTGCGACGCACTACCACGAACTGACCGACCTTGCGCTGACACTGCCGAACGTGCAGAACTTCAGCGTGCTGGTAAAAGAAAAGGGGCACTCCATCACCTTCCTTCGAAAGATTGTTCCCGGCGCGGCGGACAAGAGCTACGGCATTCAGGTGGCGCGACTGGCCGGCTTGCCGAACGAGGTGATCGCGCGGGCTTCCGATATCCTGAAAAACCTGGAGGAAGGCGAGTTTGGCGATACGGGACAACCGAAGATCGCAAAAAAACGCCCGCATAAACTGAAGGCCAATATATCCCAGCTGGACCTGTTCTGATTTTCGGCCAATCCCCTCTTGCAATACAATTATAAATGGCATTAGCATATTTCTTTAACAAAAAGGGAGTAGTTATGAGTAGGAAGCCACTTGCTTCATCCACCATTTATGTCGTCCTTGGTCTTGTCTTCATTACCTTGATCGGCATTCGAACCATCAGTACCCCCGAAATCTGGACCCACCTCGCACAGGGACAGAACAATGCCCCGATCTCCTTCCTTGAATCCGACAATGCCATCAATACGACCTGGCTCTATGACAAAGTAGTTTATGGCCTATGGAAAATCGGCGAGGCGCCGGCTCTCATCATTTTTAATATCGCCACCCTGCTGGCGGCCTTCATTCTGCTGATGCAGGTCTCAAAGAAATGGGGAGGAGGACTTAGCCAAGGCTTCGCCCTGCTGATCTCCGGACATCTTATTTTCCATGGGTTGGATGTTGGCCCGAAAACCATAATGATGCTGTTCATCGCCCTGTTTGTCCACCAACTCTCCACAGCGAAAAAACCCGTCGCACTGTTCGGCATACTCATTCCCGCACAGATCCTCTGGGCAAACATGCATGGATCATTTCTATTCGGCCCGTTCATTGCGATAATGGCCGCCATTCAGGCCGGACAAACCTCAAGAGGGGGCAGACGCAATCAACAGCAAGGTTCGGATTCCGGAACTCTGGGGATTCTTGTGGTGGCCCTGCTCGTCGCAACAGTAATCAACCCCTACTTTTTAAAGTTGCATGGGCAGGTGCTTGCAAACATTAGAATGCCCTACCCAGCCTATCTGGGTTCGCTCTTCAAGGAATATTTCCAGACCCCGACACACCACAACCCGCTTGTTTTCTTCACACTCATCCTTGGAGCGGGCGGATTGGTTACGCTCAAGAAGCGACTTCCGGTCATGCTCACCACGCTGGCCATCATCGGCGCCTTCCTTATCATGCGCTCCGTGTACACCGCCGCACTACTATTCACGGCGCTGGCTTTTCCGTTCATGGTTCTAAGCTTTACCGCCATTGGAGAATACCTCTCCGAATCCTTCAAAACCCTCCTCGGGAAACAAAAAAAACTGTTGGATCCGGCCATTCAGACCCTCTTCGTCCTACTGATCATCTTCTCGCTC
>JBDLJW010000305.1:0-1714 GCA_039714135.1 Verrucomicrobiota bacterium
ACGAGGGCTTCCTTCATGTTGGCGGTGAGCTTTTCGTAGTCGATCTTGACGCGGGGCGAGTCGAGCGAGCCGGTGAGCGTTCCTTCGATTTCAAGCCGCTCCATGGAGCTGAAGACCTCGGTGGCGGTTTCGGAATCCATACCCATGACGGTCTGGCCTTTTTCGACCTCGGCCTTGAGGTTGCGGGCGGTGACGGTGAATGGAATCTGCAGCGCATCAATGGAAAATTTCCCGTTGGCTGTAATGTCGGCCATGCCGTTGTTGATGTCGACGGGGAAGGATTCGCTGGTTTCCACCGCACCATCGAGGGCGATGTCCTTAAGGTTCAGGGTCAGTGCATGTTGTGCGCTGGGGGAGTCAAAGCGCAGAACAAGTTTTCCGGTGTCTTCGGTGCTGTCCGCGGGTTTCATGGAGAGGATGGTGGGCTTTCCGGTCAGTTCGGGATGGCTGGAAAGCTGTGCCCCGGAGAACAGGTATTTTGGTTGGTTTTCAGCCAGCATGACATTGTGGATTTCCAGCTTACGGATGGTCCAGGAGGGCTGGTCGGCAACGAGGTCGGCGGCGGCTTTCAGATAGCCAAGCGCCTTGGCGTCGGCAAGCGCGGTTTCTTTGGAGGCCACAGGCTTTTCCCCGTCGGCGGCGGCCTCGGCACCTTCCTTGCGGTTCTGCAGGTATTCGCGGGCCTTTTCCCCGTATTCCTCCCAGGTTTTTGCTTTGGCAAAATAGTCGCTGAGCGCTTTGCCTTCCTTTTCCGCCTTGGCTTCTTCTTCGGCTTTTTCCTTTTCGGTTTTGGCGTAGACCTTGCCGGGTTTGTCGCGCAGTACGTCGCGCTTCAGCGTGTCGCCTTTCATGTGTTCGACAACGTAGCTTTTGCGCAGGAGGTCCTGGATGCTGGTGTCGACGGCGAGGGTGTCGAGCTGAACGAGGTTGTGGGTGGGTTTGTCGGGGTCGGTAACCTGCAGCCCTTCAAGTTCCAGTGTTCCGCCAAAGAGCGAAAGGTGGGCATTGTCGATGTTTACTTCGGCGCCGGTTGCGGAGGAGATGGCGGACTGGAGCCCTTTCTTGACGGTCATGTCGAGCAGGAAGAATTCCAGCACGAGAACGATTACAACCACGGACCCGGTAAGAATGAGGCCGGATTTACGGAACAATGGCGCTTGCTTTGGAACTTCGTCGTCGAGGGACAGCTTGCTCTTTCCGAAGGCGAGCCGGAGGAGGAGCCGCGCAAATTTATTGCCGAACGTCTTGCCGATGATTTCGTGCTGGTCGGCTTCGAGCATTTTCTTGCGGATCTTGACAACGGCGGTTCCTGCCGCCACCCCGGTTGCAATGCCGACCACGAGGGCGTAGGGGAGGCTGCCGACCAAGGCGTAGACATCGAGATCCATCAATGCCGTGACGGGTGCATTGCAGAGCGAGCGGAAGAGGCCTTCCAATCCGATGCTGTGGATGATGAAGTAGCCGGTGTGGAACAGAACGGGTGCGAGCGTCAGGCCGAGCACCTTGCCGAGCGCCGCGCCGAGCAAGACAAAGGCGGTGTTGGCATTGAGCAGCAGCGTAATCAGGATGGCCAGCGCCAGGGTCATGTTGATGCCGGGGGTGAAACCGATCAGCACTCCGCAGAGCATGCCGAGAAAGATTTCTTTTCTGCCGGCCCCGCCGCGCAGTATTTTTCCGATTTTTCTGATAATTTTAAATGTAATCATGTCTCCAT
>JBDLJW010000306.1:0-1712 GCA_039714135.1 Verrucomicrobiota bacterium
GAAAGGAGAACCACTCATGCGCAAATATTGTACCACAGAACAAACACTTTTTGTAACTTTGGACATCGGCAAAAATGTCCACTGGTTTGGAGCCTACGCAGGCTTCGATCTCGAGGAAATTGCATCCCCCTTCAAGGTACGCAGCGACCGGGGAGGCTTCGAGCAGGTGACGACGATACTCGACGCGCTGCTGGCCTGCGGGGCCTACGAGCAAGTCGTGCTGGGTCACGAGCCGACCGGCATCTACCACGAGAACTGGGCACGAGAGTTGTATGATCGCTACCAACCTCAGCGAGAAGGCGTGTGCGAGCCGCGTCTCGACTATCGCTTTCTCAACCCCCTGACCAGCAAGAAACGCCGCGAGGTTCAGGCCAACGGCCGCAAACGCAAGACGGACCCCATTGACCTCAAGGCCATCGCCTACTGTCTGCGCGACGGTCAGGGTCAGCCCGCTTTTTTGCCCACCGGCCAGGAACTCCAGTTCCAACTCTGGGGCAAAGCCTACCGCAATACAGAGCGGGAACGACGACAACTGACCCGCGCCATCCTCAGCCAACTCGACCGTCTCTGGCCCGGCGCGGCAGTCAACCTCAAGCGCTTCAAAAAGATGCACCCTGAGCTGGATGTCCCGGTTCCACTGGTCCGGTCAAAGCCTCTGGAACGCAAACGGGTGCGCGCCATTTTGACCCACTCCCCCAACCCCCACTGCCTGCTCAATCTGGGTCAGGATGGCATCCAGGCTTTTTTGCGCCAACATGTCGGGCGCTGCGGCTCTGCTACGGCTAATTTGGTCTACGATTTGCTCCAAAACGCCGTTCTGCCGCCCCCGGAGGTCGCCGCTTTGCTGGCCGATTACCTCCAAGATGACTTCCAACGCTATCTCAACCTTGATCAACGTCTGGATATTCTGAAAAACCAGGCCGAAATTATCGTCCCAGATAGCCCCGCCGCCGTCTTGACCACCGCCCCTGGCATCAGCCCTTTCCTCGCCGCACGTTACCTCGCCTACCTCGGACACCACCGACGCTTCCTTTCTCCCGCCGAAATCTGGGCTTTTGCCGGCTTCGATATCGTCACCGATGAAAGCGGCGACTACCGCCGTGTTGGCAAGATTACCAAAAAGGGGGCCAAGGGCTTGCGCGACACCCTTTTTATGATCGGCTTTCATATGGCCAATCATATCCCCGCCCTACAACGCATCAGAAATCGCGCCGTCCAGCGCGGCAAGAGTAAAATCGCCGCCACCATCCACGTCGCTCAAAAGGGAAATCGCATCTGTTACCATTTGCTCTACCACCAAATCCCTTTTGACCCGGATAAACTGCGCTAAACGTTGGAAAACTTCTGCCATTCCCCCTGGCTTTTGACCTGCACGGCCGACTTCCTTCCTCTGCCTCTGAACTCGTCTCCCCCCTGGGCGCAGCGCCTCACACCGAGGCCCGACGTCGTACCTATAGCCGGAAGTTGGCAGCCGATCAGTTAGACCTAAAGCCGCAGTAGATGTGGGCGCAGCGCCTTTCACACAGGCCCGACGTCGCAATAACATTCATCAGGAGGGCGGTCTATCCGCTCGGATTTCCCTCTCGCTCTCGGCCCGCAGGTCAAATTCAGGCGCAGACCATAATTCTCTTTTCCTCTCCCAAGTCTCCTCTCAGCCTCGGTCATATCCCCCTGCCTTCAATTCCTGAATTTGACAAATTCAGAAGATGCTT
>JBDLJW010000307.1:0-1694 GCA_039714135.1 Verrucomicrobiota bacterium
CCGCTTGAATCCCCTCTAACCCCTTTTACAGGGGGCTGCGTTTTCTTAAACTAAAAAAGAGTTCTCCTTCTGGTGAAGCTTAGACACCGACCCAGAAGGAGATGTCTCATCAACCCTAAACAAGCAAAGGAGACGCCATGAAGTATTACAAAAGCACCACGAAATACAACTGCGGAATCGATCTGCATACGAAACAGATGTACATCTGCGTGATGGACCTAGAGGGCAATATTCTGGTTCATAAGAATATCAAGGGAAACGATTTCGCCTTTTTCCTGAAACTGGTTGCGCCGTACCTGCACAGCCTGACGGTGGTCTGCGAGTGCTGCTATAACTGGTACTGGTTGGCAGACGCATGCATGGATGCCGGTATCGAGTTCGTGCTGGGCCATGCGCTTTACCTCAAACATATCCACGGCGGTAAGAATAAAAATGATCGTGAGGATTCCAAAAAGCTGGCTCATCTGCTCCGCACCAACCTGATTCCAATGTCGTATATCTATCCCCGGGAACGCCGCCCCATGCGCGGCCTGCTGCGCCAGCGGATGAGCTATGTATGGGAGCGCTCAACCCTGCTCGGCCACCTGCAGATGAATCAGCAGTCCGAAGGGTTGGTTCCTGTGGCCAAGGGCGGTCACAACCGGGATGTCTGGGAAGAACGCATTCTATCCCAATATTCAGATCCCCTTCACAAACTGGCCGTCAAATCCGATATGGAACTCATCCGCTCCTATGACCGCCGCATTGAAATCATCGATCAGCGCCTGGCTGATCAGGCCCGACGGGTTCACGGCCGGGATTTTGCCCTGATCAAAACCGTGCCGGGCATCGGGCGTGTGCTCTCGCTGACCCTTCTTTTTGAAATCGACACCATCGAGCGCTTTCCAACCGTGAAGGACTTCTGCAGCTACAGCCGGCTGGTTAAGGGCTCCGTTGCCTCCGCCGGAAAAGTCAAAGGCCTCTGCGGCGGAAAGATGGGCAACCCCTACCTTCGCTGGGCCTTCGGCCAGGCTTCCGTGATCTGCAAACGCAACCATCCGCTGCTTACGCCCTATGCCGAGATGCTCGTATCCAAACATGGCAAATTCAAAGGCAATGCGATCCTGGCCAACAAGCTCGGTCGTGCTGTTTATTTCATGCTTCAGAAAGGAACCGCCTTCGATGCCGAATTGATCGTTTGATTTTTACGCCCGGTCGGAAGACGATCCCGGAAGTCTAACTGGAGCGCCATTAAGTTATCCCAAACCGAGTATGCTCGAAACAGTGGAACGTAGATTCCTTAGAACGCATACATGGGAAAACGGCCAGCCCAACGCGCTTGAATGGGACGCTCCGATGCGGGCACTTTTTATAGCTTTGAACACCGAGGGTTTCCTCCCCTGGTCCGAACCCGCAAAAAACTGGGACCGCCGACTCGATCGGTACAAGCCCGCCTTCCGCGTGAATGGGCGGCATCAGGGTTGACCGAAATGTTTTCTAGGACGCTGCCGGGCGCTTGATCCGGCGGCTATAAGGTGATCTGGACGCTTGCGCCTGGGCCACACTTTACTGATCCCGCATGGTTGTTTGGTTGGAAGACCCATAAAAGAAAGTAAGCAGGAATCCGCTGTTCGAAGATGCCTAAAGCCGGGGAAATAAAACCTCCGGACTCAACCCTTTTTGCGCTTGCCCATGTTCGGGGTTAATGGTGGTTG
>JBDLJW010000308.1:0-1686 GCA_039714135.1 Verrucomicrobiota bacterium
TTCGAACCAGTTCGCCCGGCCACATCAGGACCCCGCCGTCCATTACCTTTACATCGGTAAAGCCATCCTGTTTCAGGATGAGTGCGGCTTCGTATCCGCGCAGGGAGATTTTGCAGAAGGCCACGACCGGCTTGCTCTTGTCGAGTTCGCCCATGCGTTTGCGGACGGCACCGAGCGGAATGTGGGTTGCGCCTTCGATACGCATTTGTTCGAGTTCGCCCGGAGTGCGGACGTCGAGCAGGGTAAAGTCATCGCCCTTTTCGTGCATTTCCACGACTTCCGCCGGGGTGACGCCTTCCATGTGGCCATCCATCTTGTTGCGCAGAATGTTCAGCGCCGCGAGGATGTTGTCCATGGCGGGGGAGAAGGGCGGGGCGTAGGAAAGGTCGAGCTGGGCCATCTGATCGACGCTCATGCCCGCAGTCAGGGCCACGGCGGCAATGTCGATACGGCGGTCAACCACGCCGGGGCCGGTGGCCTGTACACCAAGTAGCTTGCGGGTTTTGCGATCGGCAATCAGCTTGAGGAAGAGCGGTTTTGCGCTCGGGATGAAGTGCGGCTTGTCCGGTGCCGGAGCGTGGGCAATCACCACATCGTAGCCGGCGTCGCGTGCTTCCTTCTCACCCAGGCCGGTACGGCCGACGCTGAAGTTGAAGATTTTGCAGATCGCGCTGCCGAGTACGCCCGGGAACGAGTCGTCGATATCGCAAATGGAGTTGGCGGCCACGCGGCCTTCCTTGTTTGCAGTAGAGCCGAGCGGAACATAGCAGGGCTTGCCGGTGATGAGATGGGTCTTTTCGGCGCAGTCGCCGGCGGCAAAGATATCGGGGTCGGAAGTCTGCATCCGGTCGTCGACGGCAATGGCGCGGGTCGGTCCGATTTCCAGCCCGGACTCGGCGGCCAGTTTGGTGGCGGGGCGAACGCCGACAGCCATGATTACGATGTCGGCGGGAATTTCGCCCTGGTCGGTAACCACCTTTTCAACCAGCCCGTCCTTGCCGGAAAATTCAGTGACCTTGGTGCCGGTTTTGATGCGGACACCGTGCGATTCAAAGTGCTCTTCGACCAGAGTGGACATTTCGGGATCCATCATTGGGAGAATGTTGGGAAGGTATTCGACGAGCGTAATCCGGCAACCCATTTCCTGGAAGGCCTCGGCCACTTCCACTCCGATGAGGCCACCACCGACGATTACGGCATTGAGCGCCTTGTGCTTGGCGAGCTTGTCCTTGATGGCATCGGCGTCGTGAATATCTTTCAGGTTGAAGATGTTTTGCAGCTCAACGCCCGGGATCGGGGGGATGAACGATTCGGCACCGGTGGCCAGCACCAGCTTGTCGTAGTCCAGTTCCTGCGCTTCTCCGCCTTCCGTCCGGATCGCCACTTTTTTGTTGTCGCGGTCGATTGCGGTGGCTTCGGTGTGGTTCATTACATGGACGTCTTTCACGTTGCGGAAAAAGACGCTGTCGCGCACGGTGCCGACGGGGGTGGCCATCAGTTCCTTCTGATCCTCCACCATGCCTGAAATATAGTAGGGCAGTCCGCAGCCTGCGTAGGAGAGGAACTCCCCTTTTTCAACGACGGTCACGTCGGCATTGTCGCATAGGCGGCGGATGCGCGATGCGGTCTTGGGTCCGGCGGCAACGCCGCCAATCACAACTACTTTCATCGGGTATTCTCCTGGTT
>JBDLJW010000309.1:0-1644 GCA_039714135.1 Verrucomicrobiota bacterium
CACACGTATTCAGCGAGGAAAGAATGATGATCAAAGCAAAAGTTGTAGGTGCCGGCGGTTACGGCGGAGTTGGAATCACAGAGATGCTCTTGCGCCATCCGGAAGCGGAGATCGGTTGCCTGGTCAGCCTGTCGGATACGGGCCGGAAAATGAGCGATGTGTTCCCGCACCTGCGCGGCTTTTGCGATGAAGTGATTGTGTCCCCCGACGATCCGAAGACAGACGAGCAATACGATGTGGTTTTCTTCTCCACACCCGACCGGGTCGGCATGCAGCATGCCGGGAAAGAGATTGAGCGGGGCACCAAGGTAATTGACTACAGCGGCGACTTCCGATTCGGCACGCCGGAGCAATATGCCGAATATGCCAACTTCATCGGCCTCGACCCGACCCACAAGGATCCCTCTCTTCTGACGGAAACCGTTTATGGACTTCCGGAACTGCATGAAATAAGCGACTCGCAGATGCTGGTCGGCAACCCGGGTTGCTTTGCTGTGAGCTGCATCCTTGGCCTCGCTCCGGCCGCCGAAGCCGGGATCATCGACATGAAGAGCATCATCTGCGACTGCAAGACGGGGGTTTCCGGCGCAGGAAAAAAACCCAACGCCGCGTTCCACTACCCCAACCGCTACGACAACATGAACGCCTACCGCCTTTCAGGCCACCAGCATATGGTCGAAATCGAGCAGGAACTTAGCGCGCTCAGCGAAGAAGAGGCACAGATTACCTTTACCGCCCAGGTGGTTCCGGTCTGCCGGGGCATCATGTCGGTCCTCTACGCCTCGCTCGACGGGCAAACCGCGGACGAAGTTCTTGAAATCTACCGCGAGTTCAATAAAAACAACCTCTTTATGCGGGTGCAGGATGCCCAAACGCCTGCGAGTATCGCCGATGTGCGGGGAAGCAACTACTGCAACCTGACGGTGGATGTGGATGCCCGGAACAACCGTTTGCGGGTGGTTTCGCACATCGACAACCTGATGAAAGGACAGGCCGGCAATGCATTGCAGAACATGAACCTAATGTTCGGCCTGGATGCTGGCACGGGGCTTGCTGATTTTGGTCAGTACCCATAAAGGACAGACATGAATAAATATGTAAAACTGATACTGGTAGTGGTGGCAACCATGGGCTATCTCTTGGTTTTGCGTTATATTGCACCCAGTCGCGAACCCTACTACATCCTAAGCATTGCCCTAATCGGATATGTGGCGTGGCTTTACGGCATGGCAACGGGCCTTATTGCAGCCATGCTGCTGGTTCCTGCTACATACCACATCTACAATCAGTTCAATGTTTCCACCAGCTATATGGCCGTTGCCAGCTCACCTCCCTATATTGCACTTAAAATACTTACCGCCGGTGCAATGGGCCTCCTCCACAATAGGATCGCCATACTCTCCAAAAAAGAAACCGTACAGGCAGAGGTCAACGAAAACCTGCAAAAGACCCTTTCAGAGGTGCGCGAGTTCGGGGGAATCCACTCCCTCTGCACTTCCTGCAAAAACATAATGAACGACGATGGAACATGGGAACCCATCGACACCTATCTCAAGGAAAAAACCAAGGCCGAATTCAGCCATGGAATCTGTCCGGAATGCGTCAGGAAATATAAAACCGCAGATGGAGAGCCCGCCGAATAGC
>JBDLJW010000310.1:0-1642 GCA_039714135.1 Verrucomicrobiota bacterium
GGAATGGGATCCAACAGAAGAACGCGAAGCAAGCAAGCCACGAAAGCCGCTAGTACTGCGCGGCCTTGGGTCGGGCGGGGAAGGCGCGGATGCAGGTTTTGTCCATGTAGTTTCCGACGGAAAGCTTTTTCAGGTTTTCCAGATTCTCGTACAACCATTTATTCGAGCTTTCCACCGCGATCACTTCTCCGCGCTCATCCGTGACCGTTACCAGATAGCCGGCATATTTTTCGCCGAAAGCTGTGTCGTATACATTCACATAATTGGTAAGCACAACTTCCCTCTTGCTGCGAAATTCGTAAAAGCGCTGATCTTCTTTGGACGGAGTGAAGGCGGTCTTCTGGTGGTCGAGTAGAATGTATCTAGCCCCAGGCCTACTTCGCTGCTTTCCAATGGCGAATATTTCGACCTGAAGCTCATGGTTATATTCGCCGGCACTGGTTTGTTTGAACTGGACACCAAAGAATCCCCTTGATTCAGGGGGACGCGCCCAATGGGGACGACCGTAGATGGAAACATCATAGAATCCCCCGCTAAACCTTTTTTGATCAAAGTTTTTCAAGAAATTAATATTGAAAACGGGCGGGCGGGCCAGTTCGGCATATTCGAGGTCCCCGGCGGAAAGTTTCCCTGGCGGAATTTTATATGTTTTCCCTTTGGCATTCTTCAACACCACCTTCCCTCCAAAGGTATTTACGAATTCCGCCTCGATGGTACGGCCATCCACCAAGTTCCACGTGCGCAGGGCGGGTTGGGGAATCCCGCTTTCAGCGGGACAAGTGCGGGAGGGAGGAGGTGGGAGGTGGGACGTGGTGTCCGGGGCGGTGCCTGCCGCCACGCCCGAAACATCGTAGTCGCGGAACACCGGCCCGTTGGTCAGGCAAATTTCTTCTACGGGCAGCCCGTTGTAGATGATATCCAACTGATCGTGCGACAACTCGGCTGTTTTGAATGCAGGGAGGATCGGGCCGCCTTGCCGGTTGCGTTCGTATTCAACACCCTCCACCTCAACGGCCAAAAAAAAGGAAGCCACACCGCCGTTGTCGCCCATAAGGATCTCCATCGGCAACGGCACACCTGGCTCGAGCGTGATCCAATCCCCAACCACGGACCTCGCGTTTCCCATGAAATATTTATGGCTATCCGGTGAGTACGAGTCCCAGATATTCCCGATTATTTGCCCCGCAATGACATCCCATCTCCACCAATCAAGCGCGAGAACCACCTCGCCGTCCACCCGCACCGCCAGGAACTCGTCGGCCACGCCCCAAAAGCGGAAGGTGATAGCCTCTTTGTGAACCAGTTGTCCCTTATAGTGCGCCATCCAAAGCGCGCCGACAGATTCATTGGCACCAAACGCGTCCGGAGCCATTGACGACGGTATTACCGGAACAACAAAACTCGTTGCATACAGCTTCCGGGGCGAACGGTAGTAGCGCGCAAAAATGGAGGTATCCCAATCCCGCCTGAAAAATCTATTGAGCATCCTTCGCCACTCGGTGCCCTCTACATCCACGGATAGAGTGCGTCCATTGCGATCAAGCTTGGAGTCGTAGTACGTGCCCACAAAGTCGTTCCCTATGCTTTGTTCGACCCCGAAGATGGTTACATCCGAGAGGTCGGGCAGCGTGTCGAAGCCGCC
>JBDLJW010000311.1:0-1639 GCA_039714135.1 Verrucomicrobiota bacterium
GTCCCTCTCTTAGCAAAGTCAAGACCGAATATTCAGCAAGAGAGGGACGCCTTTTTGCGCACCAAGCCGTCTCTCGTTCACCACGAGACAAAAATCATCGGCTCGTGCGCTCATCCTTTTCCCGACCTGCCAAGTCCGAGGACCGTTGACCAGGGTTCGTCCAACCTCTCGCTTGGGACGTCCGTCATCGCCTTCGTAGCGGCGGCCGGCGTCGAATCAGCTTCATCGGACATTTGAGCTGGTCATGAGTCCAAAGGGCGCCTCGTGACTGAGTTGGGGCTTCCATTCAAGAAGCCTGAGGGACCTATGGAGGTCACCCTGTCAGACTCGACTCATCAGGAATCTGCTCTTTGCGAGCTACACCATCACCTCCTGGATTGGCTTTTCAGTACCACGCGCCTCGAAACTGAGTTGGGGCGTCATCTCTCAACCGCCATAGGGAGTCCTGAGGAGGTCGCCATGGCTATCGTCCACCAGTTACCAACCCTAATCGTGATTCATCAAACAAGAGCCGTGCCTCGAAAGGCTTGCCGTGACCGACATGCCACAGACCAGCCACCAGTTTTCGCATCAACGCCACAACAGCTTTCCCCTTATGCTGGCCACCATCGCGTGCGACCTTGCGTGCATACCAGGCGCGAAAATGAGGATTCCACTGGATAAGCCGGAGCACCGCCATCCAGAGATACTGTCGTGCATCCCCCGGACCTCGTTTGGTGATGCGGAGCTGACCTTTGGACTTGCCGCTGCTCCGTTCTTTTAACCCCAGACCATAGGCCTTCACGTAAGCGCCCACGCTCTCGTAGATTCGTGGGTCTCCGACTCGCACCGACAGCACGGCTGCCGTGGTCTTGCCCACCGTCGACGACATGTTCTTGATCGTCTCGTCACTCTGGCCCAGCTCCTCAACTCGCTTCTTGGCTTTGGCAAGCTCTCGTCGATTGCGAAGGATTTCTTGTGCCAAGTGCTTCAGCGACTCACGCTCCTCATCAACAAGCCGAACACCGATTGTAGTGCCGGCGAGCTCGAGAATTCGTTCTCGTTTCTGCTCTTTCAGCAGACTTCCGCTCACGCGGCCGAAAAGCTCTCGTACCAATTTCGGTCTCATCGCCATGATTCGAGGAGCTCCGTATGCCGCTATCAAGCGAAGCAGCGTCGCTGAATCGAGCGCTATCTCCTGTGTGATCTCAGGCCACGCTCGCGCCAACTCGGCCTCGAGCCTGTTGAGGTTCCTCTGGTATTGGCCGGCAAACATCTCCATCGTCGAAACCGCCGCCGCCAAGCTCCGGCGCTCTTCCGACATCTCTGGCCAGTGACGAGTCGCTCCATCGAAGTGCAGCTTCGCGATAATGGCTGCTGCCTTGGCATCGTGCATGCTCGGAACACCATCGTAGACCTCTGCAGCATCATGAACGCGCTTGGCGCTCACCAGATACACCTCCAGCCCGGCGTTCTCCAATTGGGCTCGAATGGCATCACCATATCGACCGCTGGATTCCATCACGACGCCCACCTCGGAAGCAGGAAGCGCCTTGAACAGCTCAACGACCTCGGCTGTCTCCATCGGGTGCTTCCACTTCATGGTCACCAGCACGGTGCCACCTTCGACCATCACCGCGGCGTACTGATCCTCCTTGGC
>JBDLJW010000312.1:0-1633 GCA_039714135.1 Verrucomicrobiota bacterium
CCTGACGGATCGCCAGGTGGGAGCTCTTGACACACTGCTCTCCAAATATTCCGAGCAGATCGAAAACTTCGATGCCATCCGGGTTGAACTCAAGCTCGACGAGAAGAAAGAGGTCGAGGCCGATCCCTCCACCGCGCCGATCCTTGCACTGTTTGAAAGCATTGCCGAGTGGGCGGAGCCGGTCATGCGCGGCAAGCGCGAGTTCAACGACAAGACCTTCTACGAATCGCTGGCCGCCCAGTTCAAGGGCAAGGGTGCGCTCTCCGACCGCCAGCTTGCGGCGCTCAAGAAGATGGCCGCCCGCTACGCCGACCAGATTCCGAACTATGCCGATATGCAGGATCAATACGGCCTGCCCGCCCCGCGCAAGGCCAAGCCAAAAAAGGAAGAAGCCCCGGCGGAATAAATTAACACGAAGGCACTAAGGACACGAAGCCCGCTAGGCAGCAGTAAACTTGGTGCTCTTCGTGCCTTTGTGTTTGAAATTCCATGAACGATCCGTGCATAGAGCATTTTGTCCAGTATCTCGAAGGCGAGAAGAACGCCTCCGAGCACACGGTCAGCAACTATCTGGTCGATATCCGGCAGTTTTGCGAGATCGTGTGGGGCGAGGATGTGCAGCCGCCTTATAAATGGAAAGAGGCCGACCGCTTTACTGCGCGGAAGTTCCTCGTGTTTTTCCAGAAGCTCGAGCTCGCGCCAACGACGACGGGCCGGAAGCTCTCCGCCCTGCGCTCGTTCTACAAGTTTCTCCTGCGCGAGGAATATGTGCAGCAAAACCCGTTCAGCGGTTTGAATCTACCTAAAAAAGGCAGCTATCTCCCGCAGATCCTCTCCGTTGCAGAGATTGGAAAGCTACTCGATGCCCCGGCCAAATTCGACGAGCAACAGCACTCGACGAACCCCAAACAAAAGCTGTGGCGCGAATACATGGTGGCGCGCGACTCCGCGATCCTTGAAATGCTCTACAGCACCGGCATGCGCATCAACGAGCTGGTCAAACTGCCCGAGGAAAGCATCGACCTGCTGTCCGGCGTGGCACGTGTGCGCGGTAAAGGAAAGAAGGAGCGCCTGTGCCCGCTCGGCTCGCCAGCCACGCGCACGCTGATGAAAAATCTGGAACTGCGCGAAAACGTTTGGCTTCTCGAGGGCAAGCGCGATGTCCGCAGCCCGGTATTCCTCAATAAAAACGGGGGCCCCATAACAGCGCGCTCCATCGAGCGTATGATGAAGAAATATGTACTCTTCTGCGGTTTGAATGCCGAGCTGACGCCGCACAGTCTGCGCCATAGCTTTGCCACCCACCTGCTCGATGCCGGCGCCGACCTGCGCAGCGTTCAGGAGTTGCTGGGCCATGCGTCGCTCTCCACCACACAGATCTACACCCACGTATCCGTCGAGCGCCTCAAAGAGGTCTACCAGCGCGCCCATCCACGTGCGTAACAAGTCTGTAGTTCCGCCTTTAGGCGGCCAGCCCTTCAAGTTTCAGTTTTCCCCTCTTTTCCCGCTTGCCATTCAGCGGCGGATTCGTACACTACGCACTTCTTTTGGTCAAACGGGGCGTGGCTCAGCCTGGTAGAGCGCTACGTTCGGGACGTAGAAGTCGCTGGTTCGAATCCAGTCGCCCCGACCA
>JBDLJW010000313.1:0-1628 GCA_039714135.1 Verrucomicrobiota bacterium
GCTGCTTCAGTTCAGGTTCCCCTGTTTCCAAAATAAAGCGGTAAGGATGGTATAGACATGAATACATTTAAAGATCTCGGTATTTCCGAGGGCTATCTCAAGGGACTTGAAGAGCTGGGCATACAGACGCCTACCGAGGTCCAGGCCAAAACCATTCCAATGCTGCTTGGGAAAAGCACCGACTTTGTCGGTCAGGCCCAGACGGGTACGGGCAAGACCGCGGCTTTTGGATTGCCTTTGCTTGCCGGCATGGATGCAGGGCAACCGCATATTCAGGGCGTGGTGCTGGCTCCGACCCGCGAGCTGGCCAAGCAGGTGCAGAAGCAGCTGTTCCGCTTTACCAAGTATACGGATAAAATCTTTTCCGAGGTCGCCTGCGGCGGCGATAAGATTGATCGGCAGATCGAAGCGCTGAAGCGGCCCACCCAGGTGCTGGTTGCCACGCCGGGGCGCCTGATGGATCTGCTGCGTCGCAAGGCGGTCGACTTGTCGCACGTCAGAACGCTTGTGCTCGATGAGGCGGATGAAATGCTCAAGCTCGGGTTCCGCGACGATATCGAGTCCGTCATGAAAATCACGAAAGGATCGCGTCATATTTGGCTCTTCTCCGCCACCATGCCCGGCGGGATCAAGAAGATGATCGGCAAGCACCTGGCCGCCGATGCCCCATTCCTCAAGATCGATAAGAAAAACATCGTCAACCCGAATATCCGCCATCAATACATTCGCTGCACCGATGGCGAAAAGCTGGAACGCATTGTCGAGTTTCTTAAGGCGCGCGGCGAACAGCGCGGGTTAATCTTTTGCCGCACGCGGGCGGATACCATTGCTTTTGGTGAAGCGCTCAAGCCGTATGGTTTTTCCAATGTCGTTCTGCATGGCGATCTGATGCAGACGGAGCGCGACAAGGTTATGCGCATGTTCAAGAAAGAGCGGGCGCGCATTCTTATTACCACCGATGTGGCGGCGCGCGGCATCGATGTCGAGGGGCTATCGTTCGTGATCCATCATCAGCTGCCCGAGAAGAATGAGTACTATACGCACCGCAGCGGCCGTACCGCCCGGGCCGGAAAGAGCGGGATCTCTCTTGCGCTCATTACTTCTCACGAGGAAAAGCGCATCGTCCGGCTGGCCAGCCAGCTGGGTATTTCCTTCCGCGAGATTGCCTGACGGATTAACCATTTGAGACAGATGTCCGATCTTGTTGAAATCTATACCGATGGCGCCTGCAGCGGGAACCCCGGGCCGGGTGGCTATGGCGTGGTGCTTGTTGCGGGGGATCGAAAGCGCGAGCTTTCCGGCGGGTTTCGCAAAACCACCAACAACCGGATGGAGCTGCTGGCCTGCATCGAAGGACTCCGCTCGCTCAAGCGCCCATGTTCCGTGGTGCTGACCAGCGATTCAAAATATGTCGTGAATGCCATGGTTAAGGGCTGGGCAAAAAAGTGGCGTTCCAGAGGCTGGAGACTTTCGCCATCCAAACCGGCGAAAAACCCCGACCTGTGGAAGCTCATGCTCGATCTATGCGAAGAGCACTCCGTCGATTTCAAGTGGGTGAAAGGGCATAGCGAGCATCCCGAAAACGAGCGGTGCGACGAGCTGGCCGTTGCTGCATCGAAAGGCAAGGA
>JBDLJW010000314.1:0-1616 GCA_039714135.1 Verrucomicrobiota bacterium
ATTTCATGCGTTATGACCTTTGTTATTGTGTGTGATTGTTCTGTAGTGCCGTAGCAGGTCGTGATTCTTGCGTCTATCTCGCCATTAACCAAGCGCTGAAGTCGGTTAATAACGCTGATTTTGGGGTATTTCAGGCCGGCCGGACAGCCTGGTCTCTCGGCGGAACCGATCAGGACAATCAGATGACCTTCAAATCTACGCAGGCTGGTAATCGGGTGGCCGGGTACGGATGTTCTCAGCGATCTGATGGAATAGAGCGGCGTAGGGATAGCTTTCCGCCAGTGAGATCCAGACCTTGCGTACGCTAATGCGCACCCGGGCGCCGATCTTCAGTAGTTTGGTTCGGATAGTGCCACACTGTGCCTTGGCTATCCCGGTGCCGCTCAGGCCGATGCGGCGTAAGGCGCACAGCAGGATATAGGCGAATGAGCTGAAGTAGAGCCGGAGCTGGTTGGCGCGCAGGGTGTGACTGCTGGTGCGATCTGCAAACAGATCCAGTTGCTGCTCCTTGATGCGGTTCTCCATATCGCCACGTGCGCAGTAGAGATCCTCGTAGAGGGTGCGGTCGTTATAGCGCTCTGGCGGCAGACTGCTGACCACGAAGCGGGGATTGGCGCCCCGGCAGAGGTGTTCGGCCTTACCGACTACCCGGCGTTCTCGGCTCCAGCTGTTGAGCGTGCGATAGGTGAAGTCCTTGAAGACCCGGGCCGCTTCCCCGCTGGTGCGGTATTGTGCCTTGGCTTGTGCAAGCTCGCTGGCTATGGTGCGCTTGAGGCGCTCGTTTTTCGCCAGTCCCAGCAGGTAGTGGACATCATTGGCTTCGCACCAGGCCATAATCTCTTCGCGGCAGAAGCCCGAGTCGCCCCGGATGATGATCTCGACACCAGGCCAGCGGTCTCGAATCTGGGGGACAATGCGTGAGAGTTCTTCGACACTGCCGGCACTGGCATCCTGATTGGCTTTTTGCAGTCGGGCGCTCAGTAGGTGTTCGCCACTGAAGATATAGAGTGGCAGGTAGCAGTAGCTTTTATAGTAGCCTTGGAAGAAACGCCCTTCCTGACTGCCATGCAGGGGGTCGTCTGTGGCATCCAGGTCCAGCCAGATCTGTTTGGGGGGCGTGTCGTGGGCAGTGAGGAAGATGTCGGTCATCAGGCGATCGATCTGGCCCATCCGGGCAATGATCTTTTTGTAGCGGCTGGCTCGGGTGGCCGTGCAGGGCGTTAGCTCCAGGCGGTTGAGGGTGCTGGAACTGGCCAGCGCCTTTCCCTGATCCGATCGCCGAACCCGATTCTGGCCTGTGGGGTCGCTCTTGCCCACCAGTATCGCCAGCAGGTGGTCCTGACGTAAACGGTCGTGGTCGTTCAGGTCTTCGTATCCCAGCGCTATGCCATAGATGCGTTGTGCAAGCAGTTCCTCTACCCGGTGTTCGATCGCTTCCGGATCACGCTGGTCGATGAAGTATTCCGATAAGCGCCGGATGATGCCAGTCTTCTGTTCCACCTCGCGTAGCAGGAGTGAACCGCCGTCTGAACTGATCTGCCCACCATCAAATTTCGTGACCACTTCGCGTCGGCCAAGACCCTGAAATTCCAGTTGCGTTGGGGTACACTCTGTTT
>JBDLJW010000315.1:0-1596 GCA_039714135.1 Verrucomicrobiota bacterium
AGGCACAGCTATGCCACCCATCTGATCGAAGCCGGCGTTGACCTGCTCGAAGTGCAGAAGATCCTCGGCCACCGCTCCATCCTGACCACCTCCAAATACACGCATCTGACATCCAATACAGGCAACAATGCCAAGCAGTTAATCAATGCTTTGATGAATGGCTTTTCCATCGACTGGGGGAAAATCAAATGATCCTGCTCTCATCGATCATCAAAACCTTCGAGGCTGATTTCCTGGCGCAATACCGGAAGGCGATCCTGCCTTCTCACCGCAAGGCACTAGCTGCCATGAAGGGGTGTCGCACTTCGGCAAGCCCCCGGATGCTGGTACAGTGTTCCGACTGTGACAGCCGGATCATCGTTCCGCACTCCTGCGGGCATCGCAACTGCCCACATTGCCAGCACCACGAGAGCCAGCAATGGCTGGAACGCCAACTGAAAAAACAGGTGCCAGCGGACTATTTCCTGTTGACCTTCACCCTGCCCGCTGAGCTTAGGTCGCTTGCCTGGCATCATCAACGCACGCTCTATGCATTGATGATCCAATGCAGTTGGGAAACGGTGCGAACATTTTCGCAAAACGACAAGCAGTTGCAGGGCATTCCCGGTGCAATCGCCGTCCTGCATACCCATTCACGCCGCCTGGATTATCATCCGCATGTGCACCTGGTGATGCCTGCCGCAGCGATCGATGCAACCAACAGGCTCTGGCGAACCAAGTCCAAAAAGGGAAAGATAAGCTATCTCTTCAACCACAAGGCGCTGGCCAAGGTCTTTCGCGCCAAACTGTTGGATGCCATTGCCAGGGAGGGACTGGCGCTACCCGCCAGCTATCCCGAACAATGGGTCGTGGATTGCAAGTGCGTCGGCACAGGCGATAAGGCGCTGATCTATCTCGGCCGCTATCTCTATAAGGGCGTGATCCAGGAGAAGGCTATTGTCGCCTGCCGAGATGGCAAGGTGACCTTCCGTTATCAAAACAGCAAAACAAGGAAGATGGAGTCAAGAACGGTCTCTGGCGCGAGATTCCTGTGGCTGCTCCTCCAGCACGTGCTGCCGAAAGGGTTCAGGCGTGCCCGCAATTTCGGCTTTTTGCACCCCAACAGCAAGCGATTGATCGGGTTGCTTCAATACCTGCTTGGGCTGAATCCAAACCAGGCATTGCAATGGTTCAAAACGCGGCCTCAACGCAAATGTCGTTGCTGTGGCGGCGCAATGAAGATTGTGCAAACGCGGATTCCACCGCCTTTCCCGGGCAGGGTTTTAGCACAGGCTGGATGAACAAGGCTGGAGCATTGATGATGTAAACGTTTGTGACAATCCGGAGCAACGGAAAATCAGTATCCAAAAACTGAGGGATACACTTGACTTCAATATCAGCAAAACAGCAGCATAATCGCCTGATCCCTGGTTGAATCACCGCAATGGTGACGAGGGATGCTTGCCGGGAAGAGTTCCAGGCCTTGGAAGCTCTTCCCGGCAAGCGGAACCCGAAAAGCTATTTTCTAGAGAGAGATTCACTCACAACCGACGGGCTTGTCCAACAAACGGTTCAGATTGTGGCTCGCGTTGCTCGCACAATCTAACCTTATTCGTT
>JBDLJW010000316.1:0-1586 GCA_039714135.1 Verrucomicrobiota bacterium
GACACCAGACCTTCGGGCAGGGAGAGTAGCTCTCGGCATACTTTCGCAATGCCGACGATTTCCGGAAGAGGATTAACTGCCTCTCGGTAGACTTCGAGAACCATGGCCGGATCAAAACGGATCTTGCCATCGGCGCCCCGTCCCCAGTGCTGGTCGTAGAAAGTGATGATCTCCTGAGCAAACGGCAGCATGATTTCTCTGGCAAACGCCTCGTCACTCGTGTGCCCGTAATAGTCGAGCATCATCAAGGAGAGCTCCAGACCGCTTTGCCAGTGATAGCGGATATAGTCATTGTCCGTATATCCATCGGGCTTGCCGGCCCGGTCGCGGCCATAGTTTGCATCGTTATAGGCACCCCAAAAATACATCGTTTCGGGAATAAACGCCCCGTCATGACCGTAGTATTTCTTTGTGGCCGCCTGCCGGATTGGCAGGGTGTCGCTGTACATTTTAAACAGCGGTCCCATCAGGTCGTGATCGCCGGCGGCAAGCATCGACCAATAAGGGAGTCTTGTATTCTGCCACCAGTAGCAGCCCCCCCACTGGCGGTAGTCCGCATCAAAGCCCTTGTAGTCGTCTTCATATTCCATTGTGTCGACATTGAAGATGGAACCGTTGAACTTGATTGGAGAGTTCCCCCGGCCGCCGCAGGCGTTCATCCAGCGCTGCAAGGCATAACCGCGGGTAACCTTTCCTGCCGTTTCATTCTCTTCCGGGTCGACGGATGAAACATGGATATAGCTGCGATCCCAGAAGTCCTTCCACCAGCCGCAGTGCGCCGCCAGCCGGGCTTCCGGCGACTCCGCCCCAATCTGCCGGGCGTTGTTCTCGACCTGTTCCAGCCATGCTTCGGGACTATCGCTCTGAGCCGTGAGCGGGTAGATGGACAGAGATAGCTTTTCCTGCGGCTGACCGGTGCGAAGCACGGTATCGCTTTCACGGATAAAACCATCGCCTTCAATCAGCGCGCCGAAGGTTCTGTTGAGCAATGGATCATTCCCGTCCGCGGCAACCTCGCCAAGTGCCTGAAGCTCAAGATTGGCCTTCCAGACGGATCGCTCGTTGCGGTGATACCAGACAATCCGGTCTGTTTGACCTTCCACAACCGTATCCGGCTCGACCCAAACCGGCGAGGAACCCTCTCCCCCCAGGCCATACGCGGAATGCATTTCTCCCGCACTGGTGATCTGACGGCGCTCTGTCCGCCACGGCTCAAAAGAAACCTTCGCGTCAACAGGCACTTGACTGTCGAACTGCACCATGACAACCGGATTGTTCGCGTCCACCCAAATGCGGATTTTCGCACCTTGCCCGGATTCGATCGTGATCATACCCTTTTTAAGTGACAGTTTCTGCGCAAACGCCGTAGCATTGGCAAACGGATTGGGGCTCATCGAAACCCGGATCTTTCCGAGCTTTAACAACCGGTTATTTTCACTCCAGGCATCGGTCTTCGATAGGTAGAAAACCACATCTCCATTCTGCTCCGTCCACACATTCAGCCCGATATCGCCATTGCCGATCGGCATTGAATCCAGCGATGAATTGCCTAGGGTGTTCCAAACAACCTTGTCTAAAAATTCCAT
>JBDLJW010000317.1:0-1565 GCA_039714135.1 Verrucomicrobiota bacterium
AACACCCCGCCGGTCTTTACGGATGATCCGATGGAGCTGTCCGATGCATTGGAGGACTCTGCATACAACGGTACGCTGGCTGGAACGGCCACCGATGCCGACTCCGATCCGTTGACCTATTCCAAGGTTTCCGGTCCGACATGGCTGAATGTGGCTACTGACGGCACGTTGAGCGGTACGCCTTCCCTGAGCGATGCTGGAGCCAACTCCTGGTCCGTGCAGGTCGACGACGGCAACGGCGGAACCGACTCGGCTACCCTTGAGATCACGGTCAACACCGTCCTGCCGAAGGATGATATGGCGCTCAGTGAAACCACTACCCATGGTACGGTTTCGGGCACTCTGGCCAATGGTCAAATCAACGACGACCTCTACGAAGCCATCACCGAAGCAGTAGACGCAACGCCCACCTCGCTCCTGGAGCACGAGTGGACCTTCGACGTCTATGGCGCCGAGCTGGTGACCTTCTATGTCGAAGCGCACCGCACCGCGAACAGCGAAGGCGACGACTTTGTCTTTGCCTATTCGACCGACGGATCGAGCTGGACGGACATGGTGACAGTCACCAAGACTGCCGATGACGACACCGTTCAGTGGTATGCTCTACCGAGCGGATTGAACGGAACGGTCTATGTACGTGTGATGGATGCCGACCGCAGTGTGAACAACATCGCGCAGGATACCATCTACGTGGACGCGCTGTTCATCTATTCCGAAGACAGCACGGTTGCCCCGAGTTCCGCCACTACGCCAGCTCCGGCCGCTGGCGCGATCGATGTCCCGGTCAACCAGGTTCTTTCCTGGACCGCCGGCTCAATGGCAGTCACGCACGATGTCTACTTCGGAACCAGCCCGAGCCCGGCGTTCCAGGTCAGCCAGAGCAACACGACCTACAACCCGGGCACATTGGCCAACAACACCATCTATTACTGGGCGGTGGACGAGGTCAATAACAGCGGTACTACCGCCGGAACAGTCTGGTCGTTTACCACGGTTTCCGCACCCAACACGCCTCCGCAGTTCACCGCGGATCCGGTTGTGGAAGCCAACGGAACGGAAAATGCCGCCTACAGCGGCACCATCGCGGACAATGCAACGGATGCCGACTCCGATCCGCTGACCTTCTCGAAGGTTTCCGGCCCGACCTGGCTGAGCATTGCCTCCGACGGCACGCTCTCCGGTACTCCGGCCTCCGGCGACATTGGACTCAACAGCTTCAGCGTTGAAGTGTCTGATGGCAACGGTGGAACCGATGTCGCGTCGCTTGAAATTACCGTTGATGCTGCGGCCTTGCCGTTGCCCGGAGTTGCCAGTGATCCGAGTCCGGTTCACAGGGCGCGTGATATTTCGTTGACACCGACGCTGAGCTGGACGGCCGGAAGCGATGCGGTATCGCACAATGTCTACTTCGGTACCGATTCGGCAAACCTGGTGTCGCAGGGCAACCAGACGGGGACAACGTTTGCTCCGGGATCGCTCGGCAATAAAACCACCTACTATTGGCGGATTGACGAGGTGAATGCCAGTGGCACGACGACAGGGAGCGTCTGGCAGTTTAAAACCAT
>JBDLJW010000318.1:0-1565 GCA_039714135.1 Verrucomicrobiota bacterium
AAGATGAGGACAAAGGCGGCGGTGCGGTGGCGGGAGGTGCGGGCGCTTACAAAGAAGTGGATCCATCCGCAATACCAAAAAAGAAGGGCCGTCAGCGGCGGAGGCGGCACGGTTGCGTGCGCGCCAGGCAACCGGGCAAACATGCCCACGGCACCGAGCAGTCCGCCGAGGAAGACCAGCGCGGCGTGGTTGAAGATTTCGGACATGGCCGAAACGAAAATGGAGAGCCATCCGGAAAGCACGACACCAAAAGTGAGCGGCACAACAATCAGGTTTCCAACCAAGGCGACAGGTGCGAACGATCCAAAAAAGAGGGCGGTGAGCGGAAGCGACGCGAGGAAGGCCGCTACAGAGGTGACGCCGAGCGAAGCCACATAGGATCGGATTGCCCGCAACCACCCTTCCCCGAAGAAAATAAATTCCACCGGAACCACTGCAAAACCCATAACGATGAAGCTGACAACGGTGAAGGAAAAGATGAAGCCGGCCGAGAGGATTTGCAGAGGCTGAAAGGCCAGCAGAAGGAGGGCGGAAAATGCAATGGAAGTCGGGATGTCGGGCTTGCGCCGGAAAAGCGGCGCGAGGAAATAGACCGCTGCCATGGCGGTGGCCCGCAGCGCACTGGATTTCATGCCGGTGACCACGACATAGGCCAGCAGCAAGGGTAGCAACACAAGCCCCCATCGGTCGCGCGGAATGCCGATGGTTTTGAGTATTATCGTGATCAACAGGCCGACCATCCCGACATGCAGTCCGGAGATGGCGAAGATATGCAGGGTTCCGGTGTGTTTGAACTGCCGATGGATTTCGGGCGGAATGGCTTTGCGGTAGCCCAGCAGGAGCGCCTTATAAACGGCAAGCCGGGCGGGATGCTTTTCGATGCCATTCGACAGGGTTAGCGCGGCTTGTTCGCGTAATTGCTGCCCCAAAATGCCGAGAGAAAAGCGAGGCGGGGAGGAGAGGGTTTTGAAACCTGAATCCGTCTCTGCACTGCTCTCCGCCGCAACGTGCAGCTCGACGGGGTCGCCGCCGAGAAAGGCACGCTTGCGCAACGTGCCGCAAAAGTGGAGGCGCTCGCCCTGCCGAAATGACTGGCCTGCCGATACCCCTGTCACCCGCACCCGAATACGCCCGCGATATTTTTTCCATTCATCCGATGTTTTCATTCCCTCGCATCCAAAAGAAAAAACCCAGGTTCCAAGGTCGCGGAACCGGTAGGCATGGTATTCCGGAGGATCAAGCACTCGCCCAACAAGCTGCACGCTTTCCATAGGCAGTTGCGGCATCAACCCGTTGATTTCCGCTTCGGAGAGAGGCGCGTAGGAAAGCATGAAACGGCAGGCGGAAACCATGGCCACGCAGCAAAACACCAGTAAACCCGACACTCTGGCAGGAAGAAGCAATCCGGCAAGAAGGATGCAGCAAAGGGTGGCGCACAGCAAAATGCCGAACGGGAAAAGCCCGGTGGAAGCAACCACCATCCCGAACGCAACCGCCAGAGCGATACCGACCAATGGCCGGCGTAACATGATGGATAATTCAAGATTGGGGCTGCGGGATTCGGG
>JBDLJW010000319.1:0-1542 GCA_039714135.1 Verrucomicrobiota bacterium
ACACCAGAAGCGCCGGGGCCGCGGTACATGACGCGGACGATCGTGTCAACGGCCGCTGTAGCAAGCGCGCCGCCCTGATTCCAGAGCTCCGCTCGGTAGGGCTGGCCCGGCTCGAGGCGGATCGGAACAGACAGCTTGAGACGCTGATTAGCACCCAGGGCGCCATTGTTCAGATACTCCTTCGCCGTCTGGGTCGTCTCAGCGAGCAGGCCCGTACCAGCCGGGAAGTGCCGCGCGAGGCCGCCGAAGAGCTCATGGTCACCGCCTGAGAAAATCTTCAGGTAGAGGCGGTCCATGCATTGCTGGATCGGGGTCACAGCAACATCGGTAGGGAACTCGACCGCGATGGAAACCACGTCCATCCAGTCACGCTCGTTCATGTTCCCGCCGTCGGTCCCGTTGGCGTGGCGGTAGTCCGAAGTGATGTCCTCGTTGTTGTCACCGCCTGGCTTTTTGCCACGCTTGTAGTCGAAGATCACGGCCTCAGTATCCTGGGCCGAGCCGATCACAGCAGAACTATACAGGAGCTTGTCCTTGTAGTTCGTCACTGACTGACCGTTCACTTGCTGGGGTCGAAAACTCATCTCTCTATCTCCTTCTAGCGTCTAGCCGTGAACGGCTCAGTACGCACTTCCTTGAACACCGGCATAAGCGGTCTGTGGTGCGCCAGCAAAAGCGCGCCTGCTACGCGACTGTGGAGCTGACTGCAGGCGCCCTACAGCACGCCGCCGCGCAGCTTGAAGACGACCCGCATTGGTTCGGGGAGCGAGCACGCCAGCGGCAGCTTCACCACTGCCAAGCTCACTAAGCCAGCTCCCAAGCATGGGACCGATACCATAGGCCAACGACATCGCACCGCCAATCAGCGCGGGGCCGAGACCGCGGAACGCAAACACAGGAATCTGCGCGATCACACCGACACCCATAGCGACATACTTGGTGTTGTCGCGGAGCCAAGCAGGAGCGCTGTCGACGCGGGAGATGATCTCCTCAGTGGCAAAGGGCACCCCGAGACCGGTAGCAACACCCAGCCCAACATCAAGAACGCTCACGCGAGACAGCCCTTGAATGTCAAGCTTCCGCTGTCCTCTTTTTCTCATTTTCTCCAATCCTTTCTCGTGGTTCCCTTTAAGCGCGGGAATACTAACGGCTCTTCTTGGCGCAATGACAGCGCTTCACCATCTTGCCGCGTCCCTTGCCCCGCTTGATCCGCACACGACGACAGACCTTCTTCATTCTCTTCTGTGCACAAGTGGCCATCTCTGAGCTCCTTCTCTGCTCACCTACAAGGCTTCGGAACCTTACAGGTCTTGTTGTTGCGGGGGCCGCAGTTGCGCTTGGTTACCATCTTGTAACCACTGGCCGGGCATGACCGAGCTTTTCGACGCGCTTTTCTTCGCTTTTTCGCCACTGGCGGGCCTCTCCTTCACAAACGCGTGAGTGCGTCTGACACTAAGAAGCAGACCACAAACCGCGTCAAATAGTGAAGTTGGAGCCTTACTTAGGAAGGAAGTAGATCGCGGCTGCTACCGCCGCAATTGC
>JBDLJW010000320.1:0-1535 GCA_039714135.1 Verrucomicrobiota bacterium
CAGGTCATGAATATGGCGAAAAGCGCCGCAGACCTGATCAGCTCGACCCTGAAATACCCGAACGGCGAACCGGTTGAATGCGTGATTGCCGATTCCTGCATCGGTGGCGTGGCCGAAGCGGCTGCCTGTGCCGAAAAGTTCGATGCCGAAAACGTCGGCGTCTCCCTGACCGTCACCCCGTGCTGGTGCTATGGCTCCGAAACCATGGACATGGATCCGCTTCGTCCAAAGGCCGTGTGGGGCTTCAACGGAACCGAGCGTCCCGGCGCTGTATATCTGGCCGCCGTGCTGGCCGCCCACGCCCAGAAGGGGCTTCCGGCATTCGGTATCTATGGTCGCGACGTGCAGGATGCGGGCGACACCTCCATCCCCGCCGATGTTTCTGAAAAGCTGCTACGCTTCACCAAGGCCGGTCTGGCCGTGGCGATGATGAAGGGCAAGTCCTACCTCTCCATGGGCGGCTGCTCCATGGGGATTGCCGGATCGATCGTCGATCAACAATTCTTCGAAGACTATCTCGGCATGCGCATCGAGGCGGTTGACCTGACCGAGTTTGTACGCCGCCTGCGCGATGAAATCTACGACAAGGAAGAGTACGAGCTTGCTTTGGCCTGGGTGAAGGAAAACTGCAAAGAGGGACACGACCCCAACAAGGAGCGGACCCGCCGCACCCGCGAGCAACTCGACGACGAATGGGAACAGTCGGTCAAGATGGCAATGATTACCCGCGACCTAATGTACGGCAACGACAGACTCGACGAGCTGGGCTACAAGGAAGAGGCGCGCGGCCACAACGCCATTCTTTCCGGCTTCCAGGGGCAGCGCCACTGGACCGACACCTTTGCGAACGGCGACTTCCTCGAAGCGATCTCCAACAGTTCCTTCGACTGGAACGGCATCCGCATGCCGCGCCTTGTCGCCACCGAAAACGACAGTCTCAACGGGGTGCCGATGCTGTTCTCCCATCTGTTGACCAGCACCGCGCAGGTTTTTGCCGATGTGCGTACCTACTGGAGCCCCGATGCCATTGAGCGCGTGACGGGCCACAAGGTCGATGGCGTTGCGGCAGGCGGCTTGATCCACCTGATCAACTCCGGTTCCGCCGCGCTTGACGGCAGCGGAGAGCAGTCCGAGGACGGAAAGCCCGCCATGAAGCCGTTCTGGGAAATCTCGGAAGAGGAAAAGAACGCCTGTCTTGAAGCCACGTCGTGGCATCCGTCGGTAACGGAATACTTCCCCGGCGGCGGCATGTCCTCGAAGTTCGTAACCAAGACCGGCATGCCCATCACCATGAGCCGTGTCAACCTCGTCAAGGGACTCGGTCCGGTGCTGCAGATTGCAGAAGGTTGGACGGTTGAGCTTCCGGACGATGTCCACAAAGCGCTGGACGACCGCACCAACAACACCTGGCCGACCACCTGGTTCGCGCCGCGCATTACCGGCAAAGGGGCCTTTAC
The DNA here is from genome assembly GCA_039714135.1 of Verrucomicrobiota bacterium. GTDB lineage: Bacteria > Verrucomicrobiota > Kiritimatiellia > Kiritimatiellales > Pontiellaceae > Pontiella. The sequence continues at coordinate 1,458 of JBDLJW010000320.1, forward strand.
CGATGTCTACGAAGTGATGGCCAAATGGGGTGCAAACCACGGCGCGTTCAGCTATGGCCATATCGGTGCCGATCTGAT
>JBDLJW010000321.1:0-1510 GCA_039714135.1 Verrucomicrobiota bacterium
TAGTGTTTTTTCGTCGTGGCCCCAATGCCGTTTAGTTAAGCCCTAACCCACGGTATTTGTTACAATAACCCCGATGATACACTTAGAAACCAAGCCTGCCGGAGACCACCACAATGCGATTTCTAAAGCAAATTTCAAAATGCTTATAGCCATATTAATTCACTTATGTGTGAGCCGGAATTCATCCAGCGAAACCGACTTGATGATCGTGCGTTCACGCGCTCACGCAAACTCAGCTTTCCCATCCTCATTCGCTTCTTGCTCAATCACCGCAAAGGCAGCCTGCAAACCGAGTTGGATCACTTTTTCGGCGACTTGAACGGCAACGACACCCCACTACGCCATGTGACGAAATCGGCGTGCTCACAGGCACGAAAACACCTCAGCTACACCGCGTTTACGGCGCTCAATCAGGCCTTTGTCAACACCCTGTACGCCAGCCGTTCACGTGCCTTGAAGACTTGGAAAGGATTTCGCTTGTGCGCCATTGATGGCTCTCAGCTTCGACTGCCCAAGGAGTCGGCCTTGCAGGCGTATTTCGGCTGTCATTCCGGTGTGGCCAACCAGGCTACTCAGACAATGGGACTGTGTTCGGTGTACTACGACGTGCTCAATGACATTGCACTGGACGCTTGTCTCGAACCGACCACCGCGTCTGAACGGGATTGCCTGGCCTACCACTTAGAGGTCGCTGCTGAACGCGATTTGCTCTTGATTGACCGTGGCTACAACGCTTTCTGGGTCATGAACACGCTCTGTCAACGCCAACAGGCCTTTTGCCTGCGGGCACGAACAGGGCGGGATTCAGCCGCCAAGCAGTTTGTGGAGTCCGGCGCGTCGGAGGCAATGGTCACCTACGCGCCGAGCCCATCCAGTCGTGCGCATTGCGAGCAGTTTGACCTGCCGACCGAGCCGATTACACTGCGTTTGATTCGTGTCGATCTGCCGAATGAAGTCGAAGTATTGATCACCAACCTTGATAACAGCAAACGCTATCCAGCAAGCCTGTTCAAGCGTCTCTACCACTTACGTTGGGGCGTGGAAACATACTTCCGCCGCGCCAAGTACCAGCAGGAAGTGGAGGCCATATCAGGTAAGTCCGTTGAGGTGGTGTTGCAGGACTTCCATGCCACCGTACTGGCTAGCAACCTGACCGCCGCCCTGGCCTTGGCTGGGCGAAAAAAGCTGCGAGAGGACAAAGGTGATACCGGATCAAACGAGAAGGGCGACTACCTAATCAACTTTGCCCAGGCATTCGCTAAAGTGAAGCAATATGGCGTCGCGTTGTGGTCAATGACCGGCAAAGCGCTCGATCAGTATTTGAAAGAACTGGTTCAACTGTTGGCGCTATCCTACGAACCAGTCAGACCGGGGCGCTCGGCGCCCAGGCATTTGACGAAATTCAACAAGCGGCTACACCATATGGCTTACAAATGCACTTTGTGATCAATGGGTTGGGGCTTAACTAAACGGCATTGGGGACAGACCCCGTTTTTCTTTTCTTCATTTT
>JBDLJW010000322.1:0-1503 GCA_039714135.1 Verrucomicrobiota bacterium
GGATAATGCTCGTAGCATGCCGCACAAAGATGGAAACAGGAAAAACCCTCTGCATCGAAATGTGGCGGACTGTGCCAAGGGCGAAGGTTCTTTCGACGGCTGGAGAGAACCTTTGTCCGCTGTTGTCCGGTCAGCTTACGCCACTCGTACATTACCCATTTCCTACTTAAAACCGCCTAAAGGCGGAACTACGAGCTTTTATCCTTCTTGCCTCGATAGGTGAACAGATCTTCCCATTCATACGACTCCGGGGCGCTGTATATATTCAGCGTATCGAAAATCTTTTGCTGCATATGCATGGTCAGGCGCCGCCCTTTGCGCGCCTTCTGCACCTGCTTGTGATTAATGAAGCCCGCCGGTGCGATCGCAACCAGATCGTGGTTCTTGATTCCTTTTTCCGTCATGATGGCATCCAAAGGCTGGGTACCGACGTTCATTTTAATTTCTTCTGTCATAATTTCCTTTTTCGTAATGCGTGAGCCGTGAATCGTCACGCCTGTTTTTCTCCACCAAAATATTAACTTCTTCCATGATCGCATCGACCGTTAACAACTGCGCCAACTTCGTCAGCAACCGCTTCTTATCAAACATCCCCTTCACATAATAGGGAATATGGGTGCGGAACTGGATGCAGGCCGCCTCCTCCGCCGAATATTTGTACGGGCGGCTCGAAGTCTTCTGCTTCAGCTCGTTCAGCTCCACCAGCCGCCGCAGGTGTTCCGCCATCATATCCCTGCGATCGAAAAGGTTCGTAGTTCCGCCTTTAGGCGGCTCCGTCCGCAAAGGCCGCCTAAAGGCGGAACTACGAACTTCACCAAAGATCCACGGGTTGCCAATGGCGGCGCGCCCAATCATGACACCGTCGACACCGGAAACCTCGACCATGCGCCGTGCATCGTCGGGCGTGTTGACCCCGCCGTTTCCAATGATTGGAATATTGAGCGCCTGCTTCATCTCGCCGAGAGCTTCCCAGTCGGGATCGCCGCCATGAAAGTTTTTGGCAAGGCGGGCATGGACGGCAATCATATCCGCCCCGCTCTCTTCGACCACCTTGGCAATTTCAAGATGGCCGGGCGTGTTGGAGTTAAAACCGATTCGTGTTTTGACCGAAACCGGAAGCGAAACCGCGTCCTTTACCTTTTCAACGATTGTACCCAACAACGAAAGGTCCTTCATCAACGCCGCACCCGCACCGCGCGACACCACCTTCTTGACCGGACAGCCGCAGTTGATATCGATCCAATCGAAGAGTCCGGTCTGCTCGACATATTTGGCGGCATCGGCCATGGCCTGTGGATCGCGGCCGAAAATGTGCCCGGCAATCGGATGCTCCCCCTTTGCGGCTTCCAGCACCTGAAAGGTTTTTTCCGAATCACGGCGAATACCTTCGGCACTGGTCAGTTCGGTATAGACCGCGCCCGCGCCATGCTCAAGGCACAGCGAGCGCATTGCGGCATCGGTGTAGCCCGCCATCGGTGCGAGCACCACGGGGAAATCGATTTC
>JBDLJW010000323.1:0-1468 GCA_039714135.1 Verrucomicrobiota bacterium
CGGCTAAACGCCGTAGGCCTTGGCCAGCGTGTCGGAGATGTCGTTCACCTGGGTCGATCCCGCTGCCGCTTTGCGGAGGCCGACGAGGCAGATGGGGCACATGGTGGTAACGTTGCCGCCGGCTTCCTTGAGCTGCTCGGCGCGGTTGCCCGCAATGCGGTGCGATTCGGCGGGGAAGAGCGATTCAAGCGGTCCGCCGCAGCAATGGGTATTCTTGCCGCACAGCGATGGCTCGTTCATTTTCACGCCGGCCTTGCCGAGCAGTTCGCGCGGCTGGTCGACCACGTCTTCGTGGCGGGCATAGACGCAGGAGTCGTGCAGGGTTAGCTCGTCGCCGAGCTGTTCCACGGGCTCCATACCGCTTTCGGCAAGGACTTCGAGATAGCTTTTCACTTCCACGTCGAAGCCGTCCACGAATTCAGGATAGGCGGTGCGCAGGGTGTGGGTGGTGTGCGGATCAACCGTAATCACCTTGGTCACGCCGTGCTTCTTGAAGAGATCGGCGACGCGCTGGGCGTGCTTGGCAAAGGAGCCGTCGACGCCTTCGTCGTAGACGAGTGCACCCGAGTACATTTCCTCGCCGTAGAGGTATCCGAATTCGACGCCGGCCTTTTTCAGGAGCAGGGCAATGTTGCGCAGCATGCGGTCATAGTCCGCCTGCTCGGCTTTCGAGGCGAGCAGACCCATGAAGAAGGTCATGTTGACCATCTTGTTCACGGTGCGGCCGAGCCCCATCATTTTGGTGATCGGCGAATCCTCGAGCTTGGACATCTGGCCGGCCATCGCGTCGATGACGGGGATGAGCTGGTACATGTGTCCGGTGTAGAGGATGGTTTTTCCACCCTTCGGTAGATCGAGTCCCTTGGCCCAGCGCGTGGTTTTGGCCGCCGACATGGGCAGCACGCTTTTGCGCTGGTTCAGGTTGTCGGCCAGGATTCCCAGAATATCTTTGGTTGGCAATGGCATGGCGGCTCCTTATGAAAGGTTGAATTCGTTTTCGTTGATGTATTTGCGCAGGAAGCGGACGTTTTCCGGAATGTTGACCTCGGCGGGGCAGTTTTCGGAACACATGCCGCAGAGCAGGCAGGAGTAGATGTTGGGAATGTTTTCCTTCACCTTTTCCTCCAGGCCGACCTGGACATAACGGAAGAGTTTGCGCGGCAGGATCTCGTAGCCCATCGGGCAGACGGCGGTGCAGGTGCCGCAGTGCATGCAGGCATCGGCGTTGAACTCGTCGGAACACTTTACGGCCGAAGCCAGTTTGCTGGATACCTTACTCATCAGCTTCTTCCTCCGGCTCTTTGAGCTCATATTTAAAATAGCCGTCTAGATCCGGGCGGCCGACTTCCTCAACTTCGGCATACCTGCGCATGCCGAAGAGCCAGACGGTGACTTCGTTGGTGGGGTGGCCGAGTGCTTCGGACAGTTCCATAATTGTTTTCGGGCCTTCACGAAGGAGATCCGCAAT
>JBDLJW010000324.1:0-1457 GCA_039714135.1 Verrucomicrobiota bacterium
TTGTAGATGAGTACGTCGCGGATGGGCAGTCGCCAGCCTTTTGGCGCTCCCTTGAGGTCGGGGTCGTGGGAGAGGCTCAAGTGGGTCTTGACCATGCACATGCCCATTTCCGCCACAGCGGGATCGTTCTGGAACAGGTTGATCTTTTCCTCGGCTTCGGCCGACCAATCGACGCCCTCGGCTCCGTAGATTTCGATGGCAATCTTTTCGACGCGCTCTTTGAGTGGCAGGTCGAGGTCGTAGAGGTGGTCAAAGTTGTTTTCCTCTTCGCAGGCCGCCACAACGGCTTCGGCCAGCTCGACGGCACCTTCGCCGCCCTTGAGCCAATGTTCGGAAACCGCGCAGCGCGCACCGGTTTCTTCGGCGATGCGCCGCACCAGATCATGCTCGGCCTGGGTGTCGGTATAGAAGCCGTTAATGCAGACGACGGGGGTGGCGCCGCTCTTTTTCACGGTTTCAATATGGGCGATCAGGTTGGAGCAACCCTTTTCCAGCAGTTCGAGGTTTTCCTCGGTATAGGCTGAGTCGAGCGGTTTGCCTGGTTTTACCTCGGGGCCGCCGCCGTGCATCTTGAGTGCGCGGACGGTGGCAACGATTACGACGGCGTCGGGCTTGAGGCCGGAGTAGCGGCATTTCAGGTTCCAGAATTTTTCAAAGCCGATATCCGCGCCGAAGCCACTTTCCGTCACGAGATATTCTCCCATGCGGATGCCGAGCATATCGGCGATTACCGAACTCTGTCCGATGGCAATGTTGGCAAAGGGGCCCGCATGTACGAGAACCGGGTTGCCTTCGATGGTCTGGACCAGATTGGGATTGAGCGCTTCGACCATCAACGCGGTCATGGCACCGTCCACTTCGAGGTCGGCCGTGGTGATTTCCTCGCCACTGCGACTGTAGGCGACGACCATTTTTCCGATCCGTTCGCGCATGTCTTTCAGGCTGTTGGCAACAGCAAGAATGGCCATGATTTCACTCGAAACAGTGATTTGGAATCCGGATTCCATTTCATACCCGTCCATCTTGCCGCCTTTGCCGATGGTAATGTTGCGTAGCGACTGGGCACAAAAGTCCATGGCCCACTTCATTTGAACGCGTTCGGGATTGATGTCGAGGCGCTTGATGCCGATCTTGGCGAGGCGCTCGTCGTCATAGTTGCGCTCGTGCTGCATGCGGGCGGTGAGTGCCACCATGCAGAGGTTGTGTGCGTTGGTGATGGCGTCGATGTCGCCGGTAAGGCCGAGCGAGAAGGGAGCGAGCGGAATGCACTGCGCCAAACCGCCGCCGGCGGCCGAACCCTTGATGTTGAACGTGGGGCCGCCGCTGGGCTGGCGAATGGCGCCGACCGGCTTTTTGCCGATTACGCCGAGACCCTCAACGAGTCCCATCGTGGTGGTGGTTTTGCCTTCGCCGAGCGGGGTGGGGGTGATGGCGGTCACATCGACATATTTACCGGG
>JBDLJW010000325.1:0-1455 GCA_039714135.1 Verrucomicrobiota bacterium
AGCCAATAGGAGTTTGCTTTCCCGAACTCCCGGACAACAGGACTGCTACGCCAAGTGACGTGCCCGATTTCTGAGTGAAGCATACGAGAAACCCGGCCGAGGGGCAAGCATTCGCCCGGCTGGGGTTGATGTGGTGGCCAGGGCGGACCACGCCGGCAGGCTGACGGCAAATCACCCCCATTCATCACCCGTTCTGCGCAGAGCGGTTACGCCGCGAAATCCGGGTCGTTCGCGTAGGCCATGACCGGTTCGACAAGCTCACAGCAGGCAGGCTCAGTGTCGTAGTCCGGGAAAGGATCGTCGAGGAACGGCTCAACGATGCGTTCGCCGCCGTCGGGTGGCGAGATACTCGGCGGAGCCCGGGACAAACAGGCCGGCTCGGTCGGCACCGGCCACAGTTTCAGATGACGGAGAGCCGACCGAAGGGAGACGGGCTGTTCGTATTCGGACAGCAACGGAGCGAAGCGGAGTGGCAATCTTCTCGATCACCTCGTCGTCATCGATAAGCGCAATCAACTTCATCTCGGCGCCACAGTGCGGACAAATGAGTGGGTCAACTTCCCAGACCTTCTTGATCAGCTCGCGCCATTTTTTCGACGGGATGCGCGGGGGGTGGTACTCGGACACGTCGATCACGTCCACGTCCGTGGCCTCCGGGGCGCCAGGCTCAGCCTCGCGCTTGGCCCGCTCACCCCTGGCCCGGTTGGAGTACCACCCGTAGTAGCGCACCATTTGGAAGCCTTTGTCGGGAATGTGCTGCGTGATGGCCGCAATGAACTCCTCGGCGGAGAAGATTTCGAAATTACGCTTGGTCTTGGCATGCATCCGCGAGCGGTAAATGACGGTGCCGTTCTCGGCGTTGTAGACCATCTTCTGTTCGGAGAAAGGGTTGCGGATGATGTACTGGGCTACGCGTTCAAGCCCGGCGGCATCGTCACGCCGCAGCGGCTTGCCGTTGTGTACACTGAAGCCGCTGTGCTTCCAGCTCAGGAGCTTGCGGGCCATCTCAGGCGCGAGCAACTCCTCCTCGACGAGCATCCGGATGACCCGCACGCGAAAGAGCTGTTCCAGCGGCTGGGTGCTGACCCTGGGCGCGACGTAGAACATGCCGTTGACCGTAAACAGCCCATCGGCCACCAGGGCGTGGATGTGGCTATTGTGCCTCATGTAGTCGCCGAAGGTGTGGATCGTCATGACCATGCCAAGCTGACCGGCTGGCCGGTTGAGGCTGCGACGCAGAAATTCGAGCAGGCACTCGTTGGCGATCCGGCAGAGCTTTTTCAGGAGCTGGCGGTTGTTGCGAAAATAGACCCGCAACATGATGGGCAGGCTAAAGACGTACTGACGGCGCGGCACCGGGAAGGCGATGGTGCCCGTGATGAACTCCCCGAAGAGCAGCACCTTCTTCTCGTGGCATGACGGACAGAACCAGCGGCCCTTGCACGAGAATGGAAG
>JBDLJW010000326.1:0-1451 GCA_039714135.1 Verrucomicrobiota bacterium
GCGCCGCTCACAGATTGAGGTCGTAACGTGTGCTGCGCCCGCCGCCGGTCTGGATGAACACCTTCTTGGCCACAAGATCCTGAAGGTCGCGCGTGGCCGTAGGCTTGGAGGTTCCTGCGATAGCGATATATTTCTTCGCGCTCATGCCTCCCTCGAATCCCTTTGCCCCCTCCTCAAGCATTCGACGAACCACCTTGAGTTGGCGATCATTAAGCTCGCTTCCAACACGATCGAACAGTTTTGTCTTCTTCAAGGTAAAACCAATCCGCGCCTCGGCATTTTCCTGCGCAAGCAAAGCAGTGTTGACGAAATAGTCGATCCATCCCGTGATTTCATTCGAGCGTTGCCCCTCTTTCAGTGCGGCATAATAAGCCTGCCGATCCGCATCGATGGCTTGCGACAAGCTGAAATGGACCGGCCTGCCGATTCCTTGCGACAACGCCTTTTCGGCAAGGGTGCGACCGATTCGGCCATTGCCGTCCTCAAAGGGATGAATACTCTCGAAATAGAGGTGTGCAACAGCGGAACGTACAGGCGCACTGCGTATCTCCGTCTTGCCGCCAGGAGCCGTGTCGTTGAACCAGTCGATAAACCGCCCCATCTCTTCGGGAACACGGGTTGAGGACGGAGCCTCGAAATGGATTTTCTCATTTCCCATCGAGCCCGACACCACCAGCATGGATTCATCATGCGAACGCCATGCCCCCTCCTTGATTCGAAGGAATCCCTGCATCAGCTTTTCATGCCAGTCGAAGAGCATTTCCTCCGACAAAGGTTCCGCAAATTCGTTCCGCGCAACCACCATCAATTCCGCAATCCCCTTCGCACGCAGATCGCCAACCTGCTTTTCATCCTTCGCCAAGCCGAGGTTTTTCCTGACCGACGACATCACATCTTCCCGCCTCAGGTATTCCCCCTCGATCAGCGAGGTTTCGATGGCCTCGGAAACCATCATATCGACCATCGATTCCGTTTGGAGTTCTTCCGGCAGAGCCTCAAGCAAGCCGCCAAGCCGCCCGGTTTTCTCCGAAAACGTGAAAAGATCCGCATCAATCGTTTCAAGATCATAGCGAAAGCAAGGCCAATCAGATTGTTGCCAGTTATATTTCATGAGCCGAATATACCCCTTATTCGGCTCATAAAAAGCTAAATATTTGAGCCGATTAACCCGCGATTCGGCTCATCCCACCTGCAAATCGGAGCGCCTTCCGGGAAAGGTAGGGCGCGACCGCCCGAGTGAGGCCACGTTGCCGTGTCCAACTCGGCTCACGTGGCGGGCGCGCCGCTCCCGCCCCAAGGAATGTGGACAGGACCATTAGGGAAAATAATCATGTCATTTAATCATCCTGTCAAAAATCAGAATGTTTCCCGCCAAGGAATGTGGACAGGATAATTGAATGACAGAATCATTATTGCTCCGGCGGCTAAATATTGAGACTTGATCAACCGAG
>JBDLJW010000327.1:0-1444 GCA_039714135.1 Verrucomicrobiota bacterium
TTCGACGACGGCCTCGCCATCATCATCTTCGGCTTTGCCGCCGCCGTTGCCAAAAGCCTGTTGCAGGCCGAAACCGGCGCGACGGCCGAGGGTTTCTTCCAAATGCTCAAGGCGCCCACGATCGAAATCCTGCTCAGCATTTTGGTGGGCACCGTGCTTGGCTTCATCCTGGCCCAGCTCGTGCGCTTCATCAAAAACTCGCGCGACATGCTCATTATCGTATTCGGCCTGGTCATGCTGGGCACCGGACTCTCGATGATGTGGCACCTTTCGCTCATCCTCACCAACATGGTCGTCGGCTTTGTGCTGGTTAACACGCGGCGCGAATCGCTCGTCCACCGCACCACCGCACCGCTGCTCGAAATCATGCCGCTCACCTTCGTGATCTTCTTCTGCCTCGCCGGTGCTCATCTGGAGGTGGCCGCATTGCCGAGCCTTGGAATCATCGGGATTGCCTACATCCTCGGCCGCTCCGGCGGATTGATCGGTGGCGCGCGCATCGGTGCCTTCTTCGGGCACGTGGAGGAGAAGATCAAAAAATATGTCGGTCTCGGCATTCTCTCGCAGGCCGGAGTGGCCATTGGTCTGGCGCTCATTGTCGGCACCGAGTTTTCCGGGCTTGGAAACGAGATTGACGGAGTGGCGCACGGCGACCTGATCGGCACCAAGGTCATCACCACCATCACCGCCACCTGCATCGTCTTCGAGATTATCGGCCCCATCCTTGCCAAATACGCCCTCGGCAAGGCTGGAGAACTGGGAAAAGCAACGAGGTAGAAAAATGAAAAAACCCATTACACAGGGAGTCGATCATGTCGGGTTTGCCGTACGTGACCTGGAACAAACCCTTGGCTTCTTCATTGACGTGCTGGGCTTTGAAAAAGTCGGAGGCCGTCCAGAATATCCCGCAGTATTCGTCTCCGATGGAACGGTCATGATTACGCTTTGGCAAGTATCCGATCCGGCATCGGCCAACAGCTTCGACCGGCACCGCAATGTCGGCCTGCACCACCTCGCCCTGCAGGTTGGATCCATGGAGGATCTGGAGCGTGTCTTCCAAACCGTGGAAAAAGCGGATGGTGTTGAAATCGAATGCGCGCCCATTCCTCTCGAATCGGGAAAAGGCGCACATATGATGTGTATCGAACCCGGCGGCATCCGCATCGAGTTCATTGCACGGGTATCCTAACCACTAAAAATCGTAGCTGGCCGACAGCGCAACAAGGTGCGTCGTGGTTTCAAATTCGCCGGGCAAGGCATAATCGGTTCCCATGTCGGCCTTTTCGGCCCAGAGATAGGAATAGGCCAGATCGATGCCAACATGCTCGCCCTTCCAGCCTGCGCCAAACATAAGCATTTGGCGGTCGGAGCCGGGCAACTCCGGCGAACGGGTCGTATCGGGCACGGGCGACTCGTCCCACACATAGCCGGCCCGCAACGCCCA
>JBDLJW010000328.1:0-1438 GCA_039714135.1 Verrucomicrobiota bacterium
ATGGGAAAGCCGGCGTGGTCGGCCTCGAATTCAACGGCGCGGTGCGCCTTTTTATCGAGCAGTACGCAGGAGTGGACGGACTTTGCTCCGCGGTCTAAAAACAATTTCTTGGTAAAGGCCAATGTGCGGCCGGTGTCGAGGATATCGTCGACGAGAAGGACATCGGCGTTGGATAGGTCTTCGCGGATATCATGGATAATTTCGACTTTCCCCGATGATGTGGTACTGGAGCCGTAGCTTGAAAGGGTCATGAAGTCGATGTGCGGGTGGACACCGTGACGGTGGAAGCTGCGCATGAGATCGGCCAGAAACATAAAGCTACCTTTCAGGATGCCGATTACCACCAGCTTTTCCAGTTGGTTAGCGGCAATGATTTCATCGACGAGGGCATCGACCCGCCGGGCGATGGTGTCTTTATCAATCAGGATTTCTTTTACATCGTGCGTTCTCATGGGGTAGCCTCCGGCTCCGTAATTTGTAACCCATAATTTTGCGTGAGATCACTTGTCTGTCGAGGGAATTTACGAATTGCGGATGACGAATTATCAAAATGGAGTTTTGAAATGAAAGTACGTACACGTTTTGCACCGAGTCCGACGGGCAATGTCCACATCGGCAACATGCGCGCGGCAATCTATAACTGGCTGTTCGCCCGTCATCATGGCGGCGACTTCCTGCTGCGCGTCGAGGATACCGACCGCGAGCGCTCAACGCCGGAGGCGATCCAGACCCTGCTCGAAGCCATGGACTGGCTAAAGCTGGATGTCGACGAGGAGCCGCTTTATCAGAGCACCCGCATGGAGGCGCACCTCGAGGCAGCGGAAATGCTGCTCTCCAAAGGATTGGCCTACAAAGAGGACAAGGGCGGACTGGGGCAGGGCGAATGCGTCATCTTCAAGATGCCGGGCAACGACACTTCTTTTGACGACGGCATCAAGGGTACGCTCTCGAAGGCATCGGAAAATATGCAGGATTTTGTTATTGTCCGCTCCAATGGAACGCCGGTCTTCCATCTTGCCAACGTGCTTGACGACATTGAGCAGGGTGTGACCCACGTAATCCGCGGCGACGACCACATTGAAAACACCTATCGCCACATTGCGCTCTATCAGGCGCTCGGTGCCGACGTGCCGAACTTTGCGCACCTGCCCATGATCGTGAACGCGCAGGGCAAACCTTATTCCAAGCGCGATGGCGATGCCTTTGTGGGCGACTTTCGCGAAAAGGGTTTCCTTGGTGACGCGCTCTTCAACTATCTCGCGCTCCTCGGTTGGTCGCCGGGCGACGACCGCGAAGTGATGACCCGCGAGGAGATGATCGAAGCTTTCACGCTTGAACGTTGCCAGTCTTCCGCCGCGCAGGTTGACCTCAGAAAGCTGACTTGGATGAATGGTGAATACATGTTGAAGCTTCCATCGGAAGAGTTCGAAGCCATGGC
>JBDLJW010000329.1:0-1425 GCA_039714135.1 Verrucomicrobiota bacterium
CTAGCCATCCAGTTTTTGCTTGAGCATCTGCATGACAGCACCTGGATTGGCCTTTCCGCGGCTGGCCTTCATCACCTGCCCCATCAGGAAATTGATGGATGCGGCATTGCCGGCCTTGTATTCCTCGACGGGCTGAGGATTGCTGGCGATGGCCTCGTCGGCCCAGCCCTCAAGTGCGGAGTCGTCGGACACCTGCGCCATGCCCTTTTCCTCGACAATGACCTTTGGATCACCGCCTTCATTGAAAATGGTTTCAAAGACCTGCTTGCCCGCCCCCGTGCTGATGGTTTTGGCATCGATGAGCGCAATGATCCCCGCCAGCTTTTCGGGCGTAACCTTCGACTCGGAAATCGGAATGTCCTGTTCGGACAAAAGACGCATCATCTCGCCCATGATGAAATTGGAGACGGCCTTGGCATTCTTCGTGTGCTGCATCGCCTGCTCGAACCAATCGGACACGGCCTTATCGGCAGTCAGCACGCCGGCGTCGTATTCAGGCAAGCCGAGTTCTGCCACATAACGCTCGCGGCGTTGCGACGGCAGTTCGGGCAACTCGGAGCGCCACTGCTCCACCTGCTCGGCGGCAATCTTGACCGGCATGAGGTCGGGCTCGGGGAAATAGCGATAGTCGTGCGCATTCTCCTTGGTGCGCTGGCTGAAGGTTTCGCCGCGATCGGAATCGAATCCGCGTGTTTCCTGTACGACAGTTCCGCCGTTTTCAAGGAGCTCGGTTTGGCGATCGATTTCATACTCGATCGCCTGCTGGATAAATGCGAACGAGTTCATGTTCTTGATCTCAACTTTCGATCCCAGCTCCTTCTGGCCGACCGGGCGGACGGACACATTTACATCGGAGCGGATCTGTCCCTTTTCAGGATTGCAGTCGGAAATCCCACCGTACTCCATGACCTGCTTAAGTGCCGTCAGATAGGCCAGCGCATCTTCGGAGGAGTGCATGCAGGGATCGGACACAATTTCCATCAAGGCGGTGCCGGCGCGGTTGTAGTCGACCAAACTGGCGCCAGCCACGTGCGTGTTTTTCGCGGCATTCTCTTCCTGATGAATGCGTTCGAGCGTGAAGGTTTTCATTTCGCCGCCAACATCCACCTCCAGCTCGCCACCAAGGCAGAGCGGCTCGTCGGCCTGCGTGATCTGGTAGTTCTTTGCCATGTCGGGATAGAAATAGTTCTTGCGATCCCACTTGCTGTAGGGATTGATCTCGCACCCCAGCAACAACCCCGCCTTGCTGCACAGCTCGATGGCCTTTTCGTTCATGACCGGCAGTGCGCCGGGGTAGCCGAGGCAGACCGGACAGACATGCGTGTTCGGCTCCGCGCCGTATTCATATTTGCAGGCACAGAACATTTTCGATTCCGTCTTCTGCATAATGTGTGTTTCAAGACCGATTGTTGCTTCGTATTTCAT
>JBDLJW010000330.1:0-1412 GCA_039714135.1 Verrucomicrobiota bacterium
TATGTTTAAATCGATCAAGAAATTCTTTGCGCCGGCACCGCATCGCGAACGGTTGCCTGCGGGCCAAATAGACAGGAAGTACCGACGTTGCCGCATCCAGATCCTGGAATCGACGTTCATGGGCTACGCCATGTTCTATCTTTGCCGGAACAGCCTTTCGGCGGTGGCCAAGGAGATGGGGCCCGCGCTCGAATACAGCCATGCCATGATCGGCAACATACTTGCGTGCACCGCCATTGCCTACGGAATCGGCAAGTTCCTGATGGGTTCCCTGTCCGACCGCAGCAACCCGCGCAAGTTCATGGCGACGGGGCTTTTCCTGACGGCCTGCCTCAACTTTGCCTTTGGCTCCTCGACCAACTATACGATGCACATGCTGCTTTGGGCGCTGAACGGCCTTGTCCAAGGCATGGGCTGGCCCCCCTGCGGCCGTTCGATCGGCCACTGGTACGGCGTCCACGAGCGCGGGGCGGTATTCGCCGTATGGAACATTGCCCACAATGTCGGGGGCGGCATCGCCGGGATCATCGCCGCCAGTGCGGCGGCGCGCTTTGGCTGGCAGTCCGCCTTCTACGTGCCGGGCGCCATCTGCCTGGTGGGGTCGCTCTATCTCTTGTGGCGGTTGCGCGACACCCCGCAGTCGGAGGGATTGCCGCCGATCGAGGCATACCACAACGACTATACCGACGATGAGCTCGCGCACGGGAAGGATACGCACGAAGCCGAGCTTTCGACCCGCGAGCTGTTTGTCGACAACATCCTGAAGAACCGCCTGCTGTGGGTTTTCGCGGCGGCCAACTTCTTCGTCTATATCGTGCGCTACAGCATGCTCGACTGGGGGCCGCTCTATTTGAGCGAAGTCAAGGGCGCCAATCTGGAGGATGGCGGCCTGGCGATCCTCATGGTTAATTTTGGCGGAATCCCCTCCACGCTGCTGCTCGGCTGGCTGTCCGACCGGGTCGGGGGACGGAGGGGGCTGGTCAGCCTCGCATGCATGTTCCCGATCGTGCTGGCGTTCATGGCCATCCTGTGGAACCCGCCCGGCCGCTTGGCGGTGGATATGGCCGCCCTTGCCGTGATCGGCTTTTTCATCTATCCGCCGGTCATGCTGCTGGGGGTTGCGGCGCTGGACCTGACCTCGAAGAAGGCCGTCGGTACGGCGGCGGGTTTCATCGGGCTGTTTGGCTACATCGGCCGCACGGCCCAGGCCAAGGGCTTTGGATGGATGGCGGACCATTTTTCCGCGACGCACGGCCAGGTCGAGGCGTGGAACTTCGTGATTTGGTCCATCATCGCTTGCACCTTGGTGGCCATTGTGTTGCTTTTTTTCACAAGGAATGTCCGCCCGCGCGGATAGGAAGGAGATGACGAAGATGAAACTGGATGGGATTTTGGTTGCCCTGTTGCTTGCC
>JBDLJW010000331.1:0-1409 GCA_039714135.1 Verrucomicrobiota bacterium
CCACTCAAAGCAAATCCAGCGGACTTTGCGCCCTTTTGCCGAGACCACGGATAACATGGGTATAGATCATCGTGGTCTCAACATTCTTGTGCCCCAACAGCTCCTGCACCTCGCGGATATTCGTACCCGTCATCAACAGATGCGTCGCAAAGCTGTGGCGCAGGGTATGCACCGTCGCATGCTTGTGGATTTCCGCGTCCCCCATCGCTCGGCGCATGGCACGTTGCAACACCTTGTCGCTCACATGATGCCGCCGTGTCTTTCCACTGCGAGGATCAACTGAAAGGTTCGCAGACGGGAAAACATACTGCCACTTCCACTCCCCCGGAGCATGGGGATACTTATGCTCCAACGCCCCCGGCAAATACACGTTGCCAAACCCTTCCGAAAGATCCCGCTCATGCAGGCGATGCACCTTGGCAAGATGATCCTTCAGCTCCGGGCAAAGACTCTCTGGAAGAATCGTCGCCCGGTCCTTGTCTCCCTTACCTCCCCGGACAAACAGCACGTCGTTTTCAAAGTCCAAGTCCTGCACCCGCAACCGCAGCACCTCCGAAATACGCAGGCCTCCCCCATAGACCAACCGAAGCATCAGCCCGGAAGTGCCACTGGCCCTGTCCATTAGCACCTTCACCTCGTCAACCGAAAGAACCACCGGAAGCTTGGAGCCACGCTTGGCCCTCACGGCATTGATTTGCGGAACATCCACCCTAAGCGTATCCCGGAACAAAAACATCAGGGCGTTGAGTGCCTGGTTCTGGGTCGAAGAAGCAACCTTGCACTGCAACGCCAAATACGAAAGGTAGGCCCGCACACTCCCCGGATTATTCCAAGCCAAACCCTGCCCGCCAGCATACTTCAAATAACGCCCCACCCACATCGTATAGGTTTGCTCGGTCCGATATGCATAATGCCGCAACCGCAGCAGCTTCCTCATCTGCTCAAGCGCACCCTCTCCGGAAGGCGAATCGGCGTCCCTCCCGCCGTGGCTGACCTGCTCTCGGACGATGCCGGCCGCATCATCTCCACCCGTCCCGCCAGCGGCCTCCACCAGAAAACTATCCAGATAAAGCGACACCGCCTGCAATGCCTGGCGCAGTTGCCAGTCCTCGACAGAACCGTCACGCGCCAACTGATCCGCGAAACACTCAACCTTGTCCTTTTCCGACAGATCAACCGAGCTAAACTCCGCATTCAAAAAGCGGCGAACCCAATGAATAAAGAACGACCGCTTCTCCTCAGGCACCAGATTTCGCTCCGCCACAAATACCTCAAACCCCTTTAAATCAACCGGTTCCATATCACCTCAACCTCAATATCATATTATAGGAGCGTCCTATAGCAGAGTATTACATAGCTAATCCGCCCCAAAACCCTTCATTTTGCCGCTTGACCGCATGTAGACACCC
>JBDLJW010000332.1:0-1391 GCA_039714135.1 Verrucomicrobiota bacterium
ATCCGGAGGAATGGACAGACCTTCCCTGATGCCGGCTGCAGCGCGATGATCCTGCGGGAGAAGGTTCCAAACACGGTTCCTGCTTATATCATATACTATCACTGGTGTCCGGTAAAAGTTTCATAGGATGAAGGCCATCTGATTGGCGACTTGTCCATCCGGCGGTTTCATTGGCCTGGGCTCGGCCAGGCAAAGCAGTTCCAGTAGATCCATCTGCATCATTAGACCCTCTTTCACTCGTCGGGCGAAGTCAGTCAAGCTGAGCCGGGTTTTACTCATGAATTTGATGTAGGCCAGTAGCAAATAGTAGATCATCGCAACCCATACCTGCGCCATAACAGCGTTTTTCGAAGTGCCAAGGAAGGTCTTTATCTTGAGGTTCTGCTTAATCCACTTGAAGAAGAGTTCGATCTGCCAACGCTGTTTGTAGATGGCGGCGATGGTTGCCGGCGCCAACCTGAAGTTGTTTGTGATGAAGTGATAGACCTTGCCGGTCTCCTCATCCTTGAAGACGACCATGCGCATTCTTGAAGGATACTTTCGGGATGAGGCAGGGCTATCAAGCTTTATGATTCGATCCGTTAGAACACCATTATTGTCGCCCTTGCCATGCTGTCCGGTTATCCGGTAGCTCATGTTGCTTTTGGCTCTGGTTACGAAGAAAGCCTTTGTTTTATGGATGGAATGAAGCCATTCATAGCTCACGTAGGCCTTGTCGAAGCAGTAGATGCTGTCCGGTTCAATCTTGAAAAAGTCTTCAGCGGCTTTGAGGTCATGGAGTTTCCCGTCGCTGATATGAACAAAACTCGGGATGTGTCCGGCATGGTCGAGCTGGCAATGCAGCTTGATGGCTCCTTTCTGCTTGCGGAACTTGGCCCAGTCGAAAACGCTAAGACAAAGATCGATGGTGGAGGCGTCAATACTGTAGAGCGGGTTCTTGAAGCGGAATCGATGACCGGGCGCTCTGCCGGCGGTCTTTCGCACCATGGCATGGAACAAATCCTCGAAGATGGCGCACTCACGTCGTTCCATTCCATCGGACATGGTGCTTCGGGGCACCGGCTTGAGTCCGAGGTGGTACAGCCTGGACTGGTGCAACTGAAGTCCGCCGGCAATTTCCCGCAGCGATTGCTTTCCTGTGGCTTGGGCATAGAGCAGAAGCAGGAATTGATGCCATGCCTTGAAACTCTTGGCATATCGGTCTGCACCATGCTCCTTGGCCGATTTTTCAAACACCTGTCTCGGAATGAAATTGAACAACTGATTAAAAACCGTAGGCTTGTATCCCATGACTCGGAAGCTCCTTGTTTATTGTGCTTTGTGGTGAAACACAATATGAAGGAGTTTTTCCGAGTCGTCTACGATTTCAAATTTTTACCGGACACCAGTGA
>JBDLJW010000333.1:0-1373 GCA_039714135.1 Verrucomicrobiota bacterium
GTGGAGACAGTCGACCATACCACCATCAAAGAGGCCCATGTCGAGGAGCACGAACTCGAAGAGGCCCTCGAAAAGGAACGCGAAAAAGGCCGTTGATCGGATCAATGGGTTCCGGAATGAAAGTTGTATTCTCGAAAAATGGTCAGGTTTCGTTGCTCTGCATTTTCATGGTGACTGGCGTGTCGATGGGCGTTTCGGCTGGGAAGACCTTCAACCATCCCGGTTGCCTCGAAAGCAGGGCGGAGCTCGATTTTGTCAAGGACAGGATCAAGAAGCAGAAACAGCCATGGAAGGATGCTTTCGAATCCCTTAGGGCGAGCCGTTTGGCTACTTTGCATTATTCTCCGACTCCATTCGGAAATGTGCATAGAGGTGATCGCGGGACAGGTTCCAGCGGGGCAAGCGAGATGATGCGCGACGCGCAGGCGGCCTATGCCCATGCGCTTGTTTTTGTCTTGGCCGATGAGAAGGCCCATGCGGAAAAGAGCATCGAGATTCTTAACGCATGGTCCGGTAAGCTCGAATCCATTACCGGGGCAGACGCAAAATTGCTGGGGGCGAAAGCCTTCTTCAAATTTGTAAATGCCGCCGAACTCATCAGGTATTCGGACGCGGGATGGGAGAAGGGCGACCGGGAGAGATTCGAGAACCTATTGCGCGACGTCTTCTTCCCTCTGCTGAAGGAGTACAGGGAATATGGGTCGGGCGGGAACTGGGATGCCATAATCGCCAGTGCCCATGTCGCCATGGGAGTGTTTTTGAATGACAAGAAAATATTCAATCACGGAATAAGGCATTACAAAAGCGGGGACGGGCACGGATCCCTGGAGGGTTATGTGAACAGGGACGGCACCACCCAGGAGACCTCCCGCGATCAAGCCCATGAGCAGATGGGCATAGGCGGTTTGGCGGATGCTGCCGAAATTGCCTGGCATCAAGGCATCGACCTCTATTCAAGGCGAAGCCACCGGCTCCTTGTCGGTGCCGAGGGCGTGGCATCCCGTGTCCTGAAAAACCGACGGGGCACAAAAAAGAAGGATGGAGAGGCGCTGGATATCTGGGAGCGGATATACAACCACTACCACAACAGGGAGGGCGAGAAGATGCCACGTACGGAACGCCTCCTGAAGGGGCTTGGCTACCGACCGGAGGAGTACGGTTTTTGGTCGATTGGATTTGGAACGCTCACCCATTGCGGGGTGGGGGATGGAAAGAAAAAGTAGTTTGGAAAGTTTGATTTTAGGAGCAGTAATGAACGAGGAAAATAAAAAGATGTGTCGCGTGCATGTTGTTGCAGGAACCCACTGGGACCGCGAGTGGCGGTTGAGCTTTCAGGATACCCGGCAGAAACTGATTGAGCTGATGGAGCGCAC
>JBDLJW010000334.1:0-1340 GCA_039714135.1 Verrucomicrobiota bacterium
CCCTTGACGCGAGCCTTCTCTTCGAGTGTCTTGGCATCGAAGATGATGATCTCGCCATTGGGTTCTTTACTATCCTTGCGGTTCCAGACAGAGGTCCAGACTTCAGATCCATCTTTATTAAACTCGATATGTACGGCAGCATAGCCTTCGACATCGGTCAACTGGATGGATTTGACAATCTCACGCGTCTTTTTGTCGATAACCTGGATGGTTTGCTGGACTTCCGGCTCAGGATGCTTGGTCTGGTCAGCCCAGACATAGTCAGACGTGGGGTGAGTGCGCAGGAACACGCCGGGGCCGTCTGTCTCGACTTCGTAGCAGATTTTCCAGGCCTGGTCCTTGTGGCCTTCAGGATCATTACCCCAGGCGGTTACCTTGCCGACACCCAGATGGGTCGTGCCGCCGACAGGGCCGCACTTCTCGTCAATCCAGTTGGCACCGGGACCAGGATGCGGCTTCTTATCCGTATCGATCATGGCTTCCAGCTTTTGCGTTTTGGTGTCAACGACAACCATCTTGTCGGAGGCGTTCGCCGCGATCTGGAAGTAGCGACCGGTCGGATCGTAGAAACCGTCATGCAGGAATTTGGCGGAGTTGATCTTGGTGATCTTCATGTTATCAAGATCGGAATAGTCGACCTGCCACATCTGGCCCAGCTCCTTTGCGGCAACCAGCCAGGTCGGGGCCATTGGCGTGTCATAGATAGCAGCCACACGGGATTCGTTGACATACTCGCCATCGACATTGGTGCCGCGGGTAGAGACTACCTTGATTGGCATCATGGTTTCGGCTTCAAGAATGACGAAATGAGGAGGCCAGTAGCCGCCGCCGATAACGTACTTGCCATCACCTGAAACGGCCACGTCGCGGGCGTCATAGGCAACCTGGACATTGGCGACCTTCATCTTGTCAGGGGTCTGCCACAGGTCGACCTTGGTCATCATGCCGTCACGGCCCATGATGTACCAGAAGCGTCCGGGATTCTCGGCCTTGAGGGTGTCGTGATGCTCAACTGTTTTAAGCACGTGGACCGCATAACCGGTGTCGATATGCGCGACGACCTCTTTCTTGTCGCCATCGATGACTGCGATTTTGCCCACATCACGCTCGATGACCAGGAAGAAGTTCTCCCAGTTGCGGTCATGCATCGGCTTTGTCGGGTAATCCTTGGGGTCGACGTGAACTTCATGTCGCTCCTTCATCAGGGCGAGAGACATCTCGGGTGGAACGGGTGGATCGATCTGGATATAGGTTGCCAGCATGCTGATCTCTTCCTTCGAGAAGATATCGTCGAAGTTGTTCATGCCGCCTTCTGTACCCAGAGTGATAATCTTCTCCAG
>JBDLJW010000335.1:0-1336 GCA_039714135.1 Verrucomicrobiota bacterium
GACGATAATACGTCATTTCCAGTTCTGCCGGTGGAACGTTCCCAATCGGTTCCAGCAGCCGGCGATGGTTGAACCAGTCGACCCATTCCAGGGTGGCGTATTCAACGGCATCAAGGCTCCGCCAGGGACCGCGATGATGAATCACTTCGGTCTTGTATAACCCAATGATCGTTTCAGCCAGCGCGTTGTCATACGAATCACCAGTTGTGCCCACCGATGCGTCAATGTCAGCTTCAGCGAGCCGTTCCGTATAGCGGATCGACAGGTATTGGCTGCCACGGTCACTGTGATGAATCAGCTTCCCCCGGTCTCTCCTGGCCCACAGGGCCTGCTCCAGAGCATCTAAGACAAGTCCCGTCTTCATGGAGCGTGAAACACGCCAACCCACGATCGACCGTGCAAACACGTCGATCACGAAGGCGACGTAGACAAAGCCCGCCCAAGTGGCGACATAGGTCAAATCTGCCACCCACAGCTGGTTGGGCCGTGTTGCTGTGAACTGGCGCTTCACCAGATCGGGAGCACGTTCCTGTTCTGGATCGCTCACGGTCGTGTGGCGTTTCTTGCCCCGGGTAATGCCTTGTAATCCAAGCTGGCGCATCAGGCGCTCTACCGTGCAACGGGCCACCGCAATGCCTTCACGCCGCAGCTGACGCCACACCTTGCGCACGCCATAGACCTGGAAGTTCTCCTCCCAGACACGACGGATCTGTACATTCAGCATCCGATCGCGTTTGGCACGTGCCGACAGCCGTTCAGGATCAGCCAGGCATGCCTTGTGGTGGTAGTACGTCGATGGGGCGATTGGCAGTACGGCACAAATCGGCTCGACCCCATGTGCAGCACGATGCTGGTCGATGAATGCCACCATCACTTCGGTTTGCGGTCGAGCTCCGCCTGGGCGAAAAAAGCTGCAGCCTTGCGCAGGATCTCGTTGGCGCGTTTCAGTTCGCGGTTTTCCCGCTCCAGTTGTTTGAGGCGTTCGCGCTCTGAAGGCTTTCCAGTAGTGCCTGCTTGGGATGCTTCTGAGCGTTTGCACCAAGCTCTCAGGGTTTCCGGCGTGCAGCCGATCTTGCCAGCAATGGAACAGATCGTTGCCCATCGCGAAGGATATTCTCCTTGCTGCTCAATGACTAGCCGGACGGCTCGTTCCCGGACTTCCGGGGAGTAACGTTTTGTCGTGTTCATGACTCCATCCTCTCAAGGTTTGGAGTCTCCGGCAAACCCGGGGCGGTTCACTTCTCTCCAGACCTTCGCGAGGTTTTGGTAGTTCAATTTTTCTGTTTCAGAACTCGCCTCTTCAGCTAAAACATCTGCTTCTTCAGCTTTGCGCTCT
>JBDLJW010000336.1:0-1329 GCA_039714135.1 Verrucomicrobiota bacterium
CTTGATACTCATCTAAACCCTTCTGAAAGGGCTGTTGTTTCCTTAAGCTAAAAAGTTAGGTGCCTCCTCCTGGTCAAGCATACGGCTGACCACCCGAGGGTGGCGTCTCCAATTGACAACTAAACGGAGGAGGCTGGATGAAGTATTACAAAACGATGACGAAATACAACTGTGGAATCGACCTGCATACAAGGCAGATGTACATCTGCGTGATGGACCGGGATGGAAACATTCTGGTGCATCGCAATATCCGGAACAACGATTTTGCATTTTTCCTGAAGCTGGTGGAGCCGTACAAGGACGATCTTACGGTGACGTGCGAGAGTTGCTTCGTCTGCTTCTGGCTGGCGGACGCCTGCGAGGATGCGGGCATCAAGTTCGTGCTGGCACATGCGTACTATGTGAAGTCGATAGCGGGCAACAAGCACAAGAATGACAAGGAGGATTCGAAGGAGCTGGCGGAGTGTCTGCGTACGAACCGGATTCCCTCTGCCTATGTTTGTCCTCGTGATTTGCGACCGGTACGTAAACTGCTCAGACGCCGCAATAAGTATGTAAAGAACCGGGCCGAACTCACCGGCCATTCGACCTGTGAGGTCATGGCAGCGGGCAACCAACCCTTGACGATCAGCGCCAACTCGAAGGAGCGTTGGCAGGAAGGCATCCGGTCGAGCTTCGACAACCCGGTGGATTCGTTCACGGCTGAGGCGGAGCTGGAAATCATTGGCAGCTACGACCGGGTCATCATGCGAATGGAGCAACGCATTGAAAAACATGCCCGGGATTTTCAGCAGCAGGACTATCGGCTGCTCCGCACGGCTTCAGGCATTGGAAAAATACTGGCCTTGACGATTCTCTACGAAACCATCGATATCAAACGTTTCCCGACCGTGAAGGATTTCATCAGCTACTGCCGCCTGGTGGCCGGCACCAACGAGAGCGGCGGCAAGGACTTCGGCGGCAAGGGGCGAAAGATGGGGAATCCATACCTCAAGTGGGCGTTCATGCAGGCGGCCATTCTCTGCAAGCGGGCCGATCCGAAGCTCAACGCCTACTACGAACGGCTCGAACGCAAGAAAGGCAAGCATACAGCCAACGCCATTATCGCATCAAAGATTGCTCGTGCGGTCTACTTCATGCTCGACCGCAAGACCGGATTTTGTGTCGATCAGCTCATAAAGGGAAGACGATGATTTAATTTTACACTTTTAAGGAGGCGGTGGTGATCCGGACGTTCTAACTGGGACAAAAGTGGTCATCCGATGCACGGCATAATAAAGTGGTTTGAATCCGAATCAGCCGTGCTGGAAAGAACCCGTACCCGTTCCG
>JBDLJW010000337.1:0-1325 GCA_039714135.1 Verrucomicrobiota bacterium
GAGGCCTTTGTAGCCGCCGGTGTAGGCAATGATTTCAGTTTCCGGGGAAACTTCGGTGTAGCGCTCGATGAGGCGACCGATCGCGCTGGAGAGGCAGGGGGCGAGGCCGCCCGCGGTGAGCAATGCAACTTTCTTTATGGCCATGAGTTTTCCTTTCGATTGACGTGGTTGAAATTGAGCGCCACATAATGGGATTCCATTCGGAAAACGCAAGCGGGAATTGGGCTTGAGGTGATTTATTACTTTCGTATAGCATTTTGCGATATAGTGTTTAGAGAAAGTTATTTATGGCCGATATTTTTATAGTAAAGAGATGGTTTGGGCGAATGCTGTGGTTTGTGGGGGTGGCCATCGCCTTGGGAGTGTTTGCCATGTGGGATATGTGGCGACATGGCAGGCTGGTCGACGACAGGGAGCAGTTTCTCCTGGGTGCGATAATAACCGGAGCTTTGGCCTTGGTGTGGGTTGGATTATTGGTCGCCTTGCTTTTTGCCCGATGGATTGAGTCCCGGCCGCGTCAACAGAAGGGCCGGAGAGTCTGGGTTTCGGGATGGATGCTGAAGTGCGCGTCGCTAATCCTTGTCATTGTCGCAATGGCAATTCTGGTTTCATGGCTTTCAGTGGCGGGAGCAACGGAGTTTGCTTTGCTGAGAAACGGCAGGGTCAAACTGCTTGAGAAACGTTTGATTCATCACCCCGAGCGGCTGGAGAGAATGGAGAGGGACAGCGGGAAAACGCTGCTTGAGTTGGCGCTCGAAGCTGAAAATGTGGATGCGGTCGACATGCTGCTGACTGTTGGTGCAAGGATTGATCCGCTGCTTGAAAGGCTTGATCTGACGGCATCGTTGAACGATTTGGAAATGCTTGAAACCTTGCTCCGGCATGGTGTGGATCCCGACCTGCCGGATGGCAAGGGCCGGACGGCCTTGCATCTTGCGATTGCTATTGAGAACCACGCGGCCGCCCATCTCCTGATTGAAGAAGGGGCGGATGTCTATATCCGCGATAATATGGGTAGGACGGCGCTCGACCTTATGGAAGAAAATCGGCTGAACGCTCTGCTTGAACTTGTCGAAGAGCGCGGTCGATCCGAGGTTGCCGACGGCAAGCCCTCCGCCGTTCAGGACTGATGCATATGATGGTTCCGGCTTGTCTTCAACTCTTGGAAAAAGGTTTTTCAAGAGGAGTCGGTTTCTGGCATGGTTGCCCGGAATATGAATATTCCTGAGTCGTTGATTATTATTGCCGGGCGGCATGCGTATCCGTCGATGCTTGCGACAGCGGCGCGCAATGCCGGCGTTAAGCGTATTGTGGTGCTGGGGTTT
>JBDLJW010000338.1:0-1320 GCA_039714135.1 Verrucomicrobiota bacterium
CATCGTACCCAATCGCAACTCACCTCCCGCCATCCTCCTGCGTGAATCCGTGCGCCAGGGCAAGAAGATCATCAAGCGCACGATTGCCAACCTCTCCGGACTGTCCATCCCACAGGCCTATGCCATCCGGCGGGTTCTCAAGGGAGAGAAACTGGTTCGGCCGGAAGCGCACTTCGATATTGTGCGCTCACGCGCCCATGGGCATGTGGATGCAGTACTGGTTACCATCAGAAGACTGGGTCTCGATAAATTGATCGCCACTCGCCGCTGTAAGGAACGGGACCGGGTCATCGCCATGATCGTCTCCCGGATTATTGGACCACAGAGCAAGCTGGCCCTATCGCGCAGTTGGGACAACACCACGCTGGCTGAGTTCCTCGGCGTCGAGGGGGTGGATGACGATGCGCTGTATGCGGCGATGGACTGGCTGCATGAACGCCAGGGGCCGATTGAGCAGCGCCTGGCGCAGCGGCATTTACAGGAAGGGGGCCGGGTGCTGTATGACCTCTCGTCGAGTTATTTCGAAGGCACACAATGCCCGCTGGCCAAGCGCGGATACAGCCGTGACCAGAAGAAAGGAAAACTACAGGTCAACTACGGTCTGCTGACCGATGAGCGCGGTTGTCCGGTATCCATCTCGGCCTTCCCCGGGAACACGCCGGACCCCGAGACCCTGTTACCCCAGGTCGAACGCCTGCAGGGCGCATTCAATCTGAACTCTGTGGTGCTGGTGGGTGATCGCGGCATGATCTCCCAGAGGCAGGTCGATGCGCTCAAGGGGCGTTCAGGGGTGGATTGGATCACGGCGCTGAAATCGGGCGCCATCCGCAAGCTGATGGACTTTGGTGCCATCCAGTTGACCCTGTTCGATGAACGCAATCTGTTCGAATTCAGCCATGCGGATTTCCCGGGAGAGAAGCTGGTGGCCTGTCGCAACCCGGAGTTGGCGTATCGGCGTAAGCATAAGCGCGAGGCCTTGCTGAAGGCAACGGTGCAGGAACTGGAGAAGGTCCAGGCCATGGTGGCGCGCGGTTATCTCAAGGCGGCGGACAAGATTGGCGTGCGCGTGGGCCGGGTAATCCATCGATACAAGATGGCCAAGCACTTCAAGCTGGAGATCGCAGACAGTCAATTGCGCTTTGAGATCGACGAACAAAAGGTCAGCGCGGAGGCGGCGCTGGATGGTATCTATGTGATTCGAACCTCATTGGCCGATGGGCTATCGGCCGAAGAGGCGGTGCGTCACTACAAGGCGCTCAGTCAGGTAGAGCGGGCCTTTCGCTCCATCAAGAGCATGGATCTGGAGGTGCGTCCCATTCA
>JBDLJW010000339.1:0-1314 GCA_039714135.1 Verrucomicrobiota bacterium
TTGGCCTCCGCATCGACGTGGAACAGGTCGTGGGACTCCCTTAGGATGCCGGGAATACGACCGGCAAAAGGGCTTGCCGAAAGGCACGACCAATCGCAAGACCCCGCATCGGTCGCCTGTTGCCCCGGAAACCAGTGATCGGCATTTCCCAGCAGGTTGTAGCGCATCTTGGCAAACTCCAGCAAATCCAACCCCTTGTGGAAGGTCCATAGCCGCAGGATTTCCTTCACATTGATATTTCCGGGAGTTTCAGTGTAGTGCGGAAGTCCTTCGTGCCAGCGGGCCATCCACTCTGCTCCCACATCCTTTTCCAGCGACTGCAAAATCCGCGCCTCTATTTGCCCCGCCAGTGCAACCCGATCCTCCCAACGCCCCGAAACGGCCTCAACGTGCTCATCAAAATCCTCGGGGCGGGCGGCACCGATGCTCAACGTATGGACTTCCGGACGGGCAAGGCAATAGAGGTCGTTCCACTGCATGGGCGTAAGCGGCTCGCAAAGGCGCGCCATCTTTTGCGTCGGATTGTAGAGCATTCCGCCCTTGTCGTTGGGGCTGATGATGAATACCCCCATATCCATTTTGGCAGCAGTCTCAACCATCGGCCAATGCAACTGATTGTAGATAAAATACCAATGAAGGTTCACATAGTCGAACTCACCGCTCTCGCAGGCCGGCACCACCGTCTCCGGCCCGGCATGGGTTGAAAACCCGCAAAACCGAACCCGGCCCTCTTTCTGCAGTTGGCGAATGGCATCCATACATCCACCCTTCTTCAGACAGGTCCCAATGTGCTCCGGCAGGTTGATCCCGTGAATGGAGAGGAAATCGACAGATTCAAGCTGGAGGTTTTTCATCGACACCTCAAACGTTTCGAGGAACTCCTCTGCGGTTTCCTTTACACCGATCTTGGTTTGCACCAGCAGCTTGTCGCGCTCGATCTTCGGGAGCACCCAGCCCAGTTGCATCTCGGACGGTCCATAGCCGCGCGCGGTTTCAATATGGTTGATGCCCAGCTCCAGCGCACGATGGACAGTGGCCTCCAGGTTTTCCTGCCCCTTCCTTTCGATCTTATCGGGGTCGAGATCTTCCCAGCCCTGCTGATAGCGCATGCCGCCGCAGCTCAGCACCGGCATCTGCACTTCCGTTCTTCCAAACCGTTTTGTCGGTATCATCACTTCATCCAAATTAAACACGAAGGCACAAAGGACTCGAAGATTATAACTTTGTGCTCTTAGTGTCTTTGTGTTTCATTTTCTATCAAGTTCGTTGCGGATCAGCTCCGCCGTTTTCTTTCCAATGCCCGGCGCTTCGGCA
>JBDLJW010000340.1:0-1306 GCA_039714135.1 Verrucomicrobiota bacterium
TACCTTGAAAATCCTGATGAATTCGCAGATGCCTTTGCTCGCGCCTGGTTCAAGCTGACCCACCGCGATATGGGACCCCGCTCGCGCTACCTGGGCCCGGAAGCCCCGGCCGAAGAGTTGATCTGGCAAGACCCGCTGCCCGCGGTCGATCACGAGCTGATTGATGCACAGGATATCGCCGCCCTCAAGGACAAGATCCTGGCTTCGGGCCTGTCGATCTCGGAACTGGTCTCGACCGCCTGGGCATCGGCCTCCACGTTCCGCGGTTCCGACATGCGCGGCGGGGCCAACGGGGGGCGCATCCGTCTTGCGCCGCAGAAAGATTGGGAAGTCAACCAACCGGCCCAGTTGAAGGCTGTGCTGGGGACCCTTGAAGGAATTCAAAAGGGTTTCAACAGCGCGGCGTCAGGCGGCAAAAAAGTCTCGCTCGCCGACTTGATCGTCCTGGGCGGATGCGCAGGTGTCGAGCAAGCTGCGAAAAATGCCGGTCACGATGTGGTCGTTCCTTTCACACCGGGGCGCACGGATGCTTCGCAAGAGCAAACCGACGCAGAGTCATTCGCTGCCCTCGAACCGGCTGCAGATGGGTTCCGCAACTACCTCAAGACCAAATACGCCGTAACGGCAGAGGAGCTGCTGGTGGATCGTGCACAACTGCTGACGCTGACCGCTCCTGAGATGACGGTGCTCATTGGCGGCATGCGCGTCCTGAACACCAACTTCGGACAGTCCCAGCACGGTGTCTTCACCCAACGGCCCGAGACGCTCACCAATGACTTCTTCGTCAACCTGCTCGACATGAGCACTGCCTGGAAGGCAGCCTCGGAAGACGAAAACGTGTTTGAGGGTCGTGATCGCGCAACGGGCGAACTCAAGTGGACCGGCACCCGTGTCGACCTCGTCTTCGGTTCGAACTCCCAACTCCGGGCCCTGGCGGAAGTCTATGCCCAGGACGACGCGCAGCCAACCTTCGTGCAGGACTTCGTGGCAGCCTGGAACAAGGTGATGAACGCAGATCGCTTCGACCTTGCCTGAGCTTAGCCGAACAGTTTTCCTGCTCTATCAAACTCCCTTCCCAAACCAAACGCTCCCACGCTTCTGCGTGGGAGCGAGAATAAACCCCATCGGGAGTTCGTAGATTCCGCCCGGGGATTTATGCCCGGGTGGGCCCCAGGGGGCCAACTAACCTCTCAACCACCCCTTCAAAATCGGGCGCGCCGCCATCACCGCCCGGGCGCGGTGGCTGAGAGTGTTCTTCTCCGCCATCGCCAGCTCGGCCATCGTTTTCCCGGTCGACTCGACCAGG
>JBDLJW010000341.1:0-1303 GCA_039714135.1 Verrucomicrobiota bacterium
GGTTCTTCTGGGTTTTTTATGGTGAGAGCTCCAGTTTTCCACAGAAAAACAATATGCTTATGCGGTAGTTCTCGAAGTTCCGGAAGCCGCGTGCGCTGGCTTTGATTGCCTGTATCTTGGAGTTGAGCCCTTCGGACGCGGCATTGGTGATGTAGCTTTCGAAGTAGGTCAGGATATTCTCCAGATGCTTCTTGAACATCCGCGCCACCTTGCGGATTTCCGGCAACCCCGTATCGAAAGCCTCCTTGTGCCAACGCTCGAAGAAGCTGCGTGCGAAAGATCCGTCGCGACGGGTCCAGAAGTGCCGGAACAGTTCTTTTACGTACCATGCCTTGGCCACGTCGAGTTCCGCCTTGGCAAGGGACTCGACCTGTTCGAGCGCTTCGTCGCTCAGATGCTCCATGCCCTTGAGCCACGAGTATTTGGTGCCCGTGAGGCGCCCGTCCTTCTCCTTTAGCAGCTTGCGGTGTTCCTTTCGGCGGGTCTTGTCGAGAGCCTCGTTGAGGTGTTTGGCGATGTGGAACTTGTCATGCACGATATCCGCGTTGGGCAGGTGGCGGCGGATGGCTTTGATGTAGGGCGCGGACATGTCGATGGCCGCCCCGCAGACCATCTCGCGCTGCCCTTCGTCGAGTGCCTTGTCGATGAGCCGGTCGGCGGCGTCCCCTTCGCGGCCTTCGACGACATCGAGCACCCGAACGTCTTCGAGGTCGTTGAGCAACGAGATGTAGTCGTGTCCCTTCCTAAAGGATTTTTCATCCATGCCGATCCACGCGATCTCGTTGCTTCCGCGCCGTTGGAGTCCCCGATCCACGGATCGCTTCATTATGGAATGAAGTTGATCCCAACTCAGGCGGAGCAACTTCCCGGCATCCTGGAGCGACTTGCTTGCTTGAATGACGTTGATGGAAAAGGCTTCGAACATCTGGGTGAAACGCGAGTGCTTGCCAGCCCATGGAAGCGACTGGGTTTTAACTCCGTGCTTTTTGCATTCAACCCGGGGAGGCTCGCAATAGAGAAACGTTTCAAACTGCATCGTATCAAGATGTCGCCACTTCCGCCCCGGAGAGCGGTCATATACGCGGCACACCGCCCCGCATTCCGGGCAGGTTCCGCTCAACTCGCCGTATTCAACAAAGATGTCCACCCGCAACTTCTCCATACTCAACTTTACCCGGGCCACCTTCCACGGCGATTCGAGCCCCAACAATCTCGCATAATGTTCTTCAGTCGTATTCATGCCCCATTATGGACATGCATAAGCGCTCTCATCAACCTCTGCCCGAGTGCTTCACCATAAAAA
>JBDLJW010000342.1:0-1296 GCA_039714135.1 Verrucomicrobiota bacterium
TGTCTTGTCCTGAAATAGGTTGTCACTTTGGAACGGAGAACCAAAGTGAAAAAGAGCACAACAATAAGGTATAGTGAGGCGTTCAAGCGCCAAGTGGTTGACGAAATAGCCCGGGGCAAGTTTTCATCGCTCGATAAAGCGCGGCAGGCATACGGCATTCGCGGCCAGCTGACGGTGGCAAAATGGATCAGGAAATACGGACGGGAGGACTTGCTTCCCAAGCGGATACGGATTGAAACGATGGACGAAATCGACCAGCTGAAGGAGGCTCGCAAGCGGATCAGGGAGCTCGAAGCCGCCTTGGCGGATGCACATATCGACCAATGCTTGGAGCATGCGTTCCTTGAAATCGCCTGCGAGCGGATGGAAACCGACCTTGACGACTTTAAAAAAAAGAACGAACTGACGCTGTCGGACGTACGCAGGAAGCAGGGGCGGAAATGAACCTGAAGATCAGCATAGGCAAGCTCTGCGAGAAGACCGGCATGAGCCGCCAGAACTTCTACAAGGGGCGGAAAAGGCGGACTCGCCTGGAAGTGGATGCCGGCCTGGTCGAAGAGCTGGTCAGGGCTGAGCGAGCCATGCAGCCCCGTCTGGGCGGAAAAAAGCTGCACCGGCTTCTTCGTCCGAAACTTGAGGAGGCGGGCGTGCGGATCGGCCGGGATCGCTTCTTCGAAGTGCTTGGCGAACGGGGGCTTCTGCTTGAGCCCCTGCCCAAGGCGCCGAGGACGACGAACAGCCGCCACAGCCTACCGGTCTTCAGGAACCTGCTCGCGGACATGGAGCTGACCGGCCCGAACCAGGCCTGGGTCAGCGACATCACCTACATCCGCACGGACGAAGGGTTCCTCTATTTGAGCCTGATCACCGATGCATGGTCTCGCAAGATCGTCGGATACCACGCCGGGGACACGCTGGAGACGGAAGGCTGTCTAAGGGCTCTGGAGAAGGCCGTGAAGGAGCTCAAGGCTGGCCTGTCCCCGGTGCATCACTCGGATCGTGGGTGCCAGTACTGCTCGCACCTGTACACCGGCAGGCTGCGCGAATACGGGCTTGGAATCAGCATGACCGAAGAGATGCACTGCTACGAGAACGCCAAGGCCGAGCGTGTCAACGGGATACTGAAGCAGGAATATTTCCTCGGTGGATGTTTCCGAACGAAAAGGCAGGCGATCCAAGCGGTGGATCAGGCCGTATGGCTCTACAACACGCGCCGCCCTCATTTGGCGCTGAACTACGAGACCCCGGCGGCGATCCATGAAAAACTTAAAAAGGCAGTGTGAGAATTTCTCCCCC
>JBDLJW010000343.1:0-1291 GCA_039714135.1 Verrucomicrobiota bacterium
GGTTCTTCTGGGTTTTTTATGGTGAAGCATCCGCGTGGAGGTTGATGAGAGCGCTTATGCATGTCCATAATGGGGCATGAATACGACTGAAGAACATTATGCGAGATTGCTGGGACTCGAATCACCGTGGAAGGTGGCTCGGGTAAAGTTGAGTGTGGAGAAGCTGCGAGTGGATATCTTTGTTGAATACGGCGAGTTGAGCGGAACCTGCCCGGAATGCGGGGCGGTGTGCCGCGTATATGACCGCTCTCCGGGGCGGAAGTGGCGACATCTTGATACGATGCAGTTTGAAACGTTTCTCTATTGCGAACCTCCCCGGGTTGAATGCAAAAAGCACGGGGTTAAAACCCAATCGCTTCCGTGGGCCGGCAAGCACTCGCGTTTCACACAGCTGTTCGAAGCCTTTGCCGTCAACGTCATTCAAGCAAGCAAATCGCTCCAGGATGCGGGAAAGTTGCTTCGCTTGAGCTGGGATCAACTTCATTCCATAATGAAGCGATCCGTGGAACGGGGCCTGGAGCGGCGAGACCGCGACGAAATCCCGTGGATCGGCATGGATGAAAAATCCTTTAGGAAGGGGCATGACTACATCTCGCTGCTCAACGACCTCGAAGAGGTCCGGGTGCTCGATGTCGTCGAGGGTCGCGAAGGGGACGCCGCCGACCGGCTCATCGAAAAGGCACTCGACCAAGGGCAGCGCGAGATGGTCTGCGGGGCGGCCATCGACATGTCCGCGCCCTACATCAAGGCCATCCGCCGCCACCTGCCCAACGCGGACATCGTGCATGACAAGTTCCACATCGCCAAACACCTCAACGAGGCGGTTGACAAGACCCGCCGGAAGGAACATCGCAAGCTGCTAAAGGAAAAGGACGGGCGCCTCACGGGAACCAAATACTCGTGGCTCAAGGGCATGGAGCATCTGAGCGACGAAGCGCTCGAACAGGTCGAGTCCCTTGCCAAGGCGGAACTCGGTGTGGCCAAGGCATGGTACGTCAAAGAGCTGTTTCGGCACTTCTGGACCCGGCGCGACGGTTCTTTCGCCCGCAGCTTCTTCGAGCGCTGGCACAAGGAGGCTTTCGATACAGGGTTGCCGGAAATCCGCAAGGTGGCACGGATGCTCAAGAAACATCTGGAGAATATCCTGACCTACTTTGAAAGCTACATCACCAATGCCGCGTCCGAAGGGCTCAACTCTAAGATACAGGCAATCAAAGCCAGTGCACGCGGCTTCCGGAACTTCGAGAACTACCGCATAAGCATATTGTTCTTCTGCGGGAAACTGGAGCTC
>JBDLJW010000344.1:0-1291 GCA_039714135.1 Verrucomicrobiota bacterium
CACTGGTGTCCGGTAAAAATTTGAAATCGTAGACGACTCGGAAAAACTCCTTCATATTGTGTTTCACCACAAAGCACGATAAACAAGGAGCTTCCGAGTCATGGGATACAAGCCTACGGTTTTTAATCAGTTGTTCAATTTCATTCCGAGACAGGTGTTTGAAAAATCGGCCAAGGAGCATGGTGCAGACCGATATGCCAAGAGTTTCAAGGCATGGCATCAATTCCTGCTTCTGCTCTATGCCCAAGCCACGGGAAAGCAATCGCTGCGGGAAATTGCCGGCGGACTTCAGTTGCACCGGTCCAGACTGTACCACCTCGGACTCAAGCCGGTGCCCCGAAGCACCATGTCCGATGGAATGGAACGACGCGAGTGCGCCATCTTCGAGGATTTGTTCCATGCGATGGTGCGCAAAACCGCCAGCACGGCTCCTGGCCATCGGTTCCGATTCAACAATCCGCTCTACAGCATCGATGCAACCACGATTGATCTGTGCTTGAATGTTTTCGACTGGGCAAAGTTCCGTAAGCAAAAGGGAGCCATTAAACTCCATTGCCAGCTCGACCATGCCGGACACATCCCGAGTTTTGTTCATATCAGCGACGGGAAACTCCATGACCTCAAAGCCGCGGAAGACTTTTTCAAGATTGAACCGGACAGCATCTACTGCTTCGACAAGGCCTACGTGAGCTATGAATGGCTCCATTCCGTCCATAAAACAAAGGCATTCTTCGTAACCAGAGCAAAAACCAACATGAGCTACCAGATAACCGGACAGCATAGCAAGGGCGGCAATAATGGTGTTCTCACGGATCGAATCATAAAGCTCGATAACCCTGCCTCATTCCGAAAGTATCCTTTAAAAATGCGCATGGTCGTCTTCAAGGATGAGAAGACCGGCAAGGTCTACCACTTTATCACAAACAACTTCAGGTTGGCGCCGGCAACCATCGCCGCCATCTACAAACAGCGTTGGCAGATCGAACTCTTCTTTAAATGGATCAAACAGAATCTCAAGATAAAGACCTTCCTCGGCACTTCGAAAAACGCCGTTATGGCGCAGGTATGGGTTGCAATGATCTACTATCTGTTGCTGGCCTACATCAAATTCATGAGTAAAACCCGGCTCAGCTTGACTGACTTCGCCCGACGAGTGAAAGAGGGTCTGATGATGCAGATGGATCTACTGGAACTGCTTTGCCTGGCCGAGCCCAGGCCAATGAAACCGCCGGATGGACAAGTCGCCAACCAGATGGCCTTCATCCTATGAAACTTTTACCGGACAGTAGTG
>JBDLJW010000345.1:0-1286 GCA_039714135.1 Verrucomicrobiota bacterium
CCGCGCAGTCGCCAACGCCTGCGGGAAAAACCCGGTTCCAATCTTCATCCCCTGCCACCGCGTCGTTGCCGCCAACGGAAAAATCGGCGGCTTCTCCGCCGGCCTCCCCTGGAAACACCTCCTCCTCTCTCAGAAAGGCAGGATTCCACCGATTGGGGATTGATTCGCTCCGGGGGTTGGATAGACTGTGCGCTTTGACTTTCGAGGGAACGCATGGCGAAGAAGGAAACACCTATGATGGCGCAGTATCGGTCGATACGGCGCGAGTTGCCGGAGGATACGATCCTCTTTTTCCGGCTGGGCGATTTCTATGAAATGTTCTTCGACGATGCGAAGACGGCGGCGGACATTCTGGACATTACGCTGACGAAGCGCCACAACACGCCGATGTGCGGCATCCCCTACCACTCGGCCTCGGGCTATCTTGAACGGCTGGTGAAAGCGGGCAAGAAGGTGGCGATCTGCGAGCAGGTGGAGGATCCCTCCGAAGCCAAGGGGATTGTGAAGCGCGATGTGACGCGCATCGTGACTCCGGGCACCATCCTCGACGAGGTGACGCTGGACCGGAACCAAAACAATTTCCTGGCGGGCTTGTTCCGGGAGAAGGGTCGCTTTGGGCTGGCGATGCTGGATCTTTCGACGGGCGAGTTCTGGGTCGAGGAGTCGGAGGATGTCGCGAGCGTGCAGGCAAACCTTTCGCGCTACATGCCTGCCGAATGTGTGATTGCCGAAGATCAGATGAATGAACTGACGCTGGAGGCCGCGGACACGTTGTTGACGGCATGCGAGGACTGGACGTTCGAGGCTTCTTCGGCAAATGATTTCCTGCTGCGCCATTTCGATGTCCATTCGCTGGAAGGCTTTGGTTGCTCGGCGATGTCGGCCGGACTGGGCGCGGCGGGGGCAGTGCTCTACTATGTAAAGACGGAGCTTCGCCGCAACCTTTCGCATGTCCGGAACATTCGCGTGAAGAATCCGTCGGACTACATGCTGGTGGACGAGACGACGGCGACAAACCTTGAGCTGACGGCACCGATCAATTCGAACCGGGCGGCCTATAAAGCCACGTTATTGAATGTATTGGACTCCACCAGCACGGCGATGGGCGGGCGGTTGCTACGGGAATGGCTGCTACGGCCACTCAATAATCTCGACCAGATCAACGCGCGACACGATGCCGTCGATCTGCTGGTGAACAACCAGACCTATCTGCGAAGCCTGCGCGACGTGCTCGGCGATATTAAGGATGTAGAGCGGCTGATCTCGCGGATCGGCTCGACTTCCGG
>JBDLJW010000346.1:0-1284 GCA_039714135.1 Verrucomicrobiota bacterium
GTTGCAGGGCACGTATACCCAACGCTTCAATTCCCGTCATAAACTTTGGGGGCACTTGCTGCAAGGGCGGTACAAGGCACTCGTGGTGGACGGGGTAGGTGGCGATTATTTTTCGACGGTCGGTAGCTATATCCACCTAAATCCGGCACGGGCCAGACTTTTTGATCTTGAGGGAGGGAAGTTGACGGATTATCGCTGGAGCAGCTATCCGCTTTATTTCAGGCCGTCGAAGCGTCCGGATTGGCTGGTGGTTGATCGCATGCTTGGTGCGTTGGGGCTGTCGAATGAGCGGGCGGGGCGGGAGCGCTTTCGGCGGTTGATGCAAAAACGTGTATTGGAGGTCGCATGTAGTGATTCCCCGGGGGATGTGGATGTTCAATGGGCGAAGATCAGGCGGGGCTGGTGCTTTGGCGACGAGTCGTTCCGCACTGAGATGATGGAGCGGCTTGACGGGGTGATTGGTGAAAGTGGCAAAAGAGCCTCCTTTAGTGGTGAACAGGCTAGGCTGCATGACGAAAGGGAGGCGCTTCGCTTGTTGAGCGAGGGATTGGTCTTGTTGGGAATAGAGGCGGAATCATTGGCGGGCATGCGGAAGAATGCTCCTGAAAAACAAGTGTTGGCGTGGCTCCTGCGCTCCCGTACGATAGTGGGCAATCAGTGGATAGCGGAGCACTTGAATTGCGGGCATCCCTGCAATGCTTCGGCGTTTGTCGGGAATGTGAAGAGAGCAAGCGACGGGGTTCTTTTTGAGTTGAGAGAAAGACTAATATCAAAGGACTGACCCCTCTGGGGAGGAGTTGTATGAAAAAAACAATTTGGATTGTGATTGGTGTTGTTGTGCTGATCGGTGCGGGGGTTTTAATTGGCCAGAGGGATAACCACGAAGCACACGAAAAAGCAGAGAGCTTAACCACGGAATACACTGAAGAAACGGAACTATCGACGGAGGCAAAACCCCCCGACAAACCATCCCCTAAGCTTTCGGATGCGGTGCTGACGCTCATCGATCCGGAAACGGACTATCAAGCCCGTTTGGCTGCAATGCGCAAGCTGGGTTATGAAATTCCGCAACATGAAATCGATGTTTTGATGGAGTTCCTTTCTGCCGATATTTCTGTCGATGTGAAAATTCCGCGCGGCGCATATAATTCCATCAGGAACGACCTCTATGATGTGCTGCTACGTCAGAAGAATTTGCCGGAGGGGATGGGTGACCTGCTGGTCGAGGTGGTCAATAATCCCGAACAGGACGGCATGTGGCGGAACTACTGCATCCAGTTTATG
>JBDLJW010000347.1:0-1247 GCA_039714135.1 Verrucomicrobiota bacterium
CTGGTTCACCAGATAGTCCCTGGCAGGTCTATCCACCTCGTCCAAAAACCGTCCAAGCGTTTTGATCGTTCCCTTGGAAGTGCTACCCGAAAAGGGCATCGACCGACCTGAAATGCATGGCCTCTGTCCCGTCGCTCAAGCGGTAGGGGGAACCGTTGTAGATAAGATAGGAGCGCTGAATGGCCGGAGACAATCCCTTGAACCGACGAAGCCCTTTGAGCAGGTTGTCCGAAAAGGTCGATGCCGACTTGATTTCGATCGCGGTCAACGAGCGCCCTGTCTGGGCAACCAGATCGACTTCGTTCCCCTTGCTGTCGCGGAAATAGTAGAGATCCGGCATCTCTCCGCGGTTGTAGCGGGTTTTCAGGCTTTCAATCACCACCAGGTTTTCAAAAATGGAACCCACCAGCGGGTCACGGGTAATTTGCTCCGCAGAACGGATTCCGAGGAGGAAGCAAAGCAAGCCCACATCGGTAAAATAGTATTTGGGGGCCTTGATGACCCTTTTCCCGAAATTCTCGAAGTAGGCGGGCAGCTTGAAAACCAGGAACGAAGCCTCCAGAATCGAAAGCCAGTTCCGAATGGTTTTGGCATCGACGCCCACGTCGTTGGCCAACGAAGCATAATCGATTAATTGACCGGTTCGGCCTGCCAGCAACTTCAGCAGTTTTTCAAACAGGGAAACGTCCTTGAGATGGATCAACTTCCGCACATCGCGTTCGACATAGGTCTGGTAGTAATTCGAATACGCCGTTGTCGGACGCTGGGACTGGTCATATATGCGCGGCAGAAATCCGCGGAACGCATATTCCTCAAACCGTTCAAACTCGATCCCCTCGCGGGACAGCTCGCGGATGGACAAGGGGAGAAGGTTCAGAATGGCGGTTCTTCCGGCGAGCGATTGGCTGACGGCTTCGCGCAACCGAAGCTGATGCGATCCGGTGAGAACAAACCTCCCGTTCTTCCGCTCCCCATCCACGATCGCCTGGATATAACTCAGCAACGCGGGAACGCGCTGGATTTCATCTATGATAACCGGATCGGGAAACTGTCCCAGATAGGCCTTGGGATCATTCTCCGCAAAGTGCCGTTCCTCGGGAACCTCGAGATTGGAGTAGGCAAAACCCGATAAAACCGCCTTCGCCAGCGTGGTCTTGCCTGCCTGGCGGGGGCCAAGAATCGTAACAACCGGATATTCCCCAATAAGAATCTCCAGCTCACCTGTAATATCCCTCTTAATCATGGAG
>JBDLJW010000348.1:0-1241 GCA_039714135.1 Verrucomicrobiota bacterium
CATTCCAAAAACCCAAAGCGCCATCCCCAATGGCCAAATCAGGTGCATTGGTAAGGCCGCGCCGTTGCAGATCAAGCAGCAGTTCGCGCCAGCTTTGGAGATATAGCTTAAAGTTGGTGATGGCCCCTGAGGGGCGGCATATCATGGCGTTGTTAATGCGCCGCAATTCTCGCAGAGAAAAGGATATGCCACATGACGAAGACTACCATCACGACCTTGCCCGATCCACATGGATTTTCACCTGATCCGTTAACTGATCTTCTGCGTTCAGGTGCTCGCGACCTGATCCAGCAAGCCGTTGAAGCGGAGCTTTCGGTGCTGCTGGGGGCGCATTCCGGCGAACGAACCGAAGATGGCCGGGCGCGGCTGGTTCGGCACGGCTACCTGCCGGAACGCGAGGTGATCACGGGGATCGGCGCGGTGCCGGTTAAAGTGCCACGCGTCCGAGATCGCGGCGATGGTACAGAGAAGATCCGCTTCACATCGGCGATCCTGCCACCTTATCTACGCAAAGCCAAATCCATTGAGGAGTTGCTGCCCTGGCTCTATCTCAAAGGTATTTCCACGGGCGACTTTCAAGAAGCCCTGGCTGCTTTGCTCGGGCCGAACGCTGCGGGATTGTCTTCGACGACGATTTCACGGCTTAAAGCGGATTGGTGGGACGAATACGATCTGTGGCAACGGCGCGATCTCAGCGCCCGCCGGTTCGTCTATATCTGGGCGGACGGTGTCTACTTCCGGCCGCGTATGGCCGAGGAAAAGCAATGTATTCTGGTGCTTATCGGTGCAGATGAGTGGGGTCGCAAAGAGATAATCGGATTGGCTGACGGCTACCGAGAAAGCACCCAAAGCTGGCGCGAACTGCTGCTTGATCTGCAACGGCGCGGCCTTACCAATGCACCTGATTTGGCCATTGGGGATGGCGCTTTGGGTTTTTGGAATGCACTACGCGAGATCTTTGGTGCCACGAAAGAACAGCGCTGTTGGTTCCACAAAACGGGCAACGTACTGAACGCGATGCCCAAATCAGTGCAAGCAAAGGCAAAGGGTCATTTGCATGACATCTGGCAGGCTGAAACGCGGTTGGATGCTGAGGCCGCTTTCGATTTCTTCGTGGCAAGCTACGGCGTGAAATACGACAAGGCTGTTGGAAAGCTGACCAAAGACCGCGACGGGCTGCTGGCCTTCTACGACTTTCCTGCTGAACACTGGAAGCACATCCGCACCACCAACCCGATTGA
>JBDLJW010000349.1:0-1238 GCA_039714135.1 Verrucomicrobiota bacterium
GTAAATTAGAGGCATGCCCGACGGGGGTTCCGTGGGCTGCTTCGGGAGACCCGAAGCCTATCCAACATTGAATTAACATTCAACCCGAGGGACATGCCATGAGGAAAGTATACGTAGGAATTGATGCACATAAAGATGAAAATGTATTCGGTTCGGCCAAAGACGATCGCAGTGCGCCGGAATTTATCGGGCAGAGCTCCGCAGACCTTAACCGGTCGCTAGCCTTCATCAGGAAATATATGAAGAAGCACAACCTGACGAAGGAGCAGCTGCATTTCTGCTATGAGGCGGGGCCGACGGGCTTTGTGCTGGCCCGACGTCTGATCGATCTCGGCTTCGACTGCATCGTTGCGGCTCCATCGAAGATTGCAAAGAAGTCGGGCGACCAGGTCAAAACGGATAAACGCGACGCCCGCAAACTCGCCCACCTGCACCGTGCAGGGGATCTGGTGGCGGTTCATATTCCGGATGTGGAGGACGAGGCGGTCCGGGATGTCTGCCGGGGCCGCACCGATGCGGTGAATGAGGTTAAAAGAACGAAGCAGCAGCTGCAGGGCTTTATGCTGCGCAATGGATATCGCTACAAGGGAACGGCGAACTGGACGGAGGCTCACATGCGTTATCTTCGGGAGCTAGTGATGCCACACCGCGCGCAGAAGATGGTCATGGAGGAATATCTGCTTCGAATCGACACGGCGAGCACGCAGGTTCTTCGCATCGACAACCAGATGGAGCTGCTGCTCCAAACCTGGAGCCGCCGTCCGTTTGTCGAGGCGTTGATGGGATTCCGCGGATTCAAGATCACCTCCGCCATGGTGCAGACTGCCGAGGTCGGGGATTTCCTGCGTTTCGGGCACCCGAAGCAGTTGATGGGCTTTCTTGGGATGGTTCCGAAGGAAAACAGCTCCGGGAACCATCGCCGGCAGGGGTCGATCACTAAATGCGGCAACGCGCATGCACGCTGGATGCTGATTGAAAGCGCCGGGAGCTACCGCTATCCGCCGAAGGTATCCAAGGCGCTGTCCAAACGGCAGGAGGGATTGGGCCGGGAAGTGAAAGCGCTCTCCTGGCATGCGCAGAACCGGCTTAACAACCGGTGGTACAAACTGATGTTCAGACAGGTTCATCCCAATAAAATCAAAGTGGCCATAGCACGCGAGCTCTCATCCTATCTGTGGGATCTGGCGCATATTGTAAGATAGCTTTTCAACAGATGATCGAATCGGAGGTGTGCTCGC
>JBDLJW010000350.1:0-1233 GCA_039714135.1 Verrucomicrobiota bacterium
CTTACCTCACTTATCGTTCGTGGGTTACCCCACTCCTCATTGAGATCAAGACTCGATACGGGTGGGGGGCTAACCCTTACCCGACAGGGACTTTCACCCTGCAAGATACGCCGGGCTTCGCCCAGCGCGATCTCACGGTAGGAACGCCCGTTACCGGGCGCCCCCCGTACAGACCCGGACGTGCGGTTTTCTCGCATCCGGTTCCTCGGTTGTACTCGCAGTCGCGACGGGCATTTTATTCATTTTGATTAGCTTACAAAGACCGTGTGTGTACGTTTCTCAACCACTCTCGGCCGGGCGATGCTCAACTTCTCCAGCGCAACCTTGAATTGCCCCCAGTTGAAACTGCGCCGCTTCCCACCTCGCCGGTTGAGCCATTTGAAGGCACAGCGGATCGTGAAGCTGAAGAAGCTGCCCAGGGATCCTTCGTTACTGCGTACGCCGTAGTAGTTGTAGTGGCCGATCAGTTTGCGGTTCAAGGCCTTGATGAACTTGCGCCCCGGTAGGTGGCGCTCGGCCTTGATCCACGCTTTCATCCGTCGTTTGGCTCCCTGCAGTTTCTTTCTTGCTGTCCTTTTCATCACCCGTAGGTCTCCGCGCCGATCCCGGTTCCAGTATAGTTCGAAGCCGAGGAAACTGAAGCGGTTTTGTAGACCGGGGCGAAAGCGGCTGAAGCGTTGGATGCGGGTCTTCTCTTCGGCCACGTCCAGGGAGTAATTCTTCAACTGTCTGGGCATGGCTTGGTAGAACCGCGTGGCGTCCCGGCGATACTGGAAGGCGCAGACGAAGTCGTCAGCGTAACGGATGAGTATGGCCTGTCCTCGGCATCCGGGTTTGACTACGTTTTCGAACCAGCGGTCCAGGGCGTAGTGCAGGTAGATGTTGGCGAGGACGGGCGAGATGCTGCCACCTTGCGGTGACCCGTTTTCCGGGTGCAGTATCTGTCCGTCGATGTCCAGTATGCCGGCTTTGAGCCACTGGTGGATGAGGTCGAGAAAGGGCCGGTCGTCGATCCGCAGGCTCAGCAGTTCCAGCAGGCGTTGGTGGTTCAGGTGGTCGAAGAAGCCTTTGATGTCGGCCTCTACGACGTGGCCGAACCGGCCGTATTGGAGGTTGAAGCCCAGGTCGAGTACCGCGTCTTTGGCCCCCCGCTTGGGGCGGTAGCCGTAGCTGGCAGGCAAGAAGTCCTGCTCGTAGATGGCTCCCAGTAGTTTGGCGCAAGCCATTTGCACC
>JBDLJW010000351.1:0-1232 GCA_039714135.1 Verrucomicrobiota bacterium
CGAACCAAAAACAACCCTGCCTTGATTGGAGAACCGGGTGTCGGAAAAACGGCCATCGTGGAAGGCTTGGCCCAGCGCATTGTCAATGGAGATGTTCCAGAAGGGTTGAAGCGAAAACGGCTGGTTCAGCTTGATATGGGTGCATTGATTGCTGGTGCCAAATTCCGCGGTGAGTTCGAAGAACGGCTTAAGGCGGTTTTGAAGGAAATCACCGAGTCCCAAGGAGAGATCCTTATGTTTGTCGACGAGATGCATACTGTCATCGGGGCGGGAGCCGCTGAAGGGGCTATGGACGCCGGAAATATGCTCAAACCCATGCTGGCGCGTGGAGAACTCCACCTGATCGGTGCGACTACCCTGGATGAATATCGTAAACAT
Organism: Verrucomicrobiota bacterium; assembly: GCA_039714135.1. GTDB lineage: Bacteria > Verrucomicrobiota > Kiritimatiellia > Kiritimatiellales > Pontiellaceae > Pontiella. The sequence continues at coordinate 379 of JBDLJW010000351.1, forward strand.
GTCGAAAAAGATCCCGCGCTGGAACGCCGCTTCCAGCCTGTTCTGATCGCTGAGCCGTCTGTGGAAGACACTATCTCTATCTTGCGCGGTTTGAAAGAGCGCTATGAGATTCACCACGGTGTCCGAATTACCGATGCCGCCACAATTTCGGCCGCGGTCCTGTCTCATCGTTATATTGCTGATCGTTTTCTGCCGGATAAAGCTATCGACCTGATCGATGAAGCTGGGGCCCGTCTGCGCACGGAAATAGATTCCAAACCCCTTGCTCTGGATGATGTTGACCGCCAGATTATGCAGCTTGAGATCGAGCGCCAGGCACTCAAAAAGGAAACAGACAAAGCTTCCAAAGAACGCCTTCAGAAGATTGATCAAGAAATAGCTGATTTGGGAGAACGCTCGCGGGAACTGCATGCCCGTTGGACGATGGAGAAGGAATCTATCACCAATTTCCAAAATGCCAAAGAGCAGATTGAAAATACGCGCTTGGAAATTGAAAGTGCTGAACGCCGTGCCGACCTCGAAACCGCTGCCCGACTGCGGTATGGAGATCTCCTTGAGCTGGAAGATAAGCTTGTTGAGCTGGAACAGCGCATCAAAGATATCCAGGGTGAGCAGCCATTACTGAAAGAAGAGGTCGATAGTGATGAGATTGCTCAAATCGTTTCCCGCTGGACTGGGATTCCCGTTACCAGGCTTTTGGAGGGCGAAGTTGAGAAGCTTGTCAACATGGAAACGCGTTTACATCAGCGTGTCGTTGGACAAGAAGCGGCTCTCAAGGCAGTATCCAATGCCGTACGCCGTTCCCGGGCCGGCATGCAGGACCCTGACCGGCCTATTGGCTCGTTCATTTTCCT
>JBDLJW010000352.1:0-1226 GCA_039714135.1 Verrucomicrobiota bacterium
TCCACAACCAGATAATCTTCCGACTGCTGGGCCAAAATCCAAAGTGGCAGAATCAAACTGAATATTATGAGTGTTGCTGTCTTTTTCATGCTGCAGAAGGGTTGCGAGCGTCGCTCTATCCAAATGTTTAAAAAATAAGTCGGCCTAATCATCATAGATCTCGATATAGTTGCCCTCCTTGAGACGGGCAATCCAACGAGCTTTGAGTCGGTTTCGCTCCTCTGCGTTCAAAGCAGACTTGATGGTTTGTCGGACTTCGTCGAAGGTTTTATAGCCCGCCTGCCGGCGCGCATCGACCTTCACAATATACAACTCGGAGTCGGTTGCAATAATTTCGCCAATCTCCCCCGCGGGAAGAGTCTTGAGCGTTTCCTGCAGCTCGGCACGCACATCCTTCGGCTGCATCCACGGGAACGCACCGCCTTCCGCCGCCCGGCTCCCCTCGGAAACAGCCTTGGCGGTCTCTCCAAAATCAGCACCCTCAATCAGCCGCTTCCGGATCGCCTCCGCCTCCGCCTGCTTGACCGCCTGATCCTCCGGGGTAGCGCCCTTGTTGAGTACGATCACGCTATACTTCACCTTTTCAGGAATAAAATAGTCATCCTTGCTGGTCTCGTACTCCACGCGCACCTGCTCCGGCGTAACGCGCGCCCGACGATACACCTCCTCATTCATCATCATGCCCACAATCATCTGCTCGCGGACAATCTCCATATACTCCGCGCGCGTCCTCTTCTGCCCGGCCAGCACCTGCTCGAACAAAGCCTTGTCGCCCTTGAACCTCTCGCCGATGATGCGCTTGATTTCATCGTTCACATACTGATCCGGAATCTGGCCGCCCTGCGCACTGAAGGCCTCCATAATGAGCGCGCGTTCCACCAGCTCATTGAGCGTCTTTGCATATGCCTTCTCAAGCTCCTCCTGCAACTGCGCCCCCTGATAGGAACGGTAAAGCTCCGCCATGATCGGCTCGAGCGCCGCCATAACCTCGCCCCGCGTAATGACCCGGTTGTTCACCCGCGCCGCATACCCGTCGATTTCAATCGTCCTGTTTTTCACCGACACATTCGTCTGCCCGAAAAGGGGCGAAGCAACCAACAGGAAAAATAGTAGTAGAAAATATCCTCTCATAATCCAGAGAACATAGATAAAGGGTGCCCAGCGCGCAATGCCGAAAAGCAAACTTAAGGAACTCCCCCTCACGATCCAGGGCATCTTCGTTTTAG
>JBDLJW010000353.1:0-1224 GCA_039714135.1 Verrucomicrobiota bacterium
CCGGACCGTACTATCTTTCTCAGCGACGAACGGATGGTTCCCGCCGATTCGCCCAATAACAACGCCGAAAACCTGATGCCCATGCTCCGTGCGCTGGGGTGCGAAGATCGGTTTATCCGCGTAGACACCGGGCTGCCCATTGAACACGCCGCAGAACTGTTTGCCCGCGATCTAGAGTATTTAACACATGAAACGACGGATGCTTTTTCGGCTCACAGAGCCGACTCTACACCAATGCGCAGTTGTAGCGTTGGCTCTATGAGCCAATCAGAGGGAATGGGTGGAATTCCATCTCAACCGTTAAACTCCCGACAGCCGCAGAACCCCATCGATCTCGGTTTCCTCGGCATGGGTTCCGATGGCCATACCGCCGGATTTTTTACCCCTGAACAAGCCAACTTAAAATCCGGGGCGCTCACACTCCATACCAACCGACCCGACGGCATGCAGGGCATCAGCGTCACCCCCGCCCTTTTCCAACGGGTGAAACGGATCATCCTGCTCGTCACCGGCGAATCCAAACGCAACATCATCAATACATTGCTGAATGCCCCCGCGACCATTCCCGCCGGCATCGCCCTCTCCGACCATCCCCATGCCGAATTATGGACAGATAACCTGCTACACCAACAGGAATAAGAACAGGATGATTAAATGACAAGATCATTCAAATTGCTGAAAAAATGATCCTGTCATTTAATCATTCCGTCAAAAACTATCCCGCGGCAAGCGACCATGGTTTTTCTTAATTTGCTTTAAATTCTCCATCAGTGTGGGTGTAGCCCACGCTTCACCCGACCGATAGAGAGGGAAAGCGTTTCCCTTGCACGGGAAGTCGTTTTCCTAACAAGTTTTTCAACACGAAGCCTCGAAGAACACCAAGCACCACAAAGGAACCATAAAGAATACCCTGAAAATCTTGGTGCCCTTTGTGTCTTTGTGGTTAATTTTTTTGGTTGCCAACGTGGTCACGCGACGGCTTTGCCGCAACAAAAAACTGAATGAACCACAAATTAACACGAATAGACACGTATACTCTGCCAGCAACGAATGTAGGAAAAACAACGAATGCCTGTTTCCGTCCCCCGATTCGTTGCTATTCCTTCTTCTGTGAATCGGTTGCAAAAGGCTGGATTGAAAAACAAGCCGAAGCGCAGCGCAGATAATTTTGTGAAGCCGCGAAGCATAATTTCCGACAGGAAATAGTGACGAAGGAACGGTTCA
>JBDLJW010000354.1:0-1223 GCA_039714135.1 Verrucomicrobiota bacterium
TCACCAGTGCCTTTCTTTGGGTTTGGGTTGTTGTTCACCTCGCAGTTTGGACCTTGGTTAGTGTTTGCAAATCAGGTTGGGGGGGCCAGGGGAGGCTCGCAGGATTGTTTGGACCGGGTTTTGGAAAAGGGGATGTCAGCCTAGTGATTTGGCTTTTAAGACCAAGTCGGCGTCTACGTTTTTGCGGTTGTCTAGCATGGCTAGGGTGAGGGCCATCTCGGCGGTCATGCCGATGCGTCTGGGGATGCCGAAGCTCACTTCGTGGATGGCGGCTAGGGCGTCAGGGGCGAAGATCGGCTCTCTGGCGCCGGCCAGTTTCATCATCTCTTCCACATAGGTGACCGTCTCCTGTCCGTCCAAAGGGGCCATGGTGTGGCGTAGCGCGACGCGCTGGGAAAACGCCTCCATCACCCCTAGCTCCATGGTTTTGCGCAGGTCGATCTGCCCCGCCAAAATGAGGATGAAAGGATCGAAGGAGTCCATCTTGAAGTTGGTGAGCAGGCGCAGCTCCTGCAGCGATGCAGTCCCCAAAAGGTGCGCTTCGTCGATGATGATCACCACCGTCTTGCCCCGCTGCTCCCGGGACTCCAGCATCTCCGCCTGGAGCTGTTCGTACACCGCCGCCTTGGACGCCCGCCGTTGCAAGCCCAGTTTGTCGTTCAGGTGCCGCAGCAAATCCGCCCCTTTTAAGGTAGACAAAGGCGTGTACAGGGGCCGGTAGATGTTCTCGTTGAGACCGTCGCAAAACTTGCGCAGCGCTATCGTCTTGCCCACCCCCGGGTCCCCGGTAAGCAGCAAAATCCCCCCGCGCTGTTTGATGAAGTCCAGCCGCGCCGCGCACTCCTTGGCCGGCTCCGTCTCCAAGGCCGCGCCGGTCTTGATCGCCTTGTCAAACGGCATGCGCTTTAAGCCGTGATGGGCAATGAGTGCCTGCATCTAAAACAGCTCCTTACCGCCCGCAAACCGCACCCCACTCTTGGCCGGGTCGGGCCGAAACACCCGGGCGTTCTCGTTTGTGTCCACCAGTTTCAGCCGCGCGATCCGCGCCCCGTTATCAAAAAGAAACAGCTCCTTTGGCGCATCCACCGGATGACGGATCTCCACCTTCTGACGCACGTACGCCGCCGGCACCTCGTAGATCTTTCCCTTAAACGAAATTGTCGCATCGTTATTGACAATCCGCTCGTGACTCGCCAAAAACGCCTCATCCAATTCCGCCGCAG
>JBDLJW010000355.1:0-1214 GCA_039714135.1 Verrucomicrobiota bacterium
GAATACTCCATCGTCCTCGACAAAACCCCGTTCTATCCTGAAATGGGCGGCCAGATCGGCGATGCCGGAACGCTGCGTGTCATTGCGCACGAAGAAACCGTCGGCGAGTTGAAGGTGATCGACACCCAGAAACAGGGCGAGGTTTTTGTCCACCGCGCAACGCTCGTGAACGGCCGCGCGCCGGAACCGGGCGAAGGCGTGCTTGTTGATGTCGATGCCGAACGCCGCTCCAGCATTTGCCGCAACCATACCTCCACCCACCTGCTCAACGAAGCGCTGCGGGAAGTCGTTGATGGCTCCATTAAGCAGGCCGGTTCCATGGTGGCCCCCGGATACCTTCGCTTCGACTTTAACTATTTCGAGGCCGTAAAGCCCGGGCAGCTTCGCGAGATCGAACGCTTGGTAAACGCAGAGATCCTGAAAAACACCGTCGTCGCTACCGAGGAAATGTCGCTGGAAGAGGTGCAGAAGGCCGACGACATCCAGGCCGTTTTCGACGACAAATACGGCGACACCGTTCGGGTTGTCGGTATCGGTGGCTTTAGCAAGGAGCTTTGTGGCGGAACCCACGTCTCCACTACCGGCGAGATCGGCCAGCTCCGCATTGTCTCCGAATCATCTGTTGCCGCGGGTATCCGCCGCATCGAAGCGGTCACCGGTATGGCGGCATTCGAATGGGCCGCAGAAGAGCACGACCTGCTTACCGGCCTCAGCCAGGGCCTCAGTGTCAAGCCGGCCGATCTGCCCGAGCGCGTCAAGGCCATGGCCGAACAGATCAAGACGGCTGAAAAGCAACTCAAGGAAGCGCGCATGAAAGCGGCGGTACACGGGATCGAAGCCCTGCTGGAAAAAGTGGAGCATCTTTCGCTGACCGACAAGGTCGACAACATGCCGCTGCTCGCCGCCACGGCCGGTGAAGTTCCGATGGATGCCCTGCGCGAACTGATGGACCGCCTGCGGCAGAAGCTCGACAGCGGCGTCATCATTCTCGGTAGCCATGCCGGCGGCAAGGCCTGCTTCATGTGCTCCGTCAGCGAAGACCTTGTTGGCGAAGGCATTCATGCCGGCAAGCTCATCGGCGCGGTCGCAAAGCTCGCCGGCGGCGGCGGAGGCGGCAAACCCGACAAGGCCCAGGCCGGCGGCAAGGACGGCTCCAAGGTTCCCGATGCCATCAAGGCCGTCCCCGGCCTCCTCAGGGAAATGCACAGCTAGAA
>JBDLJW010000356.1:0-1210 GCA_039714135.1 Verrucomicrobiota bacterium
AAGGCAATTGCAATCGACGGGCCGTCGGCTTCGGGAAAATCGAGTGTTTCGAAGGGCGTGGCGGCGGAGCTTGGGTTTATTTATGTGGATTCGGGCGCACTGTATCGCGGCGTAACGTGGCAGGCGATCCGCAAGGCGGTCGACACGAAGGATGCCGCCGCGGTGCTGGAGTGCATGCTCAATGCCGAGTGGGATTTCTTTGTGCAGGATGGAGCCTCGGTTTTTTCCGTCGACGGCGACATCCCGGTGCAGGAGCTGCGCGAAAAGGATGTGCGCGAATCGGTGGCCGATGTGGCGTCGATTCCCGAAGTCAGGAAGTTTGTGGTCGAAAGCCTCCAGTCGCTGGAAAACTTTGGTTCGCTGGTGATGGAGGGGCGCGATATCGGAACCGTGGTGTTCCCCGATTCGCCCTACAAATTCTACCTCGACGCCGATCCGGAGGAGCGGGCGATGCGCCGCTACCGCGAACTGGTCGAGGCCGGCGAAGATGAAAAGGCGCACGAGGTGATGGAGAGCCTGAAGAAGCGCGACCAGATCGATTCAACCCGCAAGGTGGATCCCTTGGTTGTGGCCTCCGGTGCGCAGGTGATCGACAGCACCTCCATGACGCTTGAAGAAGTAATCCAAACGGTCGTCGTGGCCGTGAAAGGGGAATCATGACTGATCTGGCAAAGCGCGAAGTAATGGCCGATATGCGGGTCTACCAGTTTTCCACGCGGATTTTTAAACTGTTTCTTTTGGTTTGGCACCGGCTCCGTGTTCGCGGTTCGGAAAATATTCCCGAACAGGGAGGGGTGCTGATTGCCTCGAACCATGCGAGCTTTCTCGATCCGCCCGTGGTCGGGGTGGGCTATCGCGCCCGCCCGGTCCGTTTTATGGCACGCGACACCCTCTGGAACTCCAAGTTTGGAACATGGTGGATGGACAAGGTTGGCTGCATTCCTGTCTCCCGCGGCACTGGCGACATGAAGGCGCTGAAGCTGACCATCAAGTCGCTCAAGGAAGGCAAGGCAGTCTCCATGTTCCCGGAAGGAACACGCACGGAGGATGGCGAGCTTCAGGAAGCAAAAGGCGGCATCGGGTTCATCATCGAGAAATCCGGTTGCGTGGTTGTTCCGGCCTATATCGACGGAACCTACAAGGCGCATCCGAAGGGAACCAAGTTCATCAAGCCCTGCAAGTTGACCATCACCTACGGCAAGCCCATCAC
>JBDLJW010000357.1:0-1210 GCA_039714135.1 Verrucomicrobiota bacterium
GTTTTCGTTTTTATTGCCGCACCGTCAATCTCCCCGTCTCCCCCGCCTCCCGGAAAAACACGACTTGCTTTTCATTATTTCAGATATTGACATAATGATAAGTTTCGGTATCTTGCTTATAAACAACACAGGAGATGGCGATGAAGGGATTGGCTCTAAATTTGATGCGTTTGCGCAAGCTGAACAATTTGACCCAGCAACAGGTGGCCGATGCTGCCGGGATCAGTCGTGTTGCCTATCGCAATCTGGAAAAAGGTGAAGCTGAACCACGCGAGGCAACCCTGCGGTCTGTCGCCAAGGCATTAGATGCCAGTGTGCTGGATCTCTTGGCCTCGGTTCCTGATCTGAAGTCTCTTCGCTATCGTGCAAATAAAGGGATGAGCCAGCAGGAACGCGCCCAAGGAAGTCAGGTCGTGGCTCGTTCCGCCAATTGGCTGTTCGATTTTAACGAGCTGGAATCCATGCTCGACCAAAGGAAGCCCTGCGGTCTCAAACCAGTTCGCAAATCGACTCGACCCGAAAAGGCGGCGGCAAAGCTTCGTCGGGATTTGCTTGGCGAGCGGGTCTGTGACTGTATCCCCGATATTTGCGAGCTGCTCGAAGAGGCCGGGGTGAAGCTGTTTCTTCATGACTTCCATCTCTCTAATTTGTTTGGACTTTCCATTAACGAAGCAGACGGCGGGCCGGCAATCGCCGTCAATACCGGCAAAAATATTTCCGTAGAGCGGCAGATTTTTTCCATTGCCCACGAGCTAGGTCATTTAATGTTGCATAAGGAGACCTATGGCGCTGATTCCGCCGATCTCAATGACGACCAAGAGCGCGAGGCCGATCAGTTTGCCGCCGCGTTTCTGATGCCCGAAGACCGGTTTGCTGCCGAATGGAATGAAAACCGTGGACTGCACTGGGTGGATGCGGTTCTGAAAACCAAACGGCACTTCAAGGTTAGCTATCAGGCCGTTCTGCATCAACTGATTGAAATGGGCAAAGCCGAGCATCCAGCTGCCTACAAAAAGTTCCGCAACGACTATGAAGCCCGCTACGGCAAAAAGCTGCACTGGAAAGAAGAACCGCCCAGCATCCCCAGCTTTGAACGGGAAGAGCCGCGTCACCTCGACTCGCTGGATCTCGTGGAAGACCGGTTGGGTTCCCTTGTCCGCGATGCGCTCGACCGCGAACAGATCACTGTCAGCCGCGCCGCCGAAATCCT
>JBDLJW010000358.1:0-1208 GCA_039714135.1 Verrucomicrobiota bacterium
TTAGTATTCTTCAACCGTGATCGAGATGACCAAGTCTCCCGGCACACCGCCGGATTGAGCTGGATCGCGCGGGGTGATGTTTTGCAGCACATCCATACCCTCAACCACTTCACCAAAGATCGTATAGCCGCCGTTGAGATGTTCGGCTGGGCCATAGGTGATGAAGAATTGGCTGCCGTTGGTATCGGGGCCCGCGTTGGCCATCGCCAGCAGGCCAGCCCGGTCAAAGACCACGTCATCGGAGACTTCATTGACAAAGGCATAGCCGGGTCCGCCCATGCCGCTGCCGGTGGGGTCGCCGCCCTGCGCCATAAATCCAGTGATCACGCGGTGGAAGGTGGTGTTATCGTACCAACCTTCATCCGACAGGAAAGCAAAGTTATTGACCGTTATCGGAGCGACATCGGGGAAAAGTTCAATCACGATGCTGCCTTTCTCGGTTTCAATAGTCGCGGTATAGCCTTTGAGCGGGTCAATCACGATCGGCGGGCAATCTGAATACTGCTGCTCTTCGATCTTGTACAGCGCGATCAGTGAAGCCATACTCTGGGAATCCATCGGTCCTTCATAGGGCTTATTATTAATTACGAAGAAAGGGGTGCCAGGTAAACCCACAGCCTGACCATCTTCCCAGGTCGCTTGTGCCAGGGCCACGATCTGATCGCTGACCAGGTCAGCTTCAAATTGAGCCAAGTCCAGGTCCAGGCGGGCGGCATTATCGCTCAGCCAGACCAGGAAATCATCCACCGAGAGCTGAGACCAGGCGCTGAAATTATCATAAATCAAACTGTGCATCTCCCAGAACCGATCTTGTAACCCGGCAGCCTCGGCTGCTTGTGTGGTCAGGAGAGCTTTATCGTGAATAGAATCGAGGGGGAAATGGCGGTAAACAATGCGTACATCTTCAGGATATTCTGCTGCGATTTGCGCCAACACGGGCGCAATTTGGGCACAGTATGGTCATTGAAAGTCGCCGTACTCAACAATCGTGAGTGCGGCAGTCTCTGGTCCTTTGACCCAATCGTTTTCGGTGACTCCAAAAAGCTCAACAAACTCGGACGGCGTTTCAGATTCCGAACTGGTCAGTGTACAGCCGCTGCCTAGCTCGACCTTTGGCAGCGGGACGGTGTTTTCTCCGACTTCTATTGGCTCATTTGTTGCCTCGGGTTCAGCCGCTTCTGTGGTGGGAGGCGGTATCGGTGTATCCG
>JBDLJW010000359.1:0-1205 GCA_039714135.1 Verrucomicrobiota bacterium
GGTAGACTGTAAATTAAAATGCCCAACTTTCGATAGTGATGGGCATCTCATGCCGCCAACTCCTGAATGAACCGTTCTTCTGCGGTTTCAAAATCCAATATCCTGCGCGGATAGTTGTTGATCCAGTTCTCGATCTTTTGGATCTGCTTCCGGGTAAACTTTGATATGTCACATCCCTTTGGAATGAAGCGCCGGATGATCCGGTTGGCGTTCTCGTTGCTCCCGCGTTCCCAGGACGAATAGGGACGAGCGTAGTATATATGCGTACGATATCCACCAAACACGGAACGTTCCATTGCCCGGTAGTCGAGGAACTCACTTCCGTTGTCCGCCGTAATGGACTTAAACACAACCTTGAACGCCTCTTTGCCCATCTGTCGCTCGATACCGTTGATGGCCCGAACAACGGCCTTCTGCGTCTTGTCTTTGAGTTTGCATAGGATTTCCTTGCGGCTCTTGCGCTCCGTGAGCGTGAGCAACGCAGCCGATCCTTTGCCCTGGCCACCAACCACGAGGTCGATTTCCCAATGCCCGAACTCCTCTCGCTTTTCAACCTTTTCCGGGCGTTCATCAATCCCGTGCCCCAATGGCGTTCCGCGCTTGGGCTGGCGACGCAGTGTTTTATGCTTCATCCCACGCTTACGCTTTTCCCATAACGTCTCATTACTTACGCCGGGGATTTCTCCTTTGTCGATATGGTTGTAGATGGTTTTCGCACAGACTGCGCCATCCATGCCCTTTTGCTTCATTCGGGCGGCCACCGCTTCCGGCGACCACCTCCTTATGACGATATGGCATCGAATGAACTCCACGGCGGCGCTATTGGCCTTGAGCTTCACCACCGGCCCCTTTGCTGTAGCGTTTTCATCATACACATCTTGTGCTCGGTCGGCGTTGTACACCATCGTCGTTATCAAGTCGGAGTTGAGGTGTTCCACCTGCCCGCGCTCGACCTCGCGCCCAATGGTGCGACGATCCCGGCCCAATTGGCGGGCAATGTTGGATTCCGCCATGCCTGCCTTTAAAAAGCCTTCGATTAAAATGCGTTCGTTCCGCTTCAAGTGCTTGCCCTTGCGATCTGGGGTGTTACCTTCGTTCTGCTCCATGCCAATGCTCCTGTCCTCGTTTGTTGTGATTCGAAGAAAGGTTCATTCTGGCATGGGGCACTAGATTTCCAAACTGGGCATTTTAATTTACAGTCTACC
>JBDLJW010000360.1:0-1188 GCA_039714135.1 Verrucomicrobiota bacterium
CCGGCGGAGATGGCCAAGCGGGCCGAAGCCTCGGCCATCCGAAAAGCAAACCGCGACTTCATCAGCGCCTTTTTCCTGGCGGTGCAGGCGGGATCGTTCATTGCCTTTGGAGCGGCACTCTTCACGTCGGTCATCCACGACTCGGCGCTGGGCCTTGGCCTGACGAAACTCATCGGAGGCATGACGTTCTCGCTCGGCCTGATCCTGGTCATCATTGCCGGTGCCGACCTCTTTACGGGCGACACCCTGATGGTCATGGGCTGCTTTAGCGGCGCGATCAAGGTGAGCAAAATGCTGCGCGGATGGGCATTTGTCTTCCTTGGCAATCTTGCCGGAGCCTTGGCCATCCTGACCTTGATGCATTTCAGCGGGCACTGGAACGGGAATGGCGGGGCGATTGGCGCCAAGGCGCTGGCGATCGCCAACGCAAAGGTGAACCTGACATTTATCCAGGCCTTCGCCAGCGGCATGCTTTGCAACATTCTTGTCTGCCTCGCCATCTGGCTCTGCTACAGCAGCCGGTCCGTCACCGACAAAATCCTGTCGATCGTCTTCCCCATCACCGCCTTTGTGGCGATGGGCTTCGAACACTCGATTGCCAACATGTATTTTGTTCCGGCTGGACTGGTACTGAAGCACAATCCGGAAATCGTTGGACTGCTTGGCAATACGGATCTATCGAACCTGACCACCGGCGGCTTCCTGCTGAAAAACCTGCTCCCGGTCACCATCGGCAACATGGTCGGCGGCGCTATCTTTGTCGGCACCATCTACTGGATTCTCTACCTCAGAAAACCGGAAAAATAGAAAAACACCAAGACTCTAAGAACACTAAGCTTTGAGTTCTTTGTGACTTGAGCGTAGCGAGTGTTTAAAAAAGAATTTTTAATAAAAATGGAGAGCACCATGAAACTCGACCCAACCCAACTGGCAGACTGGCAAATCGCCGAAGCCGCGGAACAAAACATTAAACCCATTCAACAGATCGGCGAAAAACTCGGTCTGAAAGAAGGCGAACTCATCCCCATGGGACGCAATGTTGCCAAGATCGACTACACCTCGACCTGGAACCGCGTGAAAGATCTGCCCCCCGGTAAATATGTCGATGTGACCGCCATCACCCCCACCCCGCTCGGCGAAGGCAAAACCACCACCACGATGGGACTCGTTGAGGGTCTCGGCGTAATC
>JBDLJW010000361.1:0-1187 GCA_039714135.1 Verrucomicrobiota bacterium
AGTGTCGAGTCCTCGGAATATAAGCATGTGGTGCTGAGTCTGATCTTTCTGAAGTTTGTTTCGGATAAGTTTGAGGAGCGGCGCGCGGAGCTGATTGCCGAGGGTAAGGAACAATACACCGATATGGTGGAGTTCTACGCCATGAACAATGTCTTCTATCTGCCGGAGACGTCGCGCTGGAGCTACATTCAACAACACGCCAAGCAGGGCGATATCGCCATTAAGATTGATTCCGCGCTAAAGGATGTGGAGAAGAGCAATGCCTCGCTGAAGGGCGCGCTGCCGGATAACTATTTCTCCCGCCTCGGGCTGGATGCCAGCAAGCTCTCGGCCCTGATTGATGCGATCAACAATATCGATACGGTGGAGGACAACGAAGAAGACACCGTTGGCCGCGTCTATGAATATTTTTTAGGCAAGTTTGCCGCCTCGGAAGGAAAGCTGGGGGGCGAGTTCTATACGCCGAAGAGCGTGGTGAATCTGATCGCGGAAATGATCGAACCCTACAAAGGCAAGATCTACGACCCCTGTTGCGGATCGGGCGGCATGTTTGTGCAGTCGCTCAAGTTTGTGCAGAGCCACCACGGCAACACCAAGGACATCTCGGTGTACGGGCAGGAATTCACCGCCACCACCTACAAACTGGCCAAAATGAATCTCGCCGTGCGCGGACTGTCGGCCAACCTCGGGGAAGTCCCCGCCGATACCTTCTTTAAGGATCAGCACCCCGACCTGAAAGCCGACTACATCATGGCCAACCCGCCCTTCAACCTGAAGGACTGGCGCGGAGCCGACGAACTGGTCGAAGATTCGCGTTGGGCTGGGTATGAAGTTCCTCCGACAGGGAATGCCAACTATGCCTGGATTCTGCACATGGTCAGCAAACTCTCCGAACACGGCGTCGCCGGTTTTGTACTGGCCAACGGCTCCATGAGCACCAACACCACCGGGGAAGGGGCCATCCGCCAAAAGATGGTCGAGAACGACCTCGTCGACTGCATGATCGCCCTTCCGGGACAGTTGTTTTACACGACGCAAATCCCTGTTTGCCTCTGGTTTCTCGCTAAGGATAAGTCGGGAGGGCAATCACCCTCACCTAGGCAACCCTCACCCCAAACCCCTCTCCCAGAGGGCGAGGGGCTTTCCGGCCAGGCATCTCTCCCCATGGGAGAGACGGGAGAGAGGGT
>JBDLJW010000362.1:0-1178 GCA_039714135.1 Verrucomicrobiota bacterium
TAACACAAGGAGAATGACAATGAAAAGGTGCGCATATATAAGTGGATTGCTGGTAGTTGCCGGTGTGATGGCCAATGCCGCAAGCACGGTTCCATATTCCGAGGATTTCGAGTCGTACGCTGCCGGATTTGAAATGCCCGGGACGAACGGCTGGTCGGCGGCGGCTTCCAGCGATGCAGTGGTTTCGACCAATATCGCCTCGGTTACCGCCCTCAACGCCTACAGCGAGCTCTGCGGCTACCCTGGAGGCATCACCAGCCACACCAAGCTACTGGAGATTGTCGGAACGGTTACGAACAGCTTCACGGGATCCAGCCAGCAGGTCTGGGTGGACATGATGTTGCAGCCTGGAGCACTCGCTTCGGCTGATGCGGGACTTCCCAGCTCCGCGAATGCGGCGTTCTATTTCAACGCCTCCGGCCATCCCATGGTGTACCACTATGATGTTGGCGGCTCATCGAACCGCTGGACGGAGATTCCGGAAACGACCAAGACGGATTGGGTACGTGCGACAACCGGCTTGGATTACGCAACCGAGTATTTCCAAATAAAAATAGATGGAAACTTGCTGACGAATGCCTTGGCCAATACAGCCCACGATGGCACTGGTGCTTCTGGTGGAAGCTGGTTTAAAATGCCGGATTCGTCCGGACAGTTGAACCAGTTGGTTTTCAGTGGCGGCGGCGGTGGGGATGTAGACGACCTGATCGTGGCTTTGGTGGATCCGTTTTCGCCGATCATCTCCAGTTTCGAACATGTTTCAGGCGATGTTTTTGAAATGGTGGTCGATTTCCCGGTCGGGAACCTGATGGCTTCGCCATCGTCCTTCTCGCCCATCAAATCCACCGATCTTGTTGCCGGGTCTTGGGGTAGCACAACGCATTCCACGAACGGGGTTGATGGATGGCTCGATACCGATATGGACTATTCAGTCGGTTCGGGTTCAAGCAGGACAATCTATCTGCAATCCACCGATCCTGCCACCTTCTTCGCTCTTGAAGACAATTAGGCTCTTCCCCGAAGGGCCAGAACAACATGTCATGCATTGCCCGGCAAAGCCGAAAACCGGGCGATGTCTCTCTTGCCTTGGCCATTGGATATTCAGTCGCTTTTTGCGCGCAGGCCTTTTTTGGAATGCGAAATGTGAGGAATTAGGTGAAAAAAGCATCCGGGAAAAA
>JBDLJW010000363.1:0-1177 GCA_039714135.1 Verrucomicrobiota bacterium
GGCATGACCGGCAAGTTCCACACCACCTGGGGCGAGTTTGGCGGATACAAGCATCCCAACGCCTTGAGGTATGAATGCGCGGCCATGCTGGCCTACGGCGCAAAGTGCAGTGTGGGCGACCAGCTGCATCCTTCCGGAAAGATGGATGAAAGCACCTACAAGCTGATCGGCTCGGCCTATGCCGAAGTCGAGACCAAGGAACCCTGGTGCATCGATGCGAAGAATGTTGCCGACATTGGACTGCTCTCCAGCGAGGCGGCGAACAGGCATTGTATTGCCGCACGCGAGGAAGCGTCGGCGGATATCGGTGCCGGACGCATCCTGCTCGAAGGGCACTTCCTCTTCGATGTGCTCGATGTCGAAATGGACTTTTCAAAATACAAAATGCTGGTGCTGCCGGACGACATCCAGATCGGCGATGTCCTCAAAGCCAAGCTCGACGAATATCTTGCCCAAGGCGGAAAGCTCTTCCTGACCGGCACCAGCGGCCTGGCCGCCGACGGCAGCGGGTTCCTGTTTGATCTCGGTGCGAGCCATCATGGGCAGAGCGAATACCAGCCCGACTACATCCTCCCGAAAGAGGAACTTCGCCCGTCATTCGTCGATTCGCCGTTGGTGATGTATCTGCCGAGCCAGCGGGTCAAGGCAACCACCGGTGAGAGTCTCGGAGCCATCCACGACCCCTACTTCAACCGGGCATACAACCATTTCTGCAGTCACCAGCATGCACCGCCCCGACCCGAACCGTCCGGTTCCGACTGCGGCGTGCGCCACGGCAACATCCTCTATCTGGCGCATCCCGTATTCTCGATCTACCGCGGCCTCGGTGCCGTGGCCTACAAGGAATACATCATCAACGCGCTTCATTCGCTACTCGGCGAGCCGACCGTTGAAACCAGTTTGCCCTCCACCGGACGGGTCACGCTGATGCATCAGAAGGAACAAAGCCGCCATGTCCTGCACCTGCTCTATGCCAACACCATCAGCCGCGGCGGGCCGATGGAGCTTTCTGGCGGAACGCTGGCCGGCAAGGCCTCCATCGAAATCATCGACGAGCTGCTGCCCCTGCACGATACCAAGGTTTCCCTCTCGCTTCCCGAAAAGGTCGAAAGCGTCAAATCCGTACCGGATGGAACCGACCTTGAATTCGTCCAGAATGGAAGCACTGTGGAATTCA
>JBDLJW010000364.1:0-1175 GCA_039714135.1 Verrucomicrobiota bacterium
CCCCAATGCCGGGGGAGTCAACATCACAGATGCAAAAAGTAAACAAAGGCAAACATAAACACTCGTTTCTTTTTTGGGAGGAACGACTAGTTATGTTTTGGTCAGCCGGTAGATCGATATTCAATTGTTAAGGTACCGGGATACATCAGCGCAGCGGTTCAACGGGGGTCTCCTCATCGGCCTGCTCTTGTTGGGCTTTTTCGGCTGCTACTTCTGCATCTATCGCATTCCAGAAATCATTTATGAATCCTTTAATCAGCTCTTCCTGGGCTTGTTCACCGATGCGGTACTGCTTTTGAATCCTGGATAATTGAGCCAGGCGGCTGGTAGCGCGCAAAATGAGACTTCCCAGGGGAACGAAATCTTTTAGTTCGAGGCCGCGATGATAATAAGCCATCGCCCGATCGATGGTGACGCGGATCAGCTCAATCTCGGCATCCAGATTGGCTTTATCGGGAAGATCCGCCAGCGCCTGAAGATCTTCATCATCGAAACGGGCGGCGTAGAAGCCGTGCTTGAGGGCGTTGGTATTGCCGGGCTGACCACCGCCACGGCGCCGGGGGAGGATGGATGGATCGGGCGCGTTTTCGATAGGAGGATTGGAGCAGGTGCGGGCATTATGACCGGGCTGCCTGCAGCGGGAACAAGTTTGTGCTTTTGCCATCATTTTCCTCCTGGGGCGCGCCTTGCCCTGTACCGGCGAGTGCAATTTAACATAAAACGCCCCTTCCAATGCGGAACGGGCGCGTTTGCGGCGGTACCGATGACCTGTTGAACTGCTGACCTGCGCCGGGGCATTGCCTAAGCAAGACGCGGGCGCAATAGAACATCCGTGCTAATTATAGATCAAGTTTGATTATTATGCAAGGGGGAAATGCCAAGATTTTGGATTCTCTATCGATATTATAGAACATATGTGCTATAATAAGAGCACCCATGCGCGGGCGAGGGCTGGTTGAGCGCGGGGCGGGAGAACCCCGCAGTCGCTGCACTCCTTGGCAATGACAGGCAAAGAAGTGGATTCCCGCTGGAGGCATGCGGGAATGACACGCGGGCGTGTGAGATGAAGGTGACGAGGCTGGCGATTCGATGAGCACATTGAGGTTGAGGTGGTATTACATCGCTAGATTTCTCGCTGGCGGGCGAAATACCCAAGGGTATACACTGCGTTATGA
>JBDLJW010000365.1:0-1135 GCA_039714135.1 Verrucomicrobiota bacterium
CGGCGTCGTGCCCTCCTCGAATTGGCTTTGATTGGCTTTGTTTTCAGTTGTATCAGGCCAGCCGCTATTGTCGTAACCTTTACTGGCGTAAGCCATTACGTCTTCCATTGCTCGGGTGAATTGGGTTTGTTTTGCCGGATACGCTGCGGGGTTCGTCAGCGCGGCGGTCTCGTCGGGCGGATCATCGGCGAAGCCTTCGGTTTCGACTCTTCGTACGATTTGCAGCTTCTTTAGCATTCTTATCATCTTGAGCATGCTGTTCTCGATTCGACGTTCGTAGATCATCAGTCGTTCCAGCACTTTGTCGCTCGCCCAGTCGTTTCTCGCGATGCGCCCGAGCGCTTTTGCCGGCTCAGGGATCGTGAACTTCTCCTCGGAATCTCGCAGGTATGGCGGGGCTGAATCGCGGATGTAGTATTCTATCGGCGTAGGCCCCATCCACTCGATCATCTCGTCGAGCACCTGGTTCTGCATTCGCTCAGCGCGATTGAGCCGCCATGCAAGCGAGACGATCCTCTCGGCTATCATGGTTTCCATCGGCCCGACAGGCTGCCATTCGTCGAGCATTACGGCACGCCGCAAGTCGAAGCGCGCCTGATCCTCGCCGTTAATAACCGTCTCGGCTGCAAAGAGCCCATGCTTGACGGCATTCTTAGAGATAGCCGCCTTGCCCTCAGCAGTCCTGGGGCCGGTCGATTTCTCTGCATTTAGACGATTTGCATTGATTTGAGCTTCTGATGCCATGATAAGACCTCCGTATTATTTACGATTTTCGATTTACGATTTTCAATTTGTTTTTAACATGGAAAACCATGTCCCATTTTGTCATTTCGACCGGAGCGATGCGTCGCATCGCGCAGCGGAGACACGGAGCAAAGCGGAGAGCCCCGTAGGGAAATCTGGTCTCGAACGGAAAAGTCAACCAATTGTCGGCCAGTTTTCTCCACTTCGCTGCGCTCCGGTCGAAATGACAAAAAGGCACGTTGGACTTTGCCTTCAGGTCGCTGTTGTGCAGTGCACAACCTACCAGTTCCTCCATATTTATGATTTTCGATTTGCGATTTTCAATTTGTTTTAATGTTGAGCCGCTTCGCGGGACTTTTGTTAATAGATCCCTCGGCAAGCTCGGGATGAC
>JBDLJW010000366.1:0-1122 GCA_039714135.1 Verrucomicrobiota bacterium
CGCCTGGGAAGTCCTCGCCGAGCCCATCCAGACCGTCATGCGCAAGGCCGGCATCGAGAAGCCCTACGAAAAGCTCAAGGATCTCACCCGCGGGCAGGACAAAATCACCAAGGAAACCATCCAGCAGTTTGTCCAGACCCTCGACCTCTCCGCCGACGACAAGCAGCGCCTGCTCGACATGAGCCCGGCGTCTTACGTCGGCATGGCGGAGTCCATCGTCGATGGACTTGGTTGATAGGTTGATCGCTGTTTGTTGATAGGGTAGGGCGGCATCGGCCCGAGTGAGGCCACATGCCTGTACCGCAGGCATCCTGCCTGCTGTGCCCGCAAGATGCGGGCGATACGTATCGCAGGCGTCTCGCCTGCCTTGCCGCCGCTTGAAAAGCAAGCGGGACGTCCGCGCTACTGCATTTCCCCAATGCCCTCAATTGGTGGACGGGAAAAAACCGCGATAAACGAGCAACCTGACACATGCTTGACAGACGCTTGACAGATGGGAAACATACTCTGCGCTCTCAGCGGCTCTGCGAGGAATGATTCCCGGATCGCGAAGCTAATATTCCTTGTACTCCGCGTAGCCTTTTGCCACGAGCAGGTCGTTGATGTTGATGAAGCCGTCATTCTCCGGCAGCCAGATCTCGGCGAGGTAGCGGCCATACTTGCCGCGCTTGTCCTTGATCGTTTCGATGATGACCTCCCGGCCGAGAATGAGTTCCCGCAGGGCATCGCGCGCCACCGTTCCGCGCGCCTTTTCCGGCCCCGTCATTTCCGGCGCATTGATGCGGGAGAGCCGCAGTTTTTCATTGCGGATCCAGGTGCCCATCCCCAGATCGATATCCACCCGGCAGGTGTCGCCGTCATAGACCGACAGCACCTGCGCAACATAATGGTAAAGCTCCGCATCCTTCGAAATCAGATTCAGCTTCATGCCCAGCGCATCGACATACTGCTCCAGCGTATCGATCCGGAAATTGCTGTCGCCGCTTTCCAGCTTGCTGATCGTCGCCTGGGTCAGCCCCGTCCGCCGCGCCAGTTCACGCTGGGAAACACCCGCCTTCCGACGTTCAAACTTCAGCAAATAACCCGCTTTTTGATCTCCATTTCCACTCATAACAATCTCCT
>JBDLJW010000367.1:0-1092 GCA_039714135.1 Verrucomicrobiota bacterium
CTAGCGGCAGGCTTTAAATGGATTTTTATTCTGATGCTATCCGCGACCATCTGCGTGATCCGCGGCAAAAATGGCACCTCCGAGAAGAGCAAAAAAAATCCACGGAATCAGCAGATTCCGTGGATAAAAAAAATGGCGGAGGAAGAGGGATTTGAACCCCCGGTACCTTGCGGCACACACGATTTCGAATCGCGCGCCTTCAACCACTCAGCCATTCCTCCGAAAGGGATTAGGGAAGGTAGATATTTACACGGAGGCGGGCAAGCCATTTTCCGTGGAAGATGACGCCTCGGTCCGGGCAATGGAGGAGAGCGTTGGAAGTGCTTCGGCCGCCACTTCGGCATCGTGCGCCTTCTGGCGCTTGATGAATTCCTTGGCAAGGTTGCGGTAGGCGGCGGCTCCAACGCAGTGTGGATCGTACTCAATAACCGGCTGCCCGTAGCTGGGGGCTTCGCTCAGGCGCACGTTGCGCGGAATGAGCGTCTCGAAGACGCGGTCGCCAAAATGCTTCACCACCTCCTGCACCACCTGCTGCGAGAGGTTGGTGCTGACGTTGTACATGGTCATCAAGATGCCACTGATGTGCAGGCGCGGGTTGCCGGCATCGCGGATCTGGTTGACGATATCAACCATCACGCCGAGACCCTCGAGCGCGAGATATTCGCATTGAAGCGGAATGATTACCTCGTCGGCAATATTCAGCGCATTCATGAACAGGATACCGAGCGATGGAGGACAATCGAGAATGATGAAATCGTAGATGCCGGATTCAACAATGGGATCCATCGCCTCCTTGAGACGGTGCAGGTAGTCGTCGCGCCGGGCAATGGCAATTTCCGCCCCGGCCAGATCAAGCTCGGAAGGAATGATGTCGAGGTTCTTGATCCCGCTTTCCTTGATCAGGCTCTGCCCGGTGGCCTCGCCCAGCAGCGCCGGGAAAATACTCGAACCAAACCCTTTTTCCAGCCCCAGCCCACTGGTGGCATTCGCCTGCGGGTCGAGGTCGACCAGCAGAACCTTCTTGCGCTTTTCGGCAAGGCAGGCTGAAAAATTGATCGCGGTAGTGGTCTTCCCCACCCCGCCCTTCTGGTT
>JBDLJW010000368.1:0-1092 GCA_039714135.1 Verrucomicrobiota bacterium
CATCAAAAACCTCGATTGGCCCCTGACCCTGCTGCACGGCGATGCCTGCCGTGGGGAGTGCAGCATCACCGGAACCCAGTTCATCGCCCTCTCCGGAACGGAGCTGAATCCGGTCATGCGCGTTGCCTCATAAATAAATGACACCGTAGGGGTGGCGGATTCGGGTTCGTTGAACTGCATGATTAGGTACCTGTTGGTTTAAGGGTTGTCAAGGGCGGGAGGCAGTCGGGGAACCCGGGTTCCCCGACTGCGGCGGGCCCGCAGGTTTGTTTCATTTTCTCGATCTTTCGAAGTCGTCGCTGGATGCACGTGTCGAGTTCGAACGGATCGAGCGATTCATATTCGCGCTGCAGGGCCGCTACCCGCTCTTCGCAGAGGATGCCGCTGGACTTGAGCCGCTCGAACGGAGTCTGCGGCGTGTCATGCTTCTTTTTGTACCGGCTCTTGACGCGCATCTTGCTCGCCAGCTTCAGCGAGGGTTTGAAGTAGTTGTTGAGCTTTTCCCAGTCGAGGTAGAGGGCATTGAGCTGCTTGAGCATGGCGGGGTTCTCCAGCCGGTCGTAGCCGAGCAGCTCGCGTACATGCGTCCAGTTCTTTTGCTCAACATGCGCATTATCGTTCTTTCGGTACGGCCTGCTGCGCGTGAAGCAGACGGGCTGTTTGCGTTGCAGGAAGTAGCGCGTGAGGTGCTGGTTGAGGAACTCGCTTCCGTTGTCGCAGTCGAACCCAAGGATCGCAAAGGGGAGCTTGCCTTCCACATCGCGGGTTTGGTTCACCACCCCTTCCGAGCCCTTGTTCCAGACCGCCCGGGTTACCGTCCAGGTGCTTTTGATGTCGGTATAGGTGATCGACCAGATGAACGATCCGCTCATCGATCCGCCGCAGTGGGCCACGGTATCGGCTTCGAGATAGCCGGGGCGGTCGATATCCTCATTCGATGTGCGGATTGGAATCTGGTTTTTGAGCAGGGTGCCGGGTTTGGTGCCGGTGTTGCGCTTTCGACGCACCTGTGCTTTGCAGGGCTTGAGCAGCCGGTCGATGCTCGCCGGGCTGATTTTCAGCAGCTTTTCACGGCATTCGCCCGAGAGCGGC
>JBDLJW010000369.1:0-1077 GCA_039714135.1 Verrucomicrobiota bacterium
ATGTTCCCGGAAACCAGACTAAGACGCCTCCGCCAAAGCGCGGGGATCCGCAAAATGCTCGACGCGCCGCTTCCCGGCCCGGAAAAATTTATCTGGCCGACCTTCGTGATCGACGGGGCGGCGAAACGCGAACCGATCGAGGCGATGCCGGGCCAGTCGCGCCTGAGCGTCGACCAGTTGCTGATTGACCTCGAACCGGTCGTGGAATCGGGCGTGGGCGGGCTGCTGCTGTTTGGCCTTGTGGAGGATTCCGAAAAGGATCATGCCGGTACGGCGGCCTACAACGACAGCGGGGCCATTCAAAATGCCATCCGCGAGGTGAAGGACAAGTTTCCCGATCTGGTCGTCGCCTCCGATGTCTGCGTCTGCGCCTACACCAACCACGGCCACTGCGGACCGCTGACCGAAAATGGCGACGTCGACAACGATGCCGCCAACGAGGTTCTCGCCAGGATCGCCCTCTCCCATGCCGCTGCCGGAGCAGACATTGTTGCGCCCAGCTCGATGATGGACGGGCAGGTGCAGGCCATCCGCACCGCACTCGACGCCAGCCCGTTTCAAGACACGATCCTGATGAGCTATTCCACCAAGTTTGCCTCGGCCATGTACGGCCCGTTCCGCGAGGCGGAAAAGTCGGCGCCGGGCAAAGGCGACCGCAAGGGCTACCAAGCCTCCTACGGCGACTTGCGCACGGCACTGCGCGAATCGGAACTGGACGAGGCCGAAGGCGCAGACATGCTGATGGTCAAGCCGTCGCTCTTCTATCTCGATGTGCTGGCCCGCCTGCGCGAATCAACCGATCTGCCGCTGGCCGCCTACAACGTCAGCGGCGAATATTCCATGCTCCACGCCAGCGCCGAGCGGGGCTGGGGCGATCTCAAGGGAATGGTGCAGGAATCCACCGCCGCGCTCGCCCGCGCCGGGGCCGACATCCTGATTTCCTACTGGGCCAACCAATACGACGCGCTTTTTCGGGACTGATATCCACTTAACTTGAATTGTATTTATCGCTCGCTAGAGACGAAGAGGTCGCAGGGAGAGAACCGGAAACATACTCTGCGTTCTCTGCGGCTCTGC
>JBDLJW010000370.1:0-1073 GCA_039714135.1 Verrucomicrobiota bacterium
CTTTATAGGATTGATTCATTTCAGGAAAATGGAGAGGTTGTCCGCATGTCCAAACACTACAAATATCTATTTGGCCCGGTACCTTCGCGGCGGCTGGGTCGTTCGCTGGGCGTGGATCTGATCCCGTTCAAGACCTGCACGATGAATTGCCGCTTCTGCCAGTTGGGCGATTCCGACCATGCGCTGAGCAAGCGGTCGGAATACGTTCCTGTTGCCGATGTGCTGGCCGAGCTGGAGCATTGGAGGGCGGCGGATGGTCGGGCCGATCATATTACGCTGGCCGGTTCCGGCGAGCCTACTTTGCACTCCCGCTTTGGGGATGTATTCCGGTGGGTGAAGGACAGCACGGACATTTCATCGGTCCTGCTGACCAATGGTTCGCTGATGCATTTGCCGGAAGTCCGCGCGGATGCGGCGTTGGCGGACAAGGTAAAGGTGACGCTTAGTGCATGGGACGAAGCGAGCTTTCAGCAAATCCACCATCCGGCGCAGGGAGTAACCTTTGAAAAGCTGGTGCAGGGCGAGCGTGCTTTCCGCAAGGAGTTTTCCGGCGAGCTGTCGGTGGAGGTCTTCATTGTCGAGGGCATCAATTCACAGGTTTTCAATGCCCGGAAGATAGCGGCGATTGTTGAATCAATTAATCCCGATCGGATTGACCTCAATACCGCCGTGCGGCCCCCCGCCGATTCGGGCGTGAACCCGACATCCCCGGAGCAGCTTGCCGAACTCGCGAAAATATTCGGCCCCAAAGCAAGCGTAACCGCTTCATTCAAGAAACAGGATTCTCCGGCGATGGAAGTCAGTGCGGAGGTTTTGTTTGGGCTGATCAAGCGCCATCCCGCCACTTGCGCGCAACTTGCTAAGGAGTTCAGCCAGCCGGAAGAGGATGTTTCCGAAATCCTTGAAGCAATGATTGGGGAGGGGAAGCTAAGCGCGGAAAGCCGCGATGGCGAAACCTATTATTTCTGCCGCGATTAACCTCGTGCCTTCAATGGTGTTGCGAGCCGGATATCCCAAGGAGTTCCAGATTAGTACCCAACCCGGTCGGGCTTGTTTTTCCAGAGGGTGAAAAC
>JBDLJW010000371.1:0-1063 GCA_039714135.1 Verrucomicrobiota bacterium
CTCGGGGTAGCGTTCTTCCTCGTCCAACCTGGGACTTTTCTTTGCGTCTCGCATCAAGTAGGTCGAGTCAAATCTCCCGAATCAGCGTGGGTCGTAACAATCCCTCTGTGCCAATGTAAGTGAGACACCTACCCCATGTTAAATTAGTGTAGTGGCGGGGAGGTATTTATCCATGATAAAGCATACAGAGAAACCTATGAATCAATCTTCGGCTGTAGAGTCGGAAGGAGCCCGTAGGGCGACTGGAGACTCTACAGCCGGCGCGGCCACGGGTACCCCCGTCCGCCCTGATCCGGAGGTGCCTGAAAAACATCAGCGACGACAATATACGGCTGCCTACAAGAAACAGATCCTTGAGGAGGCGGACCGGTGTATCGACTCCCGTCAGATTGGCGCCATGCTACGCCGAGAGGGCTTGTATCGCTCGAACTTGAACACGTGGCGTAGCCAACGTGAAGCGGGAACCCTGGCCGGCCTGAAGCCACGTAAGCGGGGGCGCAAGGCTCAGCCGGTGGATCCCATGAAGAAGCAGGTCGAGGCCCTGCAACGGGAAAACAAACGACTGAACGAAGATCTCAGAAAGGCCGAGATCATCATTGATGTCCAAAAAAAAGTATCCGAACTGTTGGGGAATCCCCAGAGCCCGAATCCAGAAGGAGGGAAACGTTAATGGAGGCGGTTACCCAACTCAGCGACCATGTGGGAGTGCAACCGGCCTGCGAGGCCCTGGGCGTGAATCGTGCCTGCTTTTATCGTCGTCGACATGCCCAGCTTCACCCGCCGGAACAGCGCATCCGTCCCCGGCCACCGCTGGCCCTGGCTAGTTCTGAACGCCAGGAAGTGCTGGATACCTTACACTCGGAACGCTTTGTGGATCAGGCACCCCCCGTCATTTATGCCACGCTCCTGGATGAGAGCCGTTATCTGTGTTCAGTACGCACCATGTACCGGATCCTCGCCCAGGAGAACGAGGTCCGAGAACGGCGTAATCAGCGCCGCCATCCGCACTACGCCAAGCCGGAACTCATTGCCACCAGCCCCAATCAGGTGTGGTCATGGGACA
>JBDLJW010000372.1:0-1056 GCA_039714135.1 Verrucomicrobiota bacterium
CTAGTTGGCTGAGAAACAGCAACGACCTGATAAAATCGAACCATTGAAACGCTCATGAACTACGATGTAATCCATGCTGAGTATATTGAAAAATATCGGTTGAGGCTGTCGTTTTCCGATGGCAAATCGGGTGAGGTTGATTTTTTCCCGTTTATTGACAAGGGCGGCGTGTTTGATGTCCTTCGGGATGTTGAGCTTTTCAAGCAATTCGCTGTTGATCCGGACTGGCACACGATTACTTGGCAAAACGGTGAACTCGATATTGCACCTGAAACGCTCTACTTCGAGGCAACCGGGGACTGGCCTGCTCGCGAGCTAATCATGAAGGTTGCCGAAGCTCCACCCAAATACGGACCCTCTTCCCAATGAGTCCAGACCGATGAGCGGGGTAGGCATTGCGCACAATATATTTTGCTGCTGGCGGGTCTGGCTGTCCTGCGGCAAAGAGAAGCCAGCGGCTTAGCCGTACTCTTCGGTATAGTCTTCCATGGCCGCCTTGATGACGGAGTAGGCGTGGTCGCGGTCGTAGATCTTTTCAATCTGCACGTCGGACGGCTGGCCGGGGACGAGCTTGTAGGTTGCAAAATAGTGGCGCAGGCGCTCGAGCAGGGCGGGGGAAATGTCGCCGATGTCGTTGGCATTCTCCCAGAATTGGTCGTTATCGAGCACGGCAATGATTTTGTCGTCCGCCTCGCCGTTGTCGATCATCTGGATCCCACCGATTACGCGGGCGCGCAAAATCACCTCGCCGCGGTTGATGGGGCGTTCGGTAATGACGCAGATGTCAAGCGGGTCGCCGTCGCCCCTCTTTGATTTCGGGGAGAGCTCGTTCACGCGTTCGGCGCAGTAGGTTTGCGGAATGAAGCCGTAGAGCGTGGGTGTCATGGAAGAGGTCAGTTGCGGGCGATCGACGCGCAAGTAGCCGGTGGTCTTGTCGACCTCGTATTTTACGGCGTCAAACGGGGTCATCTCGATGTAGGCATTGATAATGCGCGGCTGGTCTTCGCCGATTTCAAGCCCGTGCCAGGGGTGCGGGCGCCAGCGGTAGAATGTTTT
>JBDLJW010000373.1:0-1035 GCA_039714135.1 Verrucomicrobiota bacterium
TTCAAATCTGTTCCAGATACACCAATATTAGCGAGGAATTTATGGAAAACAAGAAGAAGTTTGTTCCTGATCAAGGTCGCAAGCTCATGGATCAGGTGCGTGAGACTCTGCGGTATTATCATTATGCGTACCGCACGGAGCAGACGTATTGCATGTGGATCAAGCGGTATCTGTTGTTTTATGGGATGACTCGACATCCGAAGACGCTGGGTGCGGCGGAGGTGGAGCGGTATTTGAGCCATCTGGCCGAGGGGGCTGGAGTTGCAGCGGCGACGCAGCGGCAGGCGTTGAATGCAATTGTTTTTCTATATCGCGATGTGCTGGATGTGGATCTTGGAAGCATTGCTCCGGTTCGCAGTAAACGGCATCGGAAGCCACCGACGGTTTTGACCCAGGGCGAGGTGGCCGGGATGCTGGATATGATGGCGGGTACGCATCGGTTGATGGCGCAGTTGACGTATGGTTGCGGATTGCGGTTGATGGAGTGCATCCGTTTGCGCATTCAGGATGTCGACTTCGGGCAGGGGCGGATATTTGTTCGTGGCGGCAAGGGGGGCAAGGACCGGACGGTTGTGTTGCCTGAGGCCGCTCGTCCGGTGCTGGTGGATCATATTGAGCGTGTTGTTGCGTTGCATGGGGCGGATATCCGGGAGGGGTTTGGAGAGGTGTACATCCCAGAGGCGTTGGCCCGGAAGTATCCGGGTGCTTGCCGGGAGGCGGGCTGGCAGTATGTTTTTCCTTCGAAGAGGCGGTCGGTGGATCCGCGTTCCGGGAGGGAGATGCGGCACCATGTGCTTGAGTCGGGGTTCCAGAAGGCGGTGAAGGAGGCGGTCTCCAGAGCGGGGATCATGAAGCGGGCGACGGTGCATACGTTGCGGCATTCGTTTGCAACGCATCTGTTGGAGAATGGCGTCAATATCCGGATGGTGCAGGAGTTGATGGGGCACAAGGATGTAAAGACGACGGAAATCTATACGCATGTGATGGAGAAGAGCATTGATGCGGTGAAGAGTCCGCTGGATTTGCTTTGAGTGG
>JBDLJW010000374.1:0-1034 GCA_039714135.1 Verrucomicrobiota bacterium
GGGCTGTTGAACGAAAAGTGCCGCGACTCCAGCTTGTCGAAACTGATGCCGCAGTCGATGCAGGCATACTGCTCCGAAAAGGGACGTTCGTCCCAATTTCCATTCTCATCAGCAATAAGCGCAGTGATTAACCCTTCGCCCTCGGCCAGCGCCAGCTCGACCGAGTCGGTCATGCGGCCGCGGATATCGTCCGAAATGGCCAAGCGATCCACCACCGCCTCGATGGTATGCTTATAGGTCTTCTTCAACTTGGGCACGTTTTCGATTTCGTGGATCTCGCCATCGACACGCGCGCGAACGAATCCCTCCTTGCGGATCTTTTCGAACACCTCGACGTGCTCGCCTTTGCGGCCACGCACCAACGGAGCCAGCACCATCAGCTTGGTCTTGGCGGGCAGCTGCATCAACTGCTCGACAATCTCCTCGGCACTCTGGCTCGTGACCGGCTTGCCGCACTTGTAGCAATGCGCCTTGCCGATGCTGGCAAACAGCAGGCGAAGATAGTCGTAGATTTCGGTGGTCGTCGCCACGATCGAGCGCGGGTTTGCGCCGGCCGTGCGCTGCTCAATGGATACCGCCGGGGAGAGGCCTTCGATGTAGTCCACATCCGGCTTCTGCATCTGACCCAGAAACTGACGGGCATAGGCTGAAAGGCTTTCCACATACTTGCGCTGCCCTTCTGCATAGATCGTATCGAACGCCAGCGACGACTTGCCCGATCCGCTCAGGCCCGTCACCACCGTCAGCTCGTCGCGCGGAATCTTTACATGCACATCCTTCAGGTTGTGCTCCCGCGCCCCCGCCACTTTGATCCATTGTTTCATAAAAAAGCTCGTAGTTCCGCCTTCAGGCGGCCAGTCCGCAGAGCCGCCTGAAGGCGGAACTACAAACAGCGTTATTCATCCCATCCTTTGCCCATATCGAGCACGGGATATTCCTGCCACTCTCTTAATACCGCATCGCGTCCCTTTTCAGCAATAAAATCACCTGCACTTGAATACGGCCAATCCTCCCATTTTTCGACGTATCCATGC
>JBDLJW010000375.1:0-1022 GCA_039714135.1 Verrucomicrobiota bacterium
TTTTCTTAAACTAAAAAAGAGTTCTCCTTCCGGTGAAGTTTTCCCGACCGATCCGGAAGGAGATGTCTCATCAACCCTAAACAAGCAAAGGAGACGCCATGAAGTATTACAAAAGCACCACGAAATACAACTGCGGAATCGATCTGCATACCAAGCAGATGTACATCTGTGTGATGGATCGGGAGGGCAATAAGCTGGTCCACAAGAACATCAAGGGCAATGATTTCGCCTTCTTCCTGAAGCTGGTCGCCCCGTATCGCGAGAGCCTGACGGTGGTCTGCGAGTGCTGCTACAACTGGTACTGGCTGGCGGATGCGTGCCTGGATGCCGGAATAGAATTCGTGCTCGCCCACGCGCTCTACCTCAAGCATATCCATGGCGGCAAGAACAAGAACGACAAGCTCGACTCGGAAAAGCTCGCCCATCTGCTGAGAACCAACCTGATTCCTCCATCATACGTTTATCCTCGGGAGCGCCGTCCGATGCGTGCGTTGTTGCGGCAGCGGATGGGCTATGTATGGGAACGCTCAACCCTGCTTGGGCACCTGCAGATGAACCAGCAGTCGGAAGGGTTGGTTCCCGTGGCCAAGGGCGGCCACAACCGGGATGTCTGGGAAGAACGCATTCTGTCTCAATACACCGATCCTCTTCATAAGCTGGCGGTCAAATGCGACATGGAGCTGATCCGCTCCTACGACCGGCGCATCGAGCTCATCGACCAGCGGCTCGCCGACCAGGCCCGCAAGGTTCACTGCCGCGATTTTTCATTGATCAAAACGGTGCCGGGGATCGGGCGCGTACTGTCGCTGAGCGTTCTTTTTGAAATCGATACCGTTAAGCGCTTCCCGACGGTGAAGGACTTCTGCAGCTACAGCCGGCTCGTGAAAGGCTCCGTGGCATCCGCCGGAAAGGTCAAGGGCCTTTGCGGGGGCAAGATGGGCAATCCGTATTTGCGCTGGGCCTTCGGGCAGGCGGCCGTGATCTGCAAGCGCAACCACCCGCTGCTCACGCCGTATGCCGAC
>JBDLJW010000376.1:0-1019 GCA_039714135.1 Verrucomicrobiota bacterium
CGCAGCGATTATCGAAAAAGAAAAACCGGATGTTTTACTGCCTACCATGGGTGGGCAGACGGCGCTTAACTGTGCACTGGATTTAGATCGCGAAGGCATTCTGGAGAAATTCGGCGTTGAGATGATCGGCGCCAGCAAAGATGCCATCGATATGGCGGAAGATCGTGAACGCTTCAAAAAAGCCATGGAAGAATTAGGTCTGGATATGCCGCGTGCCGCGATAGCACACAGCATGGAAGAGGCATATCAGGTACAGGCTCAGGTTGGTTACCCAACAGTTGTTCGTCCTTCTTTCACCATGGGTGGCAGTGGCGGCGGTATCGCTTATAACAAGGAAGAGTTTGATGAAATCTGTCTTCGCGGCCTGGATCTATCGCCGGTAAGTGAATTACTGGTAGAAGAATCGATTTCCGGCTGGAAAGAGTACGAGATGGAAGTGGTGCGTGATAAAAACGATAACTGCATCATTATCTGTTCGATTGAAAACCTGGACCCCATGGGTATTCACACCGGTGACTCTATAACGGTTGCGCCTGCGCAAACACTCACCGATAAAGAATACCAGCACATGCGAGATGCCTCGATTGCGGTGTTGCGTAAGATCGGTGTAGAGACCGGCGGTTCCAACGTTCAGTTTTCGGTTAACCCGGCCGATGGCCGCATGACCATCATCGAGATGAACCCGCGGGTATCACGTTCTTCGGCGCTGGCCTCGAAAGCGACCGGTTTCCCGATCGCAAAAATTGCCGCCAAGCTGGCGATCGGTTACACGCTGGATGAGCTGCAAAATGAGATTACCGGCGGTGCCACACCGGCCTCATTCGAGCCAAGCATCGACTATGTGGTCACAAAAATTCCGCGCTTCACCTTCGAGAAATTCCCGCAGGCAGAAAACCGTCTCACCACCCAGATGAAATCGGTGGGTGAAGTGATGGCGATCGGTCGCACCTTCCAGGAGTCACTGCAAAAAGCCTTACGTGGGCTGGAAGTGGATATCGATGGCCTGAGTTCGATACTCG
>JBDLJW010000377.1:0-1013 GCA_039714135.1 Verrucomicrobiota bacterium
TTTTTTATATAGAACAACTATGGCGCTGTCTTGTCTAGATCGTGATAGGCCATGCGGATCTTGTGCTTGAAACTGGAACAGGTATGGCGCTCGGCGACGAGCTGCTGCCCCTCCATGGCAATGGCCAGCGAAAACAGCGGCTCTCGAATGGTCCGGAGCAGGCCCTCGGCAATGGATTCCGCATTGGGCAGCACGCGAACCGACGTCTTTTCGGTGAGCACCTCATCATAGGCCGCATTGGATATCGTCATCAGTGGCGCACTGGCATAGAGCAGGGTGTAGACCTGCGGGTGGATATAGCGGCCATTCCCCGGAGGAACCATCAAGGTGACTTCGGCGATCTCAAGCGCAGAAAGAAAGGCCTCCGGTTCATTGGGCGGAAGGAAGACGCATTGGTCGGAAATATCGAGATTGGCCGCCATCTTTTTCGCCTGTCCGTGCGGAACCCCCTTAAGATAAAAGAGCATGTCCGGCACGACATCAACCACCTTGCGGACCGCCAAGAGCAACTTGCTAATCTCCAGCGCATGGCCGGGGAGCAGGCTGCATAGCACCACCGGACCCCGCGGCTTATCGATCGTTTCAGAAAAAGGGGATTTTACGGCATTGTACTGTGCAAAGAACGGCTGGACAGGAACATCCTCCAGTTGCAAAACCGGGGCATCCCGATTCATGCCATGCAAATCGCCCGTAAGGACGGAGCAGGGAGAAAAGACGATATCGGCCCATTCCAACACCTTGGCTTCCAAGCGCTGGAGGTGCTTGGGGAAAAACCGCATAAGGCCGGAGATTCCGGAGCCGGCCTTGCCGGAGAAACAGCGGAAGGCATCGTAGACGAGAGCAATCTTTCTCCACCGGCACAGACGCATCGCGAAAAACACGGATTCATCAACGGCATGAACGGCATCGTAGGAGCTACGCCACACGGCGCGCCAACCTGCTATGTGCAATTTGGTTCGACGAAGCGGCGGTGCCACCCCATCGTTCAAAACGTGAATATGCGGGTGGTCGGG